>DASXJJ010000015.1:0-44877 GCA_036497465.1 Pseudonocardia sp. | reverse complement strand
CGTAGCGCTCCTTCTCGGAGATCTTCCAGATGTCCTTGCCGAACACCATCACATCGCCCTCGTCGGGCTCCAGCAGCCCCACCAGATGCTTGATCAACACACTCTTACCGGTACCGGACGGCCCCAGGATCGTGGTGATCGCATCGTCGGGGAAGTTCAGGTTCAGGCCCTGCAGCACCTTGAACGACCCGAACGCCTTATGGACGTTGCGGGCCTCCATGCTGTGCGCTGCGTGCTGGCCCCGGCCGGTGCTGCTCTCGCTACCCACAGTGGCTGGGTTGGACATGAGATGCTTCCTCTCCAGGTCAGCGGACCATGATGGTGATTACTATTACCCTGGAATGCATAAATCTGGGCGCACTCGTCCAGCTGGTTCATCCGGTCGTGGACATACGACCGGATGAACCAATGGGTACCACGTCCGTGTGGTGAGTCGGAACACGGGGCCGGGTTCCGGGGCGCGTGCACCCGGCGACTGGTCCGGCGGCCCTCGACGGTCGACGCTCGCGGGCGGCGGTCAGCGACCGGTGAAGGTGGGCCTGCGCCGCTCGATGACGGCCGCCAGCCCCTCGCGGGAGTCGGCCGTGCCGGACAGCTCCGCGACCGTGCGGGCCTCCTCCGGCAGCTGCGCCTCCACCCGGCCGCCCAGCCCGGACCACACCAGCCGCTTGGTGGCGCCCATGGCCAGCGGAGCCCCGGCGGCCAGGGTTCGTGCCAGTGCCAGCGCCTCCTCGCGCAGCGAGTCGTCGGCCACCACCCGGGTGATCAGGCCGATGTCCAGTGCCTCCCGCGCGGTCAGCGTGGGGTTGGTCAGGAAGATCTCCAGAGCCTTCCGCACGCCGACGATCTGCGGCAGCGTCACCGACGAGCCGGCATCCGGCGCCATGCCGACCCGGGTGGCACCGGACATGAACCTCGCCGACTCGGCCGCCAGCACGATGTCCGAGGCGCAGACCAGCCCGAACCCGCCGCCCCCCGCGGCGAACCCGTGCACCGCGGCGATCACCGGGGCCTGCAGCCCGAGCAGCCCCTGCACGCACACCTGCAGCCAGGACGTCGCTTCGCGCAGGTAGTCCGGCAGCGCCTCACCCTTGCTGGCGAACGTCTTGATGTCACCGCCCGCGCAGAAGTTCGCGCCCTCCCCGGTGAGCAGCAGCACGCGCAGCCCGGCCCGACCGTGCGCTGCCATCACCGCGTCGTAGAGCGCGCGCAGGAACGGCACGTCCATCCCGTTGGACGCCTCAGGGCGGTTGAGCACCAGGTGCCCGACCCCGTCGTCGTCCACGCTCAGCAGGACCGGTCCGGTCTCGATCAGCTGCACGGTTCTCCTCGTCTCCCTCGGTCCGCGCGGCGGTGCACGGCACGGCACGGCTACCGGCCGGTGAAGCGGCCGATCCCGGCGCCGGCCCGGTCCTCGCCGAGGTGGGCCAGGGTCGCCTCGACCTCCATCGCCAGGCCGTCGGCGAGCGACCCGCGCAGGCCGTGCCGTACCAGCCGCTTGATCCGGGCCAGCGCCGCCCGGTCCTTGCCGGCCAGGTTGGCCAGCAGCGCGTCCAGCGCGGCCTCGAAGCCGTCGGCCGGCACCGACCGGTAGACCAGCCCCCACGCGGCCGCCTCGGCGCCGGTGAGCCGGTCGCCGGTGAGGAGGTGGCCCAGCGCGCGCGGGGTGCCCACGATCCGGGGCAGCCGCTGGGACCCGCCGCCGCCGGGGATCATGCCGAAGTTCGCGTGGTTGTCCGCGAGCACCGCGTCGTCCCTGGCGAGCGCCACGTCCACCGACTGGATCAGCTCGAAACCGCCGGCCATCGCGTAGCCCTCGACGGCGGCCACCACCGGCACCGGCAGCTCGGCGATCAGCTCGCAGGCGCCGATGAACGTCTCGAACAGCGGACGCAGCGCCTCCGGCCCCTGCTCGCGCAGCCGGGAGACCTCGTGGAAGTCGCCGCCCGCACAGAAGTTGCCCCCGGCGCCGCGGATCACGATCACGTCCGCCGCCGTCGCAGCCGTGGTGAGCGCGTCGCGCAGGGCGGCCGCCAGCGCGACGGTGATGGCGTTGCGCGCCCCGGGACGGTTGAGCAGGATGTGCGCCACCCGCCCCTCGGCCCGGTCCTCGACGCGGGTCAGGACGGGGGCGGGCTGCTCACCCACGTCGGACGGCACGCTGCGCTCCCCTCACCCTCGCCGGCGGCGGCCCGCCGGGCTTCGACGGTTCCGCAACCTCGACCGGTTCCTTAACCTGGATTAAAACCTTAGCGGCCCCGGTCCGGCCCGGCAATCACCCGGATCGTCGCCCGGTCCGCGCCGGGACAACCCACCACCGGTCTAACCTGGCTTAAAATAACGGAGGGACGCATGGATCTCGGGCACGCGGACGCGCGGGTCGTGGTCACCGGCGGGGGCGCCAACATCGGGCGGGGCATCGCGCACGCCTTCGCCGGGGAGGGCGCCCGGGTGCTGGTGGTGGACGTGGACGCCGACCAGGCCGAACGGGTGCGCGGTGAGCTGCTCGACCGGGGCGCCGCCGACGCCGACGCACTCGCCGTCGACCTGACGGCCGAAGGGGCGGGCGGCACCGTCGCCGCCCGCGCGCTCGAGCGGTGGGGCGGCGTCGACGCGCTGGTCAACAACGCCGGCTGGAGCGAGCCGGGCTGGTTCGCCCAGCAGACCGACCGCGCGCTGTGGCAGCGGACGTTCGAGGTCAACCTGTTCTCCGCGATCGACTGCACCCAGGCCGTCCTCGGCCCGATGCGGGAGGCAGGGCGGGGGTCGATCGTCTTCCTGTCCAGCGACGCGGCGTTCGGCGCCGTCCGGCAGGGCATCTACGGCACCACCAAGGCGGGGCTGATCTCGCTGGCCCGGACGGTCGCCCGCGAGCACGGCCGGCACGGCATCCGGTCCAACGTCGTCGCGCCCGGGCTGGTGCTGCCGCCGGACGACGCACCGGTCGGCGCGAGCAGCGTGTGGGCGCGCGGCGCGGACGCGATGTTCACCGCCGAGCAGGTCGACTCGGTGGTCCGCACGCAGGCACTGCGCCGGCTGACCACGGCCGAGGACATCGGCAACGCGGTGCTCTGGATCTCCTCGGAGTGGGCCGCCCGCCAGGTCACCGGGCAGGTGGTCGCCGTCGGCGGTGGCTCGGCCATGCCCTGAGCCCCTTTACCGGGGTCGCCGGTCCGTGTTTTACTCGCCGTTAGAAAAGGGAGGTCGGCGTCGTGGCTGATCACGCTGTAACCACCTCGCCCGCCGAGCTGGCGCGGCGGCTCTACACCGCGCTCGGCGAGGGCGACCGGGCCGCGCTCGAGGCGTTGCTGGCGCCCGACTTCGCCGGGGTGCTCGCCGAGGGCATGCCGTTCGGGATCGGCGGCACGCACGACGGGGCCGCGGCCATGCGCCGCGACGGCTGGGGCGCGATCGCCCGGCACTTCGCGGTGCGCGCCGAGCCGGACCGGTTCCTCGCGCTGACCGACGGCCGGCTGCTGGTCACCGGGCGCTACACCGGCACCGGCCGCAACGGCGGCGGGCCGGTCGACGCGGCCTTCGCCCACCTGCTCACCGTCGCCGGCGGCCGGATCAGCGCGCTCGAGCAGTACACCGACACCGCCCGGTGGGTGGCCGCCGCCGGACCGAGAGCCGCACCCTCGCCGGCCGCCGCCGGACCGGGCGCACCCGCGCCGAGCGCCGCCACGTCGCCGGCCGCAGCCGCGCCGAGCGCCGCCACGTCGCCGGCCGCCGCCGGACCGGGCGCACCCGCGCCCGGCGCCGCCACTGCCCCGGCCGGGCGGGCCGGGCTCAGCGCGCTGACCCTGCACGTCGCCGACGGCCTGGCCGAGGTACGGCTGGACCGGCCCGACCAGGGCAACGCGATCAACGCGGCGGTGGCCCGCGACCTGGGTGAGGTGGCCACCCGGCTGGCCGGGGACTCCTCGGTGCGGGCGGTGCTGCTCACCGGGGCCGGGCCGATGTTCACCGTGGGCGGCGACCTCGCGATGCTCACCGACACCCCGAGGGGTGAGCTGCCCGACACGCTGCGCCGGATGATCGACGACTACCACCGTGCGCTGGAGCGGCTCACCGAGCTGGACGCCCCGCTGGTGGTGGCGGTGCGCGGGGCCGCGGCCGGCGGCGGCCTCGGCCTGGTGTGCGCGGCCGACGTCGTGGTGGCCGCCACCGACTCGGTGTTCGCCGTCGGCTACGCCCGGCTCGGGCTGACCTCCGACGGCGGCAACACGTGGTTCCTGCCCCGGCTGGTCGGGTTGCGCCGGGCGCAGGAGCTGTTCCTGCTCAACCGGCGGCTCACCGCGGCCGAGGCGCTGGAGTGGGGCCTGGTCACCCGGGTCGTGCCGGCCGACGAGGTGGAGTCGGCCGCGCGCGACCTCGCCGCCGGGCTCGCGGCGGGGCCGACCCAGGCCCTCGGCGGCATGCGCCGGTTGCTGCGGCGCAGCTACGACACCGGGCTGCGCGAGCAGCTGGCCGCCGAGCAGGGCTCGATCGTCACCGCGGCGGCCACCGCCGACGCGCACGAGGGCATCACCGCGTTCACCGGCCACCGCCGTCCCCGCTTCACCGGCCACTGACCGGCGGGCCCCGCAGCCAGCCCGACCCGCAACCGCCACCGGAGGTTCCCCGGATGCACAGCTCCACCATCGTCTCGGACACCGAGGAGCGCGCCGCCCTGCGCGCGGCGGTCGCCAAGCTGACCGGCAAGTACGGCCACGACTACTTCATGGAGAAGTCCAACCGGCACGAGGAGCCCGCCGAGCTGTGGGCCGACCTCGGCGCCGCCGGGTTCCTCGGCGTGCACCTGTCCGAGGCCTACGGCGGGGGCGGCGGCACGATGGCCGACCTGGCAGTGGTCGTCGAGGAGGTCTCCACCCAGGGCTGCCCGCTGCTGATGATGGTCATCTCACCGGCGATCTGCGGCAGCATCATCGACGCGCACGGCAGCCACGAGCTCAAGCAGCGCTGGCTGCCCGGCATCGCCGACGGCAGCACGAAGATGGCGTTCGCCATCACCGAGCCGGACGCGGGCTCCAACAGCCACCAGATCACCACCACCGCCCGCCCGGACGGCAACGGCTGGCGGATCAGCGGCACCAAGTACTGGACCTCGGGCATCGACGAGGCGGACGCCGTGCTGGTCGTGACGCGGCTGCCGGAGGCCCGCGAGGACGGGCGGCACCCGCTGTCGCTGTTCGTGGTGCCGACCGGCTCCCCCGGGCTGAGCTATCAGCACATCGACGCCGCGCTGCGCCAGCCCGAGCACCAGTTCACGGTGTTCTTCGACGACGTGCTCGTCGGCCCCGAGGCGCTGATCGGCGTCGCCGGCAACGGCCTGCGCCAGGTGTTCGCCGGGCTCAACCCGGAACGCATCACCGCCGCCTGCATCAGCAACGGGATCGCCCGCTACGCGCTGAACAAGGCGACCCGGTACGCGCGGGACCGCCAGGTGTGGAACGTGCCGATCGGGGCCCACCAGGGCGTGGCGCACCCGCTGGCCGAGGCCTACATCGGCACCCAGCTGGCCCGGCTGATGGCCTACCGTGCCGCCGAGCTGTACGACGCGGGCGCCGACGCCGCCGAAGCGGCCAACATCGCCAAGTTCGCCGCCGCCGACTCCTCGCTGCGCACCCTCGACCAGGCCATGCAGACCCACGGCGGCAACGGCATGGCACTGGAGTACGGCCTGGCCGACCTGTGGTTCGTCGCCCGGATGCTCAAGACCGCCCCGGTCAGCAGGGAGATGGTGCTCAACTTCGTCGCCCAGCGCAGCCTCGGCCTGCCCGCCTCCTACTGATGGCGCCGCATCGGATCGACCGGGCCGAGTGGCCACCGGACACCTCGGTCCAGCTGGCCGAGCAGACCGTCGGCGGGCTGCTGCGCGAGCAGGCCGAGCGGTCCGGCGACCGGACGGCGCTGGTCGCCACCGGGCACGACGGCCGAGCGGGGCGGTGGGCCTACACCGAGCTGTTGGACACGGCCGCCCGGATCGCCGGCCGGCTGCTCGCGCTCACCGAGCCCGGCGGGCGGGTGGCGCTGTGGGCGCCGAACGTGGCCGAGTGGCCGCTGGTGCAGTACGCGGCGAGCCTGGCCGGGGTCACCCTGGTGGCGATCAACCCGGCGCTGCGGCCGGCGGAGCTCGAGTACGTGCTGGGCCTGTCCGGGGCGAGCGTGCTGCTGCACGCGGACCGCGCCCGGAACTACGACATGGCCGAGGTCGCCGCCTCGGTGGCGCGGGCGGTGCCCGGGGTCCGGCAGGTGATCAGCCTGGCCGACACCGACCGGCTGTACGGGACGGCGGTGAGCCCCGACGAGCGATCGGCCCCGGGGTCACCGGCGATGATGCAGTTCACCTCGGGCACCACCGGCAACCCGAAGGGCGTGTTGCTGGCACACCGCTCGCTGGTCAACAACGCCCGGCTGACGATGCTGGTCGCCGAGGTCGAGCCCGGCGCGGTGGCCGTGGCGCCGCTGCCCACCTTCCACACCGCCGGCTGCGTCATCTCCACCCTCGGGCCCGCGTTCCTCGGCGGCACCATGGTGCTGATCGAGAAGTTCGACCCGGTCGCCGTGCTCGGCGCGATGACCACCGAGCACGCCTCGGTACTGATGAGCGTGCCCACCGTGCTGGACGCGGTGCTGCACGCGGCGCTCGACAGCGGTGCGGCGGCTCCCGCCCTGACCACGGTGCTCGTCGGCGCCTCGACCGTGTCCCGGACCATGATCGAGCAGGTCCGGGAGACGTTCGGCGCGGCGGTGCACAACCTGTACGGCCAGACCGAGCTGTCGCCCGTACTCAGCCTGACCCGCCGCTCCGACCCGGCCGAGGACCTGGTGACCAGCGTCGGCCGCCCGCTGCCGCACACCGGGGCGCGGATCGTCGACCCGGAGACCGGCGAGGTCGCGCCGCTCGGGGTGTCCGGCGAGATCTGCGCCCGCGGCTACAACCAGATGATCGAGTACGTGGACGATGCGGAGGCCACGGCCGCCACGGTCGACCCGGGCGGCTGGCTGCACACCGGCGACCTGGGCTCGATGGACGAGCGCGGCATGATCACCCTGTCCGGGCGGCTGAAGGAACTGATCATCCGGGGCGGCGAGAACATCTCCCCCGCCGAGGTCGAGGTGGCGCTGGCCGCCCACCCCGACGTGGCCGAGTCCGCCGTGATCGGGCTGCCCGACGAGCGGTGGGGCGAGATCGTCGCGGCCGTGCTCACCACCCGGCGGCCGCCCACCGAGGACCTCGAGCAGCGGCTCACCGAGCACTGCCTGGACCGGCTCGCCCCGTTCAAGACCCCGGTGCGCTGGTTCTTCGTCGACGAGCTGCCGCACACCCCGTCCGGGAAGGTGCAGAAGTTCGTGCTGCGCGACCAGCTGGCCAGCGGCTGACCGGCACTTGACCGGCGGCTGATCACCGCTCCCGGCGCCCTCCCGGCGGCACCGCTCCCGCCGGCCCCGCTCCCGCCGGCACAGACCCGTTGCCGGTGGCACAGACCCTGCAGGGTCTGTGCCACCCATGGCCGGTCTGCGCCACCCATGGCCGGTCTGCGCCGCCCATGGCCGGTCTGCGCCACCCATGGCCGGTCTGCGCCACCCATGGCCGGTCTGCGCCACCCACGGCCGGTCTGCGCCACCCACGGCCGGTCTGCGCCGCCCGCGGCCGGCTGCGCCACCCACGGCCGGTCTGTCGACCACGGGCGCGGGCAACGGTCAGATCAGTGCCAGGCGCTCGGCGGCGAGGCGGGCCAACCGGAACTTCTGCACCTTGCCCGTCGGTGTGGTGGGCAGCTCCTCGGCCGAGGTCAGCAGCACGTGCCTGGGCACCTTGAACCGGGCGAGCGCACCCCTGCACACCGCGAGCAGCGTCTCGGCGTCGAGGTCCGCACCGGGCTCGGGCACGATCCACACGCACCCGACCTCGCCCCACCGGTCGTCGGGCACCCCGACCGCGTAGGCCTGGCTGACCCCGGGGTGCCGGGTCAGCAGCTCCTCGATCTCCTTGGGCATCACCAGCTCGCCGCCGCTCTTGTACAGCTCCTTGCTGCGCCCGGTGATCTGCAGGTAGCCGTCGTCGCGGACCACACCCAGGTCGCCGGAGTACAGCCAGCCGTCGCGCAGCGCCGCGGCCGTCTCCGCCGGCTCGTCCCAGAAGCCGAGCATGTGCGTGGGACCGCGCGAGGTGAGCTCGCCCTCCTGGCCTTCGGTGAGCGCCTCACCGGTCAACGGGTCGACGCCCCGGTAGCGGCAGATGTCCCCGCCCCGCTCGGGCAGCCCGGCCACCCCGCCCAGCTTCACCCGCCCGACGGTCTCCGAGTGCCGCTCGATGGGGTCCTCCGGCAGCGACATGGTCATCGCCCCGCCGCACTCGGTCATGCCGTAACCGGTGGTGATCTCGGTGATGCCCAGCTCGTGGCGCACCTTGCGCCACAGCCAGGCCGGGGCCGGCGCGGCCCCGGACAGGATGGCGAACACCGAGGACAGGTCCCGCGCGCTCCGGTCCGGATGCTCGAGCAGCGCGACGGTCATGGTCGGCACGCAGAGGATCTCGGTGGCACGGTGCCGCTCGATGCCGGCGAAGTAGTCGGCGGCCGAGAACGACGGCCTCGGCACGATCGCGCCGCCGACGAACATCGCCGCGAGCAGGCCCTCCACGTAGCCGAACATGTGGTAGCAGGGCAGCGAGAACAGGATCCGCCTGCCGTCCTCGAACGCGCGGGTCAGCGCGGAGGCGTAGCCGGTGCGCTGCACGGCGTCGTGGCTGACCATCACGCCCTTGGGCGAGCCCGTGGTGCCCGAGGTGTAGAGGATGTCGCCGAGGGCGTCCGGCTCGGCGCGCTGCCCGGCCGAGGCACCCCGCCGGGCGGCACCGGACGCGGCCAGCTCGTCGACGGTGCGCACGCCGTCCCGGACCCGCCGGTCGGTGCTCAGCTGCACGACGGCGCGCAGGTCGGGCAGCGCGTCGGTGGGCCCGTCCGCCCAGCCGGGGGCGATCTCGTCCAGCATCGCCGGGTAGTCGAGCCCGGCGAACCCGGTCATGGTGATCAGCACTCCGCACCGCGACTGCCGCAGCACGTAGGCCAGCTCGTCGGTGCGGTACAGGTAGTTGAACGGCACGGCCACCGCGCCCGCCCTGGCGATGGCGAACTTCAGTGGCGCGAACTCCAGATAGTTGGCCATCAGCATGCCCACCCGGTCGCCCCGGCGCACCCCGAGCGCGGCCAGCCCGTCGGCCAGCCGGACCGACCAGTCGGCGGTCTCCGCGTAGCTCACCGCGCGGTCATCGGTGATCACCAGGGGCCGGTCGGGGAACTCGGCGGCACACCGGTCCAGGAAACCGTCCAGCGTGGTCGGCCGCCAGGACGGGTAGCGGGCCTCCAGGTCCGCGCGCCGCTGCTCGACCGGGCCCGTCATGCACGCTCCCCACCCCGACGTTCTTTAATCCAGCGTAGATTATGCGCGCGGCACCTCCCCGGACAAGACGTTCGGCCACGAGCGCGCCGCGCGCGGCGCCCGACCCGGGCACCGGTAGGCTCCGCGCACCTCGCCACGACCCCGCGGAGGACTCTGTGACCAGCGCGATCAGCCCCCACGCCCTGGACAGGGTCGCCGCACTGCGCGCCGAGACGGAGTCGCTGCTGGCGCTGGCCCGCACGCTGTCCGAGCAGGAGTGGCACACCCCCAGCGCCGCCCAGGGTTGGCGGGTGCAGGAGGTCGTCGCACACCTGTCCGCCGCCTGCCACGGCTCGTTCACGCCGTGGCTGATCGGGTTGATGCGGTCCGACGACGTGGAGGGGTCCAACGACGCCGACGCCGACCAGCGCCGCTCCTGGCCGCCGCACCTGGTGCTCGCCGAGTACGAGCGGTGGAGCCCCCGGTTCGTCCGGATGCAGGCCGCGACCGCCCGGCTCCCCGGTGCCGGACGGTTGAAGATCCGGCTCGGCCAGCTGGGCAGCTACCCGGTCACGCTGCTGGCCAGTGCCCTGACCTTCGACCACTGGACACACCAGGCGCACGACATCCTCCCGGTGCTCGACCGCCCCGCCCCGGCGACCGACGACAACCGAATGGCCGTGGTCCTGGAGTGGATGCTCGCCGGGCTCGAGCAGATGAGCGCGGCGTCGCTGAGCTGGCTGGACCGGCCGGTCGCACTGACCCTCGACGGCCCGGGCGGCGCCACCTGGCTGGTCTCCCCCGCCGGCGACGGCGGCCTGCGGGTGCGCCCGGGCGGCGACCCGTCGGTGGCGGCCCGGATCGCCGGCCGCACCGAGGAGTTCCCCGCCTGGGGCACCCGGCGCCGGCCCTGGCGGGACTGCGACGTGAAGCTGCACGGCGACCAGGAGCTCGGCACCCGGTTCCTGGACTCGCTCACCATCGTCTGATCCGCCCGGGCGGTGCGAGCGCTGCCGGGCCGGCCCCGCCCGGTGCTCACCGCGGCGGTGCTGCTGGTGACCGTCACCACCTGTGGCCGTCCGCGGGCTGGCCGGGCAGCTCGTCGTCCCCCTGGCGACCTCCCCGCCCCTGGCAGCCGAGCCCGCCGACGGACCGGCCGGCCCCGGTCCGGCCCGACCCGAGCCCGCCGGGCCGGCTGACGGGCAGCCCGCCGGGCCGGCTGACGGGCCGGAGCGCCCTCGGGGCACGGCGATCGCCGTCGCGTTCTGGCCCTGCTGGCTCGTCGGCGGGTCCGTCGGGTCGGCGGCGCTGGTCGCGGTGCTGTGCGCGGCCGTGGTGCCGCCGGCCAACCTCGCCGACGCGGGCCGGCTGCCCGCACCGATCACCGCGGGACGGGTGGCCGCCGCGGTGACGGTGCCGGCCACGGTGTTCCTGCTCGCCCGCGCCGACATCCACGGCGCCGCGCTGGCCGCCGCCCTCGGGTCGGGACCGCGGCGTGGGCGACGCGCCGGCGGCGGTGCCGTCGACCCGCGCCGGCACGGTGATTCACCGTGACGGCGCCGCTGCGCTCCGGAATTAGCCCGAATGCCGAGGTGACACAACGGAAAACGTCGGCACACTCGACGAGCGCGCCAGCGTGAGCGCGGCGAATGCAGAGGAGCTCGGCGATGTCGGTGACCCCACAGGCGGACGGCACGGATCACGTTCCGGCGGCTGACGACACGGATCGTGGCCCGGCGGCGGCCGGCACGGACCACGCCGAGGCGACGCCGGACGGCGGACGGCGGACGGTGTTGGCCAAGGTGGTCGGCAACCCGTTCATCGGGTTCGCGCCGTGGATCGTGCTGGCCGTCCTGGAAGGACCGGGCCGTCTCGCGATGGCCTCCGCGGTGGCACTGGTGCTGTCGATCGCGTTCCTGGTCGCGGACAAGGTGCTGAAGCGCAGCACCAAGATCCTCGCGGTGGTCGACGTCGTCGCCTTCGCGGCCTTCCTGGTGATGGCGTTGCTGGCCTCTCCGGCGACGCTGCGCTGGATGGAGGTCTGGTTCGGGGAGCTGGCCAACCTGGCCCTGGTCCTGGTGGTCGCGGGTTCGATGGCCTTCCGGGTGCCCTTCACCATCCAGTACGCCAGGGAGGAGGTCGACCCGGCCTACTGGACCTCCCCGGTGTTCATCCGCATCAACTATCTGATCACCGGGGTGTGGGGCCTGGCGTTCCTGGTGTCCTCGATCGCCGGGTTCTACGGCGACGCCGTGCTGCGCGACCCCGACAACCTGTGGACAGGGTGGATCATCCAAGTGTTCGCGTCGCTGGTCGCGCTGCAGTTCACCCTCTGGTACCCGGACTACGCCTCGGCCCGCGCCCACAACGACGGCGACCCCGGAGCGCCCCCGGAGCCGGTCCCGCCGGTCGCCAGTTTCCTCGCGAAGGTGCTCGGCTACCTGGTGCCGACCGGCGTCATCGCGCTGATCTTCGCCGCCGGACCGGTGTGGCTGGGCATCGGGCTGATCGTCGTCGGTGCCGTCGGCGCGTCCACCCTGCGCCGGTCGAGCGCGGCCGAGCCGGCCCACTAGCCCGGCCCGGCCACACGGTCTGACCTCGGACAACGCACCCCCGGGCAGCCACAGCCACGGCGCGAGCAAGCGACGTCACAGGGCGTGGCAGCGATCGAATCGGTATCGTTCATGCGGACCGGTGAGAGCCCGCCTCGGGGGAGGGATCGAGCGTCTTGTGGTGCTCCGCCTCGCCACGGCGGCCCGCCGTGGCTGTGGCCGGCCTGCTGCTGGCGGTGCTGGGTGCCTTGCTGGGCATCCTCGGGGACGCTCCCGCGAGCCCCGCCGCGTCGACCTCGGCCGCCACCCAGCTGGCCGGTGACGGCCAGCCGGGCGACGAGATGCCGGCCCCGGTCCGTCGCTCCAGCCGGTCGCTCCGGTCCGCCGCCCGCGACGCACCCCGCGATGTTCCCCGGGCGGACACCGGAGGGATCCCCGCCTCGACGCCGACCCGCGCCGGGCGGCCCCCCGCTCCCGGCCCTGGCGCGCCCGCCCGCACGGACGCGCGCAGCCCGGCGACGCTCCAGGTCTTTCGGCTCTGAGGACGCCGCTCGCCGTCCGCACCGGACGGCGACCCGGCCGACGTCGACCCAGAGACCCGAAAGCGAGACCCACGTGATCCGGTACGACCGCGTGGCGCCCGCGCGCGCCCAGAAACCCGGCCATCCGCACCTCCCCGGGAGGTGCGCGCCGTGCTGAGTCGCCTCCCGAAGACCTTGCTGCCCGACTTCGGCGCCTCCCTGGTGGTCTTCCTCGTCGCCCTGCCGCTGTGCGTCGGCGTGGCCGTGGCCTCCGGCGCTCCGCCCGAGCTGGGGATCGTCACCGGCATCGTCGGCGGCCTGGTGGCCGGCACGCTCCCGGGCAGCGGCCTGCAGGTCAGCGGCCCGGCCGCGGGCCTGACCGTGCTGGTGGCCGACGCCGTCGCCCGGCACGGCCTGGCCGCGCTGGGGGTGCTGGTGCTCGGCGCCGGCCTGATCCAGATCCTGCTCGGCACGCTCAAGCTCGGCACCTGGTTCCAGGCGATCTCGCCCGCCGTGGTGCAGGGCATGCTGGCCGGCATCGGCCTGGTGCTGATCATCGGCCAGGTCTATCCGCTGTTCGGCGGCACGCAGCCGCCCGAGATGTGGGACAAGATCGCCCGGCTGCCCGCGCTGGTCACCGGCATCGGCAGCCGCGACGGCACCACCTTCTCCGCGCTGCTCGGCGCGCTGACGCTGGCCGTGCTGGTGATGTGGCCACGCCTGCCGCGCCGGCCGCGGGCCGTCCCGGCCTCGCTGGTCGCGGTGCTCGTCGCGTCGGCGGTCACGGCGGTGCTCGCGCTGCCGGTCGCGCGGGTCGAGGTCGGCTCGATCGCCGACGCGCTGAACTTCCCCAGCCTCGCCCAGGCGTCGCTGCTCACCGACCCCTCGGTGCTCGGCACGATCCTCACCATCGCCGTGGTCGCCTCGGCGGAGAGCCTGTTCAGCGCGGCCGCCGTGGACCGGCTGCACGACGGCCCGCCCACCCGGTACAACGCCGAGCTGGTCGCCCAGGGCACCGGCAACGTGGTCAGCGGGGTGTTCGGCGCGCTACCGATGACGGCGGTGATCGTGCGCAGCGCGGCGAACGTCCAGGCGGGCGCGCGGACCAAGGCCGCCCGGATCCTGCACGGTGTGTGGCTGCTGCTGTTCGCGGTGGCGCTGCCCCAGCTGCTCGGCCTGGTCCCGCTGGCGGCGCTGGCCGCACTGCTGGTGCACGCCGGCTGGAAGCTGGTCGACCCCGGCAAGCTGGTGCGTTCGGCGCGGCACGACCGGGCCGAGGCCGCCATCACCTTCGTCACCGCGGCGACCATCTTCGGCGTCGACCTCCTCACCGGCGTGCTGATCGGCCTCGGGCTGGCCATCTGCCTGGTGGCCTGGCGGCTGTCGCACGTCACCGTGGACTGGTGGCACGACGAGGGGCGCGCGCGGGTCCGGCTGCGCGGCAACGCCACGTTCCTGCGGCTGCCGCACCTGCTGCGTTCCCTCGAGGAGGTGCCGCACGAGCCGGAGGTGGAACTCGACCTCACCGGCGTGCGCCACCTGGACGCGGCCACCCGGGCCACCCTGGAGGACTGGGCGGTGCAGCGGCGGAAGGCGGACGCCGAGGTGCGCACCGCGCTGCCCGACCCCGCCGACACCGGCCCGGACGCCGGCTCCGGGGCTGGGCTGGCGGACCCGGTGGGTTCCCGGTCGTACCGCGAGCCGACCTGACGCCGGGTCGCCGGACCAGGTCGATCGCGGTGGTCACCGGGTGTCCGGATCGCCCGTCGAGCCGTACCGGGCGGTGCCGGGTCGGAGTACATTTCTCGCCCCTTGCCGCCCCGGCGCAGGCGACCCGAGGGACACCACGACGACCACGGCGGCCGGCCCCGTCCCGGACCGGATCCTCGCGCTGGGCAGCGCGTTCTGGGGAGCCGAGACGCTGCTCAGTGCCAGATCCTGCACGACTGGGGTGGGTTCCGGCAGACGTACCTCCAGCACCTGGCCGGCCCCTACTCGATGGTCGTCGGGCTCAAGTAGCCGAGGCGACCGGCCGCCGGGTCAGGGGTGGGAGGGCGCCGGGGGCGCGCCGTCGACCTCGAAAGCCACGTTGTCCGGGTAGCAGAAGAACCAGTCCTCCCCCGGCTCGAACGAGCGCACCAGCGGGTGCTCCGTCTCGTGGTGGTGGGCGGTGGTGTGCCGGCCCGGTGAGCTGTCACAGCAACCCACGTGCCCGCAGGACTGGCAGATCCGCAGGTGGACCCAGCGGCCGCCGTCCCGCAGGCACTCGTGGCAGCCGTCGTCGCTCGGCTGTGTCTCCACGACCGTCTCCAGGTGTGTACACGTGTCGGCCATCCCCACGACCCCCTCGATCATCGGTCCGGGGCGCCGAGCGGTCGCCCCGGCCTCAGCGTGGTGCAGCGGACGTTGCCGCGCGCCGGTCATTCGAGTGACCCGGGTGCCGGCCGGCGGACCGGCGCCCGGCACCACCTGGCGCCCGGCTCCACCCGATCGACTGACAGCACCGTTTGTCGGCCCATCGCTCCGGGTACCAGAAGTGATCTCGTGATTGTGCTGATCGGTTGGAGGACAGGTGATTCTGCCCGTGGTTGACGCACCGCGGACGGTCACGCGGCAGGTTCTGACGGCCGACTCCTCCGCCCCGTCGCAAGCCCGTCACGCGCTGGCCAGGTGGCTCGCCGACCAGGGGCTGCCCGTCGCGCGGCGCGAGGACCTCGTGCTGGCCGTCAGCGAGGCGGTGACCAACGCCGTCGACCACGCGTACCGGGACGCCGAGGCGCCGGGCGACGTGGTGATCGACTCGGGCTGCATCCACGCCGTGGACGGTTCCCGGTGGGTGACCGTGCGGGTGATCGACCACGGGGTGTGGCGCCCGGCCCCGCGCGACCCCGGGTTCCGGGGACGCGGGCTGCGGATGATCGAGGCGTGCACCGACTGGCGGACGATCGACTCCGGCGACGGGGGCACCACCGTCACGATGACCAGCTACGTGCGGTGACCGCCCCGCGCCGGCACGTGCGCCGGCCACCGGGTGGCACCGCGGGAGCGGTGTCAACACCGGCTTGACCACTGTCAATATGACGTTGACTGGCGTCAATGGTAGATTGACCTCGTCGTCAAGATATTCTTGACCGATGGTGCGGAAGGGGATCTTCAAGCAGCTACGGCGCGGAGTGGACGCGGTGGAGTCGGCGACCGGCCCGCTTGAGGCCCTGGCCTCGGCACGGGAGCTGCGGCTGGCCGCCGAGGCCCTGGAGC
Organism: Pseudonocardia sp.; assembly: GCA_036497465.1. GTDB lineage: Bacteria > Actinomycetota > Actinomycetes > Mycobacteriales > Pseudonocardiaceae > Pseudonocardia. The sequence continues at coordinate 29,159 of DASXJJ010000015.1, read as the reverse complement.
TCGAGCTGGTGGTGGAGCTGCGCGAGCTCCGGTGGACCTGGAGCGAGATCGGCCGCGTGTACGGAACGAGCAAGCAGGGCGCCCAGCAGCGCTTCCGCTCGGCGGTCACCCGGGAGCGCGCACACCGGTAGAGACATCCGTCGGCAACCCGGGCGGCCCCGCGGCCGTCCAACGAGAGGAAGGCACCGTGACCGGGTCATCAACCCGGCTGGCCCGGCGCCGCGCGAAGCTGCGGACGGCCCGGCAGGCCGCGCAGGCCGCCACCGAGGAGGTCGGCCGGCTGGACGTCGAACTCACCTTCAGCGCGGGGCGCACCGCTGCGCTGCGGGCCGAGCTCGGGGAGACGCCGGAGCGCGCCGACGCGCTGCGCCGGTCGATCGAGGCGACCCTGGAGTACCAGTCGAAGCTGCGCACGGGCCGCGAGCAGGCGGTCCGTGACCTCGTCAAGGCGCGGGAGCGGGCGGCCACCGCCGAGCGCCGCTACGACCGCGCGATCCTCGCCGAGCTGATCGAGCGGGAGAAGCAGCGCGACCTCGCCGAGCACGCGGGCCGGGGCCCCACCTCGGCCGGGAACGGCTAGATCTTCGTCCGCAGCTTGATGTCGACCCATTCGATCGCCACGTGGTTGATCGCCCGGTAGGTACCGTCGGACGTCACGTACGAGACCAGCGACTTGCCGCTGAAAATATCCTTGACGAGCTCATTGACCTTGGATTGCCGGCTGACGGCATCGGCCTGCTCGAACTCGTCGTCGACGTCGTCCCAGGCGCCGCGGTGAACTTGGGTAGCGGTCTTGAACAGCAGCTGGATCTGGGTCGCCATGCCGGTACATCGTACTGCCGCCCGGCCGATGCACCGGGGCTGTCCCGAATCGCAGGACGTCCGATCATGCCGGTTTCCGCGCTCGTTCCACTAACTCCCGGCTGGATGCGACAGCAGCATTATCAACAGCGAGAGACCGACGAGGGCGATCCGCACAATGATCACGACCCGCGCGCGGACCGCGCCCGGCATCGTGACCGGCGGCTCGCTACGGGATTTCTTGGCCATCGACGTCGTTACCCGGCCCGGCGGGCCGACAATGTCGCACCCACCGGGCATCACCCGTTCGTGTCCTGCTCAGGACGGGCTCGGTACGGACTCGGGCACCCGCAGGTCGCCGGCGAACCGCCGCAGCAGCAGCACCGCGGTCGCGCCGAAGCCCGCGCACAGGCCGATCCAGATCCCCGGTGCCCCGAGCCCCAGCCCGTACCCGCAGAGCAGCATGGCGGGGGTGCCGACCGCCCAGTAGCCGATCAGGGTCATCCGGAAGCCGCTCTTGGTGTCGCCCAGGCCGCGCAGCAGGCCCACGCCGATGTTCTGCGCGCCCTTCAGGTACTGCTGGCAGACCCCGAACACCAGCAGGGTGGCCGCGACCGACACCACCGCGGCGCTCGCGTTGCGCTCCAGGAACAGCCGGATCACGACGGTCGGCAGGGCCAGGTAGACGATGCCGACACCGGTCATCGCCACCGCGCCCACGGTCAGCGCGGTCCGGGCGATCCGGCCGGCCTCGCCCCGGTTGTGCTGGCTCACCGCCCTGCTCACCAGGATCGACGAGCCCTGGGACAGCCCGATGTTGAGCTGGTAGACGATGTAGGCCAGCTGGTTGACCACGTTGTGCGCGGCGAGCGCGACCGGGCCGAAGCTGCCCATCATCAGGGTGGCGACCGAGGTGATGCCCGCCTCGGAGCCGTAGGTCAGGCTGATCGGCACGCCGAGCCGCACGATCTCGCGGACCGTGCCGGCGTCGGCTTTCCAGGCCTGCACGGACAGCAGCGGGGCGAGCACCCGGTCGCGGCGCAGGATCGACAGGAACGCCAGGAAGTTGAGCAGCTGCACGACGGTGGTGGCCAGCCCGATGCCGGGCAGCCCGAGCACCGGGAACCCGAACCAGCCGTAGGCGAACCCGCCGTCCAGGGCCGCGTTGACCGCGACCGAGACGATGGTGACGCCGAGCAGCGAACCCGGCCGGCGCATGCCGACGGCGACCTGCCGCAGCACGTTCAGCCACAGCATCGGCACCAGGCCGGGGGCCAGCGCCAGCATCGTGGGCCGGGCCAGCTCCAGCACCTGGGGTTTCTGCCCGAAGAAGCCCAGCGCCCAGCTCAGCGCGACCAGCACCGCCCCACCGAGCAGGCCGACCAGGGTGGCCACCAGGAAGGCGGACCTCGCCACCTGGCGGACCTCCTCGGTCGCCCGCCGGTCGAGCTGCTCGCCGCCGGAGCGGGTCTCGCCCCGGCCGGCGGCGCCCGCCACCAGGTTGCCCACGGCGGTGACCACCCCGACGCACATCGTCCGCAGCTGGTTGTACAGGGTGATCGCCAACCCGCCGGCGGCGATCGCGCCGATGCTCAGCGCGCCCATCATCACCAGGTCGGTCGTGGTCAGCGCCACCTGCGCGAGCTGGATACCGGCGATCGGCCAGGCGACCGCGAGCAGCGGCCGGGCCTGGCGGAGGAACGGGGTGAGGCTCATACCAGGAACCCCGTCCCGACCACCTCGCCGCGCGGCGACGGCACCGGCGCGATGTACTCGTCGAGCAGCTCGTGCACCCGCTGCTCCGCCGCCGGATCGAGCAGGTCGTGCTCCCGCATCCAGTCGTCGTGGAACACCGTGTCCAGGTACTTCTCCCCCGCGTCGCACACCAGCGTCACCACGGTGCTGCCGGCGGTCAGCGTCGCCAGCCTGCGCAGCGCCGTGTACAGCGCGCCGCCGGTGGAGCCGCCGATCATCAGACCGGTGCGCCTGCCCACCACCCGGGCGGCCGCGAACGCCTCGGCGTCCGGCACCTGCACCCCCTCGTCGATCACCGAGTAGTCCACGTTCGTCCCCACCGGGAACCCGGCCGGGCTCCCGCTCCCGGTCTGCCAGTACTTCCCGGCCGGTGCGCCGAAGATGATCGACCCGGTCGGTTCCACGCCGACCGTACGCACCCCCGAACCGAGGTCCCGCAGCTCCCTCGCGGTCCCGCACAGCGAGCCCCCGGTTCCCACCGGGCTGATCAGGTAGTCGATGTCGCCGAACACGTCGGCCAGCAGCTCGTGCGCGAGCTCGCGGTAGCCGGCCCGGTTGCCCGGGTGGTTGTGCTGGTCCGGCCGGTAGGCACCGAGCGCCGTGGCGAGCTCGTCGGCCACCCGGCGGCGCTCCACCGAGCGCGGGCCACCGGCCCCCTCGTCGCCCACGTACACCAGCTCCGCCCCCATGGCCGCCATCGCGCGCAGCTTGTCCACGCAGGCGTGGTGGTCGACGACGGCGGTGAACCGGTAACCGCGCTCGACGGCCACCAGGGCCAGCCCGAGCCCGGTGTTGCCCGACGTGGGTTCCACGATGTGGCCGCCCGGTGGCAGCAGCCCGCCGGTCTCCGCATCGGCGATCATCTGCTTGGCCATGCGGACCTTCGTCGAGCCCGTCGGGTTGAACTGCTCGAGCTTCAGCAGCAGCCGGCTGCCCGATCCGGTCGCGCACAGCTCGAGCAGCGGGGTGCGTCCGATCAGGTCCGACACCCGGGTGACGATGTTCTCCAGCGGCCGGTTGTCCATGTTCCCCCTCCGCGCTTTCCCTCGGGTCCGGTTCACCGCCGGGCCCCGTCCGGCCGCCAGCGCAGCCGGGACCGGTCCTGCGACACCACGACCCGGGCCGGCAGCGGGAGCTGATGGAACTCCGTCTCGTTCTTGTCCATCTGGTAGCCGGCCGTGTTCGGGTACACGAGCAGGTCGCCGTACCGGGGCGCCCTCGGGAAGGGCACCTTGCGCCAGGTCACCATGTCGTACTCCAGGCAGCTGGCGCCGCCGACGCACGCCGGGACCGGATCGCCCCGGCCGTCGGCCGGCCAGAGCACCGGATCGGGCAGGTACTCGCTGCCCTTCCACTGCTCGGAGACGCTGGCGCTCAGGCCGCCCACGGTGACGATCCCGTAGTCGCCCCGGCGCTTGAACCCCTGCACCGGGAACACGCTGAACCCGGCGCCGTCGAGCAGCGCCCGCCCCGGTTCGAGCAGCAGCCGGGTGCCGGTCTCAGCGAGCCGCGCGCGCAGGCTGCCCCGCCCGCCGGCCGCCGGGCCGGCCAGGATCTCGCGCAGCATGTCCGCGCCGGTCGGCGACTGGTGGTACGGGTAGAAGTGGCTGAACGTCTTGCCGGCGTGGAACCAGGAGTCCCGCCGGTCGGCGGTGAACCGACGCCAGGTGGGCCCGTCCAGGTAGCTCACCGCGAACCCGCCGCCGATCGACACCGAGTCCGCGACCAGGCCGTCGGCCCGGGCGGCGACGCACCGTTCGACCAGCTCGGCGGCCAGCGCGACCCGGGGTGCCACCTGGTAGCCGCTCAGGTGGAAGGAGAACCCCTCCATGGTGATCCACCGCCGCTCCTGCACGCAGCGCCGCAGCGCCACCTGCAGCTCGGCCGGGTCCAGCCCGAAGCGGCTGTGCGGGTTGGTCTCCGGCAGCACCCGCAGCAGCAGCCGGAAGGGCCTGTCGGCACCGGCCAGCGCGATCACCCGCTCGAGCTCGTCCAACGCGTCCACGGCCACCAGGCAGCGGTGCCGGGCCGCGAGCCGCAACAGGTCCTGGCTCTTCGCCGCCCCGGTCACCACCAGGTCCTCCCCCCGCACGCCGAACTCCAGGGCGTGCACCAGCTCCGGCACGCTGGCGACGTCCACCCCGGCCCGCTCCGCCCCGGCGCAGGCGGGCAGCCAGCAGCCCGACTTGTTCGCCTTCTTCCCGTAGTAGACGGTGCCGGTGACGCCCGCGCCGGCCAGCTCGGCGGAGAACTCCGCGAGGTTGGCCGCGAAGGTCTCCGGGTGCAGCACGTGGAAGGGCCCGCCCACCGCGTGCGCGATGTCGCCGAGGAGCCGGGGGTCGGCACGCATCCGGTGCGCCCACGGTGGTTCGGCCGCGGGCAGCGACATCGTCGGCGCGGTCAGCTCCACAGTCGCACCCGCTGCCCTCGGCCCTCGGCGATCGCCCGGGTGGCCAGAGTGTGCGCGACCGGGATGTCGGTGATGACCATCCCGCTGCTGAACGCGAAGACCCGGTCGGTCGCCGACCGCCTGCCCGGGGCCCGGCCCGCGAGCACGTCCGGGAACTCGGCGTCGATCGTGGCGTTGCCGTCCGCGTCGGCGAACCGGGACCCGGTCACCCCCAGCTGGCCCTCGCTGGTGGCCAGCGCGTAGTCGGCCTGGCGCAGCGCGGCGTCCGCGACACCCTTGCTGGACACCGAGATCATCAGGCCCCCCGGTTTCATCCAGGCGGACTGCACCTTGGGGTGCGACGCGCGTCCGGAGGCGACCACGGTGATGTCCGACTCGGCGACGGCCTCCGGCACGTCCGACACGAGCTCGAGCTCGCGGTCCGGGAAGTACCGCTTCAGCACGTCGGTGCAGGCGGCGATGCCGTCGGGATGCGTCCCGTAGAGCATCAGCCGGTCCAGCTGGGGCAGCACGGTCAGCAGGTAGGGCAGCGTGTTGTGCCCCTGCACACCGGTCCCGATCATCAGCGCCGACCGCGCGTCCGGCTTCGCGCACGCCTCGGCGATCAGCGCGGTCGTCGCCGGGGTGCGGGAAGCGCCGACCCGGTCGCAGTCCATCAGTGCGAACGGCATCCCGGTGGTGTCGTCGTAGAGGCTGATGACCGTGTAGTACTTGTCGCGGGTGTCGTTGCCCTGCCGGTAGGACGTCTTGAAACCCACCTGCTGCGAGTTCGCGTCGTACCCGAGCATCGAGTAGCAGACGGCGTCCCTCTCGACCACCGGCAACGGCATCATGAGTTTCGTCGGGCACCGGGAGTCGCCCCGGGCCAGTGCCAGGTACCCCTCGCGCACGGCGGAGATCACTTCCGAGGGGCTGATGTCCACTTCGGCGAGATCACTGCGGGTGAACAGGTAGAGCTCCGGCTGACTCACGAACGGGCCTCACAATCTGCGGTTTCTGGCTCATCGGGCGATTCGGGTCGTGCGGGTACCGGTCCTGGTCACCTCCGGGGTCCGTTCGGCCGCCCCTGGCCGCACCGAGCGGCCCGGCACACCGGTGCCGGGCTGGTGAACGTCGGAATGTGCGCGAGACGGCGGCGGGGGTGGTCTCGGTCGCGCCGGCCATCGAGGGCTGCTGTACGGGAAACACGTTAACCAGCGCGAGCGGAGATAAGCAAGGCTGCCCTAATTGAGTTCTCGCTGAGAGTTAATCAGAAAAGGGCGCCGAGCAGCGCGAATGCGGCGGACATCGAGGATTCGACGCGCGGCTGAGCGGTGACCTGACCCACCCCTGGCTTGCCCCGTGCCGGTTTCGTAGGTAAGCACAACCTATGTGGTTACCGGTCCCCTCCCCCGCGCAACGCCGGTCCCCGAGTCGACTCGTCCGAGCCGCGTGCCTGGTGCTGGCGGTGTTGGTCGCGTCGGCCGTGGCGGCCTGCGCGCCCTCGGCACCGTCGTCGGCCGGCGCGCCGGCACCGGGCGAGACCACCGTCACCGACGTGCTCGGCCGCCAGGTGACGCTCCGGGTGCCGTCGCCGCGAATTCTGCTCGACGGCGCGCGGATGCTCTACACCACGGCCATTCTCAACAAGAGCGACCCCACCGCGGGAATCGTCGGGTGGCCGAACGATCTGCAGCAGAACGACCCGGACACCTACCAGCGTTATCTGCGGCAATTCCCGCAGATGGCCAGAATTCCGATGACCGGCCAGCTCTACGACGGGTCGTTCTCGGTCGAGCAGGCGATCAGCCTGCACCCTGACGTGTTCGTGGTCAGCGCGGCGAACTTCCAGGCGGCCCAGGACGCCGGGACCATCGGCCGCCTTCAGGACGCCGGTATCCCGACCGTCGTCGTCGACTACTTCCTCGACCCGCTCAAGAACACGGTCCCCAGCGTGCGGCTGATGGGCAGGCTGACCGGCCGGGACGCCGAGGCGGAGAACTTCGCCGCCCACTACCAGTCGGTCGTCGGCACCGTCCGCTCCCGGCTCGACGCGTCCCGCGAGCCGCCCACGGACACCTTCCTGTGGCGGGCACCCGGGTACTTCGAGTGCTGCTCGTCGTTCGCCCGGTCCAACCTCGGCGCGCTCGTCTCGTTCGCCGGCGGCACCAACCTCGCCGACGGCCTGCTCTCGACCAGGCAGGGAAGCATCTCCCCGGAGACGGTCCTGGCCAGGAACCCGGCGGTGGTCATCGCGACCGGCGCCGACTGGGCTCCGGGCACCCCGGCGGCGCAGGGCGGGTTCGTACCGCTGGGCTACAACGAGGCACCCGCGCAGGCCCAGTCGCAGTGGCGCGCGGTGATCGACCGCCAGGCGGGCTTCCCGCGGCTGAGGTCCGTCCAGGACCGCCGCGCCTACGTGGTCTGGCACCACTTCTACGACTCGCCCTACAACTTCCTCGCCGTCGAGTGGTTCGCCAAGTGGCTGCACCCGGATCTGTTCCCCGACGTCGACCCGGACGCCTCGATCCGCGAGCTGCACCAGAAGTTCCTGCCGGTGGCGCCGAGCGGCACGTTCTGGACGGGGACGGCGTGACCGGCGGCTCGCCCGGGGGACCGGTCGCCACGGCGGAGGAGAACGGTCGGCCCGGAGACCACGACCTCGTCGACCAGGCGGCCGGCGCCACCCGCGCGTACCGCTCGATGGTCGCCCGGCGTCGGCTCGTCGTGGCCGCCCTGGTCGTGCTCACCGCGGCGCTGTTCCTGGCCGACGTCGGGGTCGGCAACAGCGCGATGGGCCTCGGCGAGCTGCTGCGGGCCTGCTTCGCGCCGTGGGACGCCCCGGAAACCACCCGGCAGATCGTGTGGAACATCCGGATGCCGATGTCGGTGACCGGGGTGCTGGTAGGTGGCTCCCTGGCCGTCGCCGGCGCCGAGATGCAGACGATCCTCAACAACCCGCTCGCCGAGCCCTACACGCTGGGCATCTCCGCCGCCGCGGGCTTCGGCGCCGCGCTGAGCGTGATCGTCGGGGTGTCCGCGGTCCCGCTGGGGGCGGTGTTCGGCACCGCCGGCTGCGCCTGGATCTTCGCCATGATCGCCTGCGGGGTCATCCTGAGCTTCAGCCTGGTCCGGGGCGCGAGCACGGAGACCATGATCCTGCTCGGCATCGCGATGGTCTTCCTGTTCACCGCCCTGCTCTCGCTCATGCAGTACGTGGCCTCCGAGGCCCAGCTCCAGCAGGTGGTGTTCTGGACGCTGGGCAGCCTCGGCCGGGCCACCTGGCCGCAGATCGGGCTGCTCGCCGTCACGCTGGGCGTCCTGCTGCCGCTGTTCGCCCGCGCGTCGTGGACGCTCACCGCGTTCCGGCTGGGCGACGACCGTGCCCGCTCGCTGGGCGTGGCCGTGGAGAGGACCCGCGTCCTGGTGCTGATCGGGGTGTCCCTGCTCGCCGCGACGGCGGTCGCGCTCGCCGGCACGATCGGGTTCGTCGGCCTGGTCGGCCCGCACATCGCGCGGATGCTCGTCGGTGAGGACCAGCGGCAGTTCCTGCCCGCCTCGCTGCTGAGCGGCGCGGCGCTGCTCTGCGGCGCTTCCCTGGTCAGCAAGCTGCTGGTCCCGGGGGTGATCATCCCGGTCGGGATCATCACCTCGATCGTCGGAGTTCCGCTCTTCCTGGTCCTCATCCTGTCGAAGCGGAGGCAGCTGTGGTCCTAGCGCTGCACGTCGACGGCCTGAGCTTCAGCTACGGGACGACGCCGGTCCTGCGGGACATCACCCTGCCGGGGGTCCGGTCCGGCGAGGTCACGGCGCTCATCGGCCCGAACGCCACCGGGAAGTCGACGCTGCTGCGGTGCATCGCCGGCATTCACGACGCGTCCGGGTCGGTCCGGATCGCCGAGGGCGACTCCCGGGACGCGGCGGCCGACGACGGGCCACCGCGCGGCTGGTTCCGCCGAGGCCGCTCGGCCGGCGACCGCATCCTGTACACGCCGCAGGAGACGCCGCCGGCCAGCTCGATCACCGTGTTCGAGGCCGTCCTGCTCGCCCGGCAGAAGCAGCTGAGCGGGCGGGTGAGCCGGGAGGTGATCGAGCAGATCGGGCACACCCTGGCCCAGCTGCGGCTCGACGGCCTGTCCACCCGACCCATCTCCGACCTCTCGGGCGGCCAGCGGCAGATGGTCAGCCTGGCCCAGGCCGTGGTGCGGCGGCCCGACGTCATGCTGCTCGACGAGCCCACCAGCAACCTCGACCTGCGCAACCAGCTGCAGATCCTGACGCTGATCCGGCAGATCGCCCGGACCCAGCCGGCCGCCGTCCTGATCACCGTGCACGACCTCGGCCTCGCCGCCCGGTTCGCCGACCACGCCGTGGTGCTGCACGGCGGGTCCGTCCACTCCGGCGGCCCACCGTCGTCGGTGATCACCGAGGCCATGCTCCGCGAGGTCTACCGGATCGAGGCGACGGTGCACCACACCGCGGACGGCACGCTGAGCCTCGCCGCCACCCGCAGCCTCTAGCCCTGCGCCGGTCCCCGTCGACCCGTCACCGCACTGTCGCACATACGTCTCATCTGCATATCTGTTGCGATATTGCGGTGTTGGCCGCAGACTGACGTTCCATGCCCCTCTCCCGTCGCGCGCTGCTCACCGGAGCCGCGGCCGCGGCAGGTGTCGTGGTGGTCGGTGCCTGCGGCGCCCCGCCAGACACCCCGCCGGCCGCCCCACGACACGGCGGGCGGCTGCGCGCGGTGTTCCAGGGCGGCGGTTCGAAGGAGACGCTCGACCCGCACGCCCCCCGCCCGTGGGTGGACCAGGCGCGCCACAAGGCGCTGTTCGACAAGCTGACCGAGCTGGGCGACGACATGACGCCGGTGCCCCGGCTCGCCCTCGGCTGGCAGGCCAACCCGGACGCGACGGTGTGGCGGTTCACCCTGCGCGAGGCCCGGTTCCACGACGGCAGGCCGGTCACCGCCGACGACGTGCTGGCCTCCTACGCGCGGATCCTGGACTCGGCCGCGGCCGGCCGCCGGGGCACCCAGCTGCTCGGCGAGCTCGACCTGGCGAACTCCCGGGCGCTCGACCCCCGCACCGTCGAGCTGCGGTTGCGCGCACCGGTGGTCGAGCTGCCCACCCGGCTCGCCGGCACCGGCATGGCGATCATCCCGGCCGGGACCGGGGACTTCGGCCGCCCGGTCGGGTCCGGGCCGTTCCGGTTCGAGTCCTTCGACGCCGGCACCTCCTCGATGCTGGCGACCCGCTTCGACGAGCACTGGGAGGGCGCACCGTACGCCGACCAGCTGGAGATCCTCTCCGCCGGGCTGCAGGCGCGCGGCAACGCCGTCCTCGGCGGGCAGGCCCACTACGCCGACGACCTCGACCCCACCTTCGCGCGGATCCACGAGGCCGACGGGGCCGTCCGGGTCATCCGGGCACCGCACAGCGGCATGCAGGCGTTCGCGGCCAAGGTCGACCGGCCACCGTTCGACAACCCCGACGTGCTGGGGGCGCTGGCGCTGACCATCGACCGGCAGCGGCTGGTGGACGTCGTACTGGCCGGGAAGGGCGAGATCGGCAACGACCTGTTCGGGAAGGGCTACCAGTACTACGCCGACGACCTGCCGCAGCGCCCGCACGACCCCGACCAGGCCCGGTGGCTGCTGCGCCGCGCCGGGGCGGAGAACCTGCGGGTCACGCTGAACACCGCGGACGCCGGCACCGGCTTCGTCGAGGCGGCCACCCTGCTCGCCGAGCAGGCCAGGGCGGCGGGCATCACGATCGACCTGGCGACCGTCGACAAGGACACCTACTTCGCCGACATCCTCGACAACGGCGTCCTGGTGAACGAGTCGGTCGGCGCGATGCCGATCCCGAACCACGCCTCGACCCACCTGCTCTCCTCGGCGGCACAGAACGTGTCGCGGTACCGCTCCCCCGAGTTCGACGCCGCCTACCGCAATGCCCAGGCCACCGGGGACACCGGCCGGCGCACCGCGATCTACCACGACATGCAGCGGCGGTTCCGGGACACCGGCGGGCTGCTGGTCTGGGGGCACAGCGACTGGATCGGCGCGACCGCGCCCGCGCTGTCCGGCGCCGTGGCCGCCCCGGCGAACACGCTGAACTGGGCCAGGTTCGACCGGGTGTGGATCGGCGCCGGGGCGTGAGCCCTCGGGACGTGTGCGCGCGGCTCGGGTGGGCCGTCGGGCAGCTGTCCTGCCTGGCGCTGCTGGTCTTCCTCGGTACCGCGGCGCTGTCCGGCGACGCCGCCGTGACCCTGCTCGGCGACGGCTACGACCCCGGCCAGGCGGCCCGGTTGCGCGCGCGGCTGCAGCTCGACGACCCGGTGTGGACGCGGTTCGGGCGGTGGCTGGCCGACCTGTGCCGGGGTGACCTCGGGCGCTCGCTGGTCGGTGGCGAGCCGGTCGGCACGGTGATCGCGCACGCGGCGGCGCCCACCCTCGTGCTGGCCGGGGCGACGCTGCTGGTCGTGGTGCCGCTGGCCGGGACGCTCGGGTTCGCCGCGGGCGTCCGGGAGGGCAGCGCGCTCGACCGGGTGCTGACGACCGTCACGGTGGCCCTGTACGCGGTGCCCGACTTCGTGGTCGCCCTGCTCGTCGTCGCGCTGGTCTCGGTGCGGCTGCGCCTGCTCCCGCCCACGGCGCTGGGCGCGGACGGTGCCACGCTGCTGACCCGCCCGGAGCTGCTGGTGCTCCCGGTCCTGGTGCTGTGCTGCCAGTCCACCTCGTCGCTGAGCCGCCAGGTGCGTGCCGGCGCCCTCGACGCGCTCGGCACCGGGTACGTGGCCCAGGCGGTGCGGCTCGGCCTGCCCCGGTGGCGGGTGCTGCTGCGGCACGTGGCGCCGAACGCCGTGGCGCCGGCGGTGCAGAGCACGGCGAGAGTGATCAGTTCGCTGGTCGGCGGGGTGCTGGTGGTGGAGGTGGTGTTCGCGGTACCGGGCCTGGCCAGCGAGCTGATCAGCGCGGTCGCGGCGCGCGACGTGCCCACCGTGCAGGGCATCACCCTGGTGCTCGGCGCGGCCGTGCTGCTGGTCAACCTGGCGGCGGACCTCGTGGTCGCCAGGGTGGTGCCGAGGGCGCGGGAGCGGGCATGACGCGCTGGCCGTCACCCCGGCGGCTGCTGGCGCTCGGGATGACGCTCGTCCCCGTCCTCACCGCCGTGCTGGGTCCGGCGCTGGCCGGGCTGCCGCACGCCCCGCCGGGCGGCCCGTACGCGCCGAGCGGGCCGCACCACCTCCTGGGGACCGACGGGCTCGGCCGGGACGTCCTGACCACCACCCTGCAGGGCGGCCGCTCGATCCTGCTGCTCACGCTGACCGCCACGCTGCTCGCCTACCTGCTCGGCGGCCTGGCCGGGCTGGCCGCGGCGACCGGCGCCAACCGGCTGGTCGAGCAGCTCCTGCTGCGGCCGCTGGACGTCGTGGTGGCGATCCCGGCGCTGCTGCTGGTGAGCGTCGCGGCGGTGTGGCTGCGCGGCGAGGCGTCCGCGATGGCCCTGGTGATCGCCTTCGCCTACGCCCCGAGGATTGCCCGGATCGTGCACGCCGCTGCACTGGACGCCGCCGGCCGGGGCGCGGTCGAGGCGATGCGCCAGCAGCGGGAGTCCTGGGCCTGCATCCACCTGGGCTACATCGGCAGGGCGGCGCTGCGCCCGGTGGTCGCCGACCTCGACACCCGGATCGTCGGCGTGCTGTACCTGGTGGCCTCGGCCAACTTCCTCGGACTCGGGTTCGGACCCGGGTCGCCCGACTGGGCGGTGACGATCGCCCGGAACGAGTCGGGGCTGCTGCTCCAACCCTGGTCGGTGCTCGCCCCCGCGACGATGATCGCGCTGCTCGTGGTCGGGGTGAACCTGCTCGGTGACGACGTGCTGCACCGCCCGCGCACCGCCCGCGTGGGAGCACCCCGGTGACCGGCGCCCCGCTCGCGACGGTCGAGGGCCTGCGCGCCACCACCTCCGGCGACGTCCTGCTGCGGGACGTGACGTTCGGCCTCGCCGCCGGCCGGGTCACCGCGCTGGTCGGGCCGTCCGGCAGCGGCAAGACCACGACGGCGCTGGCGCTGCTCGGCGAGAGCGGGCCGGGCGTCCGGCTGGCCGGGCAGGTCACCGTCGCCGGTCACCGGGTGGTGGCCGACGGGGCCGACCCCCGGGAGCTTGCCGAGGCGCGCCGCCGGGTGCGCGGCCGGGTCGTCGGGTTCCTGCCCCAGCACGTCGACCAGGCGCTGAACCCGGCGAGGCGGGTCGGGTCCGTGCTCGATGAGATCGCCAGGACCCACCACCCCGGTTCCCCCCGATCCGGCCGGCGCCGGCTGGTCACCGGGGCGCTGCGGGCCGCGCACCTCGACGACGGTGCCCGGCTGCTCCGACGCTTCCCGCACCAGTTCTCCGGCGGGCAGCGTAGGCGGCTCGCGCTCGCCCAGGCCCTGCTCTGCGCACCGGCGGTACTGGTGCTCGACGAGCCCACCGTCGGCCTCGACCCGGAGACCACCCGGCAGGTCGTGCGCGAGCTCGCCGGCCTCGCGGCCACCGGGCCGGCGATCCTGCTGCTCAGCCACGACCGGGTCGTCGTGCGGGCGCTGGCCGACGACGTGGTCGAGCTCCGGGGCGGCCGGCCTCACCGCCGCGCGCCGGAGTCCGCGCCGGAGTCCGCGCCGGGGCCCGCGCCGGTGGAGCACGGGCCGGTGGAGCGCGCGCCCGCGCCGGTGGCGAGCCGCGTCCCCGCCGCCGGTGCGCGCCAGCGGGACCGCCCGGCCCGGGAGGCTCCCACCGCGCCGGTGCACTCGGCCGCGCGACCGGCGCCCACCTCGGCGCGGCCGGTGCTCGTCGCCGACTCGGTCACCGCGCGGCACGGGCGCGGCTCCCCCGTCCTGCACGGGGTCGACCTGAGCATCGGTGCGGGCGAGTGCGTCGGCCTGGTCGGCCCCTCCGGGAGCGGCAAGACGACCCTGGCCCGCTGCCTCGCGGGGCTGCACCGGCCCGACAGCGGGCGGGTCCTGCTGGACGGAAGGCCGGTCCCCGCCCTCCGTCGGCGCGAGCCGGCGGTGCGGCGGCGGATCCAGTACGTCTGGCAGGACGTCCTGGGCTCATTCGACGAGGGGCGTCCGGTCCTCGGCCAGGTGGCCAGGTCGGCGGTGCGGCTGCGCGGCCGGACCGTCGCCGAGGCCAGGGACGAGGCCCGCGACCAGCTCGAGCGGCTGGGAGTGGCCGCCACCTCGGCGGGGCGCCGCCCGGGGGAACTGTCCGGCGGTGAGCTCCGCCGCGCCGCGCTGGCCCGCGCCCTGCTCGCCCACCCCGACGTGCTGATCTGCGACGAGATCACCAGCTCACTGGACGCCGAGCGCGCGGCGGCGATCAGCGCGCTGCTCGAGGAGCTCCGCCGTACCAGGGGCACCGCGCTGCTGGTGATCTCGCACGACCGGCACCCGCTGGCCGCGGCCGGGCGCGTGGTGGCGCTGCGCGAGGGGACGGTCGAGGCCGAGGAGGCCCCGGGCGGTCAGATCGGCGGCACCGCGCCCAGCAGCCACTCCTCGCCGCCGCAGTCCGGACAGGTGACCACGTTGTAGCCACGCGCCTGTTCCCCGTCCACGTCGACGGTGGCCCGGGGGAACACGACGGCGCCGTCCCCCGCGCACCGGTGGCACACGGTGTGGGCGGTGCTCACGTGGGGACGTTGACGCATGCCACCAGCATGGCACCACCCGCCTGAGCCGCCGACCAGCGTCGGTGCCGGCCCGACCCGGGCGGCCGCCTCCCGCTCACGCGCAGTCCTTGCACACCGGCTGACCGTGCTGGTGCTCGGCCAGCCGGCTGTAGTGCATCACCAGGAAGCAGCTGGCGCAGGTGAACTCGTCGGCCTGCTTGGGCACCACCGTGACGGTCAGCTCCTCGCCGGACAGGTCGGCGCCCGGCAGCTCGGCGCTCTCCGCGGTGTCCAGCTCGTCCAGGTCCACCTCGGGGCTCTGCACGGCGTCCGCGCGGCGAGCCCGGACCTCCTCGAGCGAGTGCACGTCCGCGCCCTCGGGCTGGTCGCGCCGGGGTGCGTCGTAGTCCGTCGCCATCGCAACTCCCTCTCGTGAACCGCCGTCACCGATGCAACCGAAAGTCTCCGGTTAATGCCCGCGATTATGAGCGGCAACACTGGTCCGGAGGAGTGCATTCCCACCTGGTGAGTGCCGAGGCGGCGCGATCCTCAGCTCCGGGTCACCCGGTGTCGAAGGTCGGCATCGGCAGCGCCGAGGCACACGCGGTGTCGTAGCCGCCGCCGGGCCGGTCCAGGAAGTCCAGCATGATCGACAGCGCGCACGGCGACGAGCCGAGCGTGTCGTGGCCCAGCCCCGGGAACCGCACCACGGTCGACCGGGAGAGGCTCCGCGCGGCGAGCTCCGCCTGGCTGGGCGGGGTCACCGCGTCGAGCGTGCCGGTCATCAGCAGCGCGGGCACGTCGCTCTGCGCGGGCAGATGGACCGAGTCCGGCGCGCGGGGCACGTTCCACACCCCGCACTCGGCGAACAGCCGGGGCGACTGGGGTACCAGCGACAGCACCGGGTCGGGGAAGCCGGGCAGCGCCGTCCCGGCAGCGGCCCGCGCGGTGGCCGGGTCGGTGAACGCCACGTGCTCCGAGCAGAAGACGCCGAGCGCGAGCCCGAACGCGGTCAGGCCGGGCGGGCTGAACGTGCTGAGCAGCGCCTCGGCGGCCGGCCGGCCGTTCCCGGTGGCGGCGGCGTGGATCAGCTTCGGCACGCCCGGGTACTGGCCGGGGGTGAGGCTCAGCGCGACGACGAGGTTCGCCAGGGTGTAGCCGTCGATGACGACCGTGCGGGCCGGTCCCTGTTCGGAGGCCGGCAGCGGGACCGTCAGGGGGCTCGTGGCCAGCCGGTTGACCGTGGCGGTGAACTCCTCGGCCAGCCCCGGGTACGCGGCCGCGCACGCCGGCTGGGCGGCGCAGGCGTCGAACAGCGCCCGGTAGCCCTCCGCGGCGCTGGTCCAGAACTGGTCGGCGAGGTTGGTCCGCGGTGGTACCAGCGAGTCGAGCACCACCGCCCGGATGCCCTCGGGGTGCGCGCGGAGCAGCTGCAGCGCGAGGTCGGTGCCGTAGGACACCCCGTAGACGTTCCACCGGGCGATCCCCAGCGCCGCGCGCAGGTCGGCGATGTCGCTGGCGTTCTCGGTGGTGTTGTAGGCACCGAGGTCGTAGCCCCGGCCGGCCAGCCGGTCCCGGCACGCGCGGACCGCCGCCAGGTCCACCGCCTCGGCGGCCGGTGACTGCACCGACAGGGCGGTCTGCTCGGCGCCGGACCGGTCGACCTCGGGGCAGCTGAGCAACGGGTCGGCGTGGTACTCGCCGCGCTGGTCGACGAAGATCACCGCGCGGTTCCGGTTCAGGCCCTTCGCCGTCATCAGCCCGGCGGTCGCGATGGCCGTGCCGCCGGGGCCGCCGGTGAGGTAGACGATCGGGTCGGCCGGCGGATTCGGCGCGGCCGCCGGGACCTGCGCAACAGCGATCTTGGTCTTCCGCCCGTCCGGCTCCGCCCTGTTCTCCGGGACGGTGAGGAACCCGCAGGTGAATCCGGGGGGAAGGTCGAGCTGGGGAATGCCCGCCACGTTCGGCACCGGGCACGGCGCGGCGGCGTAGCTGGCGTCCCGGCCGGCGACGAACGGCGGGGAGGCCCCGGGGGCCGGGGGCGCACCGGACGCCGGGCCCGGGGGCGCGGGAGCCCCGCAGGCACCGCCGGCGAGGCCCAGCAGGAGTACGAGCACGGTCCAGCCGGCCGAGGACGGCCCGGGCCGCCCGGTCCACCGGCACCGTCCGGTCCACCCGGTCGACCAGCGCGGGTTCGCCGCCGCGCACGGCTCGGTGGCCGTCCTCATCGGAGTCCTCTTCCCGCCCGAGTGCTGCTGCCCGAGCCGGTGAGGCCTCTCTCCGGCGCCGCGCTCGACAATAGCGGCCCGATTGCCACCGTGAGGTCGGCCGAGAGGCGTACGGTGGGCCGGGTAGTCGGTGCTCGGTCCGGACCCCGTCGTGCTCCGTTTTCGGATGACGTGTGGACGGGACGTGCCGTGGCCTTTCGCAGGATGTATCGCGAGGCCCTGTGCCAAGCCGACGATGCCTGATGACACGGTCAGCGCGGCCCTGCTCGCCATCGCCCGCGATGTCGACGACGACCGCGCGCTGGCCCGGTTGATCTGTCGCGCGTGCGTCGACGGGTTGGGCGTGGACGGGGCGGCGCTGTCGTTGCTGACCGCCCAGGTGGGCCGGCACACGTTGCACGCCACCGACGCCACGGCTGAGCTGCTGGAGGAGCTGCAGTTCACGCTCAACGAGGGGGCCTGCATCGAAGCTGCCACCACCGGGTCCCCGGTTCTGGTCTCCGACCTGCGCGAACGTGGCGCCTCGGCCCGGTGGCCGGTGTTCACGGCCGCGGTGATCGAGCGGACCGAGGTGCGGGCGCTGTTCGCCCTGCCCCTGCAGTGGGGAACGACCAACCTGGGCGTGATCGACCTGTACCGGCGGGTGCCGGAGGGCCTCAACGATACCGAGCGGCGGGACGCCATCGGCGCGGCGGACACCGCGACGCTGATGATGCTCACGCTGCGCACCGATCCCCCCGACCGGGGCGGGGCCCGGCCGGAGGACCAGTCCTGGTTGGACCCGGCCGTCGCCAGCCGCGCGGAGATCCACCAGGCCACCGGGATGGTGCTGATGCAGCTGGACGTCGGCGCCGACGCGGCGCTGGCCCGGATGCGGGCCCACGCCTTCGTCGAGGGACGGCTGCTGATCGAGGTGGCCCGCGACGTCGTGGCCCGGCGGCTGCTGTTCACCCCGGACATGGATTAGCCACAGGAATGCCGAAAGTAACGAGGTAGAGCGGTGAACCAGGACGTGAGCACCCGT
This sequence comes from Pseudonocardia sp., assembly GCA_036497465.1. Taxonomy (GTDB): domain Bacteria; phylum Actinomycetota; class Actinomycetes; order Mycobacteriales; family Pseudonocardiaceae; genus Pseudonocardia. The sequence goes on along the minus strand of DASXJJ010000015.1, from coordinate 11,302 downwards.
GAGCAGCTGGTGGGAAGGGCGTTCGTCTCCCTGGCCGACACGTTGGTCGACGACTACGACGTGATCGAGCTCCTGACCAGGTTGGTCGACCACAGCGTCGCGCTGCTGTCCGCCGACGCCGCGGGAATCCTCCTCGGCGACTCCCGGGGCCAGCTGCGGGTCGTCGCGTCCACCAGCGAGGACGCCCGGCTGACCGAGCTGATGCAGTTGCAGGCCGACCAGGGGCCCTGCCTGGACTGCTACCGCACCGTCGCCCCGGTGACGGTGACCGACGTGTTCAGCGCGGCCGACCGCTGGCCGTCCTTCGTGGCCGCCGCCACCGCGGCGGGCAAGCCGGCGTTCCGTGCCTCGCACGCCGTGCCGATGCGGCTGCGCGGCGAGGCGATCGGCGCGTTGAACCTGCTGGGGCACCGCCCGGGCACGATGGACGTCGACGACCTCGCGCTGGGCCAGGCGCTGGCCGACGTGGCCACCATCGCCATCCTGCAGGAGCGGGCCATCCGCCGGGCCGAGGTGCTCAGCGAGCAGCTGCAGACCGCGCTGACCAGCCGGGTGATCATCGAGCAGGCCAAGGGGGTGCTCGCCCAGCACTCCGGGCTGAGCATGGAGGAGGCGTTCAACCAGATGCGCAGCTGGACCCGGGGACACAACCGGCGGCTGTCCCAGGTCGCTCGCGCCCTCGCCGATCGCACGCTCGACCCGGCCGTGGTGCTCCCGCCGAAGCCGAGCCCACGCGCGGGGCCGACGGGGCGGACGACGAGCTGAGTCCGGGTCGGCGGCTCAGGAGCCGTTCGACCGCATACCGGCGGACTCCGGCGCCGGCGAGCCGCGCAGCGCGGCCACATCGGCCCGCAGCCGCGCGACCTCGGAGCGCAGCTCGCCCAGCCCGTCCTCGACCGCTCCGTCCTCGACCGCTCCGGCGTCCCGCTCCTGCCGGGCGACCGCGCGCAGCAGCAGGACCGTCATGACGGCGATCCAGATGCCGAACGTGCCGACGGCCCCGTACCAGGCCAGCGCCCCGTCCCAGGCGAACGGGCCGGTGCGGGCGAAGATGTCGAAGATGCCGAACCCGATCGGGACCGCGCACACGAAGTTGAACCAGGCCGACCACCGGGGGAACACCGGTTCGGGCCGCCGATCCCGCAGAATGGTAAACCCGGTGACGACGAGCTCGAGGCTGATCGTGGTGACCAGCCCGGCCAGCAGCAGCCAGCCCTCGTCGTTCAGCGACAGGATCGCCTCGTCGGGCCGCTCCGGACGGTAGGCCGCCGTCGCCATGACCATGAGCGGCAGGATCACCTCGAGCACCAGCACGCCACCGAGCATCAGCTGGCAGTAGGCGGAGATGGGCGACCTGCCCTCGATCCGGGCCAGCTGCACGGAGATCGCGGACACGAACGGCGCGAGGAGTGTCGTCCCCACCACGGCGAGGAAGATCCCGATGCGGATGGCCACGGTGTGCGTCCGGTACATCGTGGCGATCTCGTGCGCGGTCTCGGTCGGAGCCGGCGGTACGATCCAGCGGGCGATCAGCAGGCCCGCCAGGAACAGGACCATCATGGCGGGGCCGCACCAGATGAAGGCGCGTTGCTTGGTCGGCGACGTCATCGGTCTCCTCGGCGGCTACCGGTCCCCGCTCACCGAGGCACCTCCGGGGCACGGTAGCCGGAACCTCTCGGCCGTTCGCCCCATTCACCCGGTGGTGAGCACGCCGGTTGCCGCCGCGCCGGCCGGCCCCGGGCCGTGCCCGGGCGAGGTCAGTCCGCCAGGTCGACGGCGATCACCAGACCGAGCCCGGACCGGCTGAGCGCGCGCGCCGTGACCGAACCCGGCCTGGCGATCACCGAGAGCACGCTCTCGTGGTGCCGGAACAGCACCGCCAACCCCGTGCTGTCCATGAACACGACATCCCGCAGGTCGACCGTGACCTGCTCGTTCTCGCTGATCGCCGCCTCCAGGCCCGCCTGGAACTCCTCACCCGTCCAGGGGTCGATCTCACCGGCGAGGGTGACCACAGGTCGCCCCTCGCCGGTGCTCACGCGGATCGTCAGCGGCGACGTCACGAACAGCCCTCCCGGGTCCGGACGGTCGGCTCGCCGATCCGGTACCGGCGAGCACGTCATTCCTGACCGGTGGGCCGACCTTACCCAGGTTTGCCGCTCCCGGAGGTCACGCCCCGGCGCTGGCCTTCTCCAGGTCGTGCAGCTCCCGGGCCTCGGCCTCGGAGACCAGTCCGATCCCGATGAGGTCCAGCGGACTGATGAACCCGTCGCTGATGCGGAACCCGCCCGCCTTGACGATGGCGTCGCGGAGCCCGATCGCCCAGTGGTGCTCGATCAGGACCAGCGCGGCCGCCGAGTTGTCCGGGATCTCCGCGAGGACGTCCCAGGAGTCCTCGTCGGAGAACACGTTGATCCCGTCGGCCACCGCCTCAGCTCCGGCCCGCGCGCCGGCGTCCATTCCCTCCTCGCCGTCGATGCCCAGCCCGATCAGCGCGCCGACGGTGCTACCGAGTTCGGTCGCCTCCTCCTCGGACAGGTTGCTGAGGTGAGCCACCTCGATGTCCCCGGCGGCATCCTTGTAGACCGCCAGCGAGTCGATCACCCGGACGGTGTCGCTCTCCCGCAGCCGCTCCAGCTCCGCGACGATCTCGCCGTGGAAGTCGGGGTTCTGAAAGCCCAGCACGATGAGCTGGACAGGTCCGATCGCCATGTCTATTCCTCTCGTTTTCCGATCTCGACGGTCCGCGGTTCCCGCCATGTGCGGTGCTACGGCGCTACTCGGCGTCCGCGAACGCCTCCCGCAGGCGCGCCTCCTGCTCGTTCGACAGGTTGGTCGAGATCAGCGAGGCCCCGGTCGACCGGAACTGGTCGAGCACCTTGTCGGCGACGGCGTGCGAGGTCATCACGAACAGCGCCGAGGTGCCGGGGGTGACGTTGTCCCGGACCCGGCGGATGAACTCGTCGTCGATACCGACGTCGGACATCGCCCCGGCGAGGGCGCCCATCGCCGCTCCCACCGCGAGGCCCAGCAACGGCACGAAGAAGATCAGGCCGAACAGCAGACCCCAGAAACTCCCGCCCAGCGCACCCGCGCCGGACATGCTGTGCAGCTGCTCGGTCTTCGGCTTCTTGCGGCCCTCCGGCCAGTAGACGTACGCGGCGTCGTTGATCTGGAGCAGTTCCTCCTTCTGCAGCTGCTCGAGAAGGTCCAGTGCGTTCTCGGCGCCGCTCGCCGACTCGAACTTCCACACCGTCATGGTCGCCATACCCAGGTCTCCTCGGATCCGTCAGCACCTGAGGTGATCGTGCGGAGCACCGGCCGGGCCGGCATCACCCCCCAGGGGCGAGCGGTGGTGGCGGGCCGGCCCGGCCCGGCCACCTCCGGACGCCGGCCGCCCGGCGGCGACCGCCGGCTCCGGCAGCGGCGAGCGACCCGGTCCGGCTCGGCGGGCGGAGTCACCCGGCCCGGGTGGTGCGTCCCCCGCCGTGCGGCCGCTTCGGTGAGGACCGGGCGGTCGGATCGGCAGTCCCGGCATCACGCCGCGGCCGGACGGGCGCGGGTGCGGTGCCGCCGGGATCGTTCAGGAGGCGCGATGACACAGCACACCTACCGGCCCGGGACACCGACCCGCGCCGCGGACGAGGGCCGGCTCTCGGTCAACCCGATGTTCACCCGCCATGGCGAGGCCACGAGCGTGCCGAAGCACCGGCTGCCGGACGGGCCGATGGACCCCGGCACGGCCTACCAGGTCGTGCACGACCACCTCATGCTCGACGGGAACGCCCGGCTCAACCTGGCCACGTTCGTGACGACGTGGATGGAGCCGGAGGCGGACCGGTTGATGGCCGAGTGCCTCGACAAGAACATGATCGACAAGGACGAGTACCCGCAGACCGCCGAGCTGGAGCTGCGGTGCGTGAACATGCTGGCGCGGCTGTGGAACGCACCGGACGCCGTATCGGGCAACGGGACCCCGGCGAGGCCCTCGGTGGGCTGCTCGACCATCGGGTCGAGCGAGGCCGCGATGTTCGCCGGCCTGGCGCTCAAGCGGCGCTGGCAGCTGCGGCGGCGGGCGGCGGGGGCCGACACGGCGCGCCCCAACCTCGTGATGGGGATCAACGTCCAGGTCTGCTGGGACAAGTTCTGCGAGTACTTCGAGGTGGAACCCCGGCTGGCGCCCATGGTCGGCGACCAGTTCCACCTCAGCGCCGAGCAGGCCGTCGGGCTGTGCGACGAGAACACGATCGGCGTCGTCGCGGTCCTGGGTTCCACGTTCGACGGCAGCTACGAGCCGGTCGCGGAGATCGCCGGCGCGCTCGACGACCTGCAGTCACGCACCGGCCTGGACGTGCCGGTGCATGTCGACGGTGCCTCAGGCGCGATGGTCGCGCCGTTCCTCGACCCGGACCTGATGTGGGACTTCCGGCTGCCCCGGGTCGCCTCCATCAACACCTCGGGGCACAAGTACGGGCTGGTCTACCCCGGCGTCGGCTGGGTGATCTGGCGCGACGCCGATGCGTTGCCCGAAGAGCTGATCTTCAAGGTGAACTACCTCGGCGGCGAGATGCCGACGCTCGCGCTGAACTTCTCCCGGCCCGGGGGCCAGGTCGTAGCCCAGTACTACACCTTCCTGCGGCTGGGCATGGACGGTTTCCGGCAGATCCAGCAGGAATGCCGGGACGTCGCGATCTACGCGGCGGCCCGGATCGCGGAGCTGGGTCCGTTCCGCCTGCTCACCCGGGGCGACGAGCTCCCGGTGTTCGCGTTCACCCTGCACGACGACGTCACCAACTACAGCGTCTTCGACGTCTCGGCCGGGCTGCGGGAGCGGGGCTGGCAGGTGCCGGCGTACACGTTCCCCGCCGACCGGCAGGATCTCGCCGCTCTGCGGATCGTGGTGCGCAACGGGACCGGCCGGGAGATGGCGGACCTGCTGCTGGACGACCTCGCCCAGCTCCTGCCCCGGCTGCAGGCGCAGTCCGCGCCGGCCCGGGGCCCGGACGCCGGGAGCTTCGACCACGCCTCCGCGAACCGCCGCGCCGCTCACTGAGCCCACCGGGAGGACGCGCAAGAGCCGACATGAAAAAACCCGGGCCGCTCTCGGCGACCCGGGTGCTCTGCGTGCGCGATCGGCCGGAAATTCTAGTACCAGTGGTTACGGCCGCCGATGGCGTGGCCGGTGCGGCCGAGCAGGAACAGCACGGCTCCGACGACGAGCAGGATGATCCCGATCGTCCACAGGATGGAGATGTGTAAGAAGAAACCCAAGAGAAGCAGAATAACGCCGAGGACAATCATGGTCCCCTCCTCCTTGTCGAGATACCCCGAAGACTCCTCCCTCCGCGGCAACACCGCAGCGCGACATGTTTGACCGGGATCCCGGTCCCCGTGCCGCGGTCCCGACCGGGGCAGCCGCGGAACTCTGGTCTCGGCGGTTTCTCCTGGTCTCCACCGCTCCACCCGTGACCCGTTCCGTCTGAATCACCGGAAACATGGGACGCACAAGTCCCGTGTACTCCACATTCCGTCGCGCAGGGCATTCGACGGGGTACTTTCCGTACAATTGCGCAGTACCTGGCGCGCCGTTCTGGCGAACGGCTAATCTCACGGCATGTCGCTCCCCGTGACCAAAATGAACGCAAGAAATTGGACGTGACCGCTACTCCTTCCGCGCACCGGGCGGCCCCCCAGGCGGACCATCCCGAGGGCGGCGAGCACGACTACCAGCACCTCGATGCGTTGCTGGCCGAATTCGCCGGGCCCGACCTGAGTCCCGAACGGCGGCGCGCCCTGCGCGAGCGGCTCGTGATCGGTTTCCTCCCGCTGGTGCACTCCATCGCGCGGCGGTACGCCCGCCGAGGCGTACCGTTCGACGATCTCGTCCAGGTCGCCGCGGTCGGGCTGATCAAGGCGGTCGACCGGTTCGATCCCGCCCTGTCCCGGATGGGGTTCCTCCCGTTCGCGGTCCCCACCGTGCGCGGGGAGATCCAGCGCTACTTCCGTGACCACACGTGGTCGATGCGGGTCCCTCGGCGGCTCAAGGAGCTGACCGTCGCCGTCACCGGCGCCACCGAGGAGCTGTCGAGCGAGCGGGGTCGGGCTCCCCGGCCCAGCGAGATCGCGGCCAGGCTCGGGGTCCCGGTGGCGGATGTGCTCGAGGCGCTGCAGGCCAGCCACGAGGCGTACGGCAGCCAGTCCCTGGACCAGCATCTCTACGACGGGGAGCCGACCAGCTACTCCACCCTGGACGTGCTGGGCGCGCTCGACGCGAAGCTCATGGCGGTCGAGGACCGGACCACCCTGGAGGCGCTGCTCGCGGACCTGCCCGAGCGGGAGAGGGCGATCCTCGTGCTGCGGTTCTTCGATGACCTGACCCAGACCCAGATCGCCGAACACGTCGGGCTGTCCCAGATGCACGTGTCCCGCACGCTCACCAGGACGCTGGACCGGCTGCACGAGCGCTCGCTGGACAGCTGACCGGCGGGGAGTTCACCCCGACCGTGCGCAGCCGGTCGACGGGGGCGGTTTGTGCGGTCGGGGCCGGCGTTCAGTACCGAACGTCGGCCCCGACCCTGATCCGCGCACAGCCGCGCCGCACGGGCGGGGAGCCTCATCGCTCGACCGCGCCCACCGACGGTCCTCGTCACGGGACCGGACCGTGCGCCTGATCCACCGGGGAACGGAACGCTTCAGTTCTAGCCGACCCGCAACACCACACGCCACAACAGCCGCAGGTGCACCGGCAAGCGTGGCTCGCCGAGCGCCGACCGGCCCGCCGGGCGCATCCGCCCGATCCGAACCGGGCAACCGTGCGGGTCGGGCCGTTGGTCGGGCCCGCGGTGCCGTTGGGAGGACTGTCCCCGAACCGGTCATTCACCACGGTCCGGTGCCGACGCGGGCGGGCTGCACCGGTCGCCGCCACCGGCAGCGACACCACGCGGTGGTCGGAGGTTCATCTCCCCGACCACCGCGGGCGGAGCCGACTAGCTCTTGAAGACGTCCTTGATCTTCTCGCCGACCTGCTTGACGTTGGCCTTGATCTGGTCGCCGTGGCCTTCGGCCTCGAGCTCCGGGTCGTCGGTGGCCCTGCCGGCGTGCTCCTTGGCCTGCCCCTTGAGCTCTTCGCCCTTGTTGTTGACCTTGTCACCCAGGCCCATCGCCCACACCTCCGCCGTTCCGCTGACTCGGACGACCCCCGAATTCCCCGCGCGAAGAATGTTCAAACTCGCCGGTAACCCGTGTGGCAAGTCGTACAGCGGCCGACGGCGTCAGTCCTCCTCGCGCAGCGTCAACACGATCCGGAGCACGTACTCGACGGCCGAATCGAACGCGCTGCCCCGGAGCTCGCCCCGCACGGCCAGATTCCGCGAGGCGAACTCCAGAACGCCCTCCGCGCCGGCCCGGCGGACCACCATCGCCGCGATTTCCTCGAGGTCGACACCGGGGTTGTTCAGCCGGGTGAGCGCCAGCTCGACCACCAGTTCCTCGTGCGTCACGTGTACGCCGCGCTCATCGACGGGAGCGCCGGTGGGTCAGCTTGCCGTGGCGAACGGGTCGGTGGTCACCTTCGGCGCGGCCTTCTTCTTCGACGTCGACCTGGGCTTCTCGGCGACCTGCGTGACGTTGTTCCGCGCTTCATAGGCGTCGACGACAGCGGCCGGAATCCGACCCCGGTCGGAGACCTCGTGACCGTTCTCCTGCGCCCAGGTGCGAATCTCGGCGGTGTCCTGGCGCCTGTTGGACGGGGTGGCCGTACCGCCGGTGGCACCTCGGCCGCGACCACCCGACTTGCGCGCCACCTCGACGTAGGGCGCGAGCGCACCGCGGAGGACCTGGGCGTTCTCGTCGGAAAGGTCGATCGCGTAGCTACGTCCGTCGAGAGCGAACTCCACCGTGCCGGAGGCCTGCGAGCCATCGAGGTCGTCGACGAGGGAAACGGTAACCTTTTGTGCCACGGGGAGACTTCCGTTCTTCTGGAACATGAGCTGGGTAATTCTGATTTTCCAGAAAGGCGTGTGATTGTCAAGTTGGTTGTGCGCAACAACCTCAGACGAGACGGGCGGTACCAGAATCAGGGAGACCATCGCGAGTCCCGCTGATTTATGATCGACCGATGCGGGCGCGCGATGTCATGACGAAGCGGGTGGTCACCGTCCGCCCGGGAACCCCGGTCACCCAGGCACGGCAACTGCTGACCGCGAACCGGTTCAGTGCGCTACCGGTGGTCGACGACCGCCAGCGGCTGGTCGGCATCCTCAGCTCGGTGGACCTGCTGCGGGCCAGGCTGAACGGCGCCGCACCGCGCACCGTCGGTGAGGTGATGAGCCGCGACGTGATCTACCTGTCACCCGGGTCCGGCCTCGGCGTCCTTGCGCACCGGCTGCGGACCTACGGCGAACTGCGGGTCATGCCGATCGTCGACCAGGGCATGCTGGCCGGGGTGGTCACCCGAGGCGACCTACTGCGGCAGCCTCGGGACCGGGGCGCGGCCCGGCTGGCGCGCCGGCTGCGGGAGTTCGTCCGGCGACCGGAGCCGGAGCCCCTGATCCAGTTCACCCCGGTCGAGGTGACGCCGGAGCCCTCCTCGGGCGACGCCAGGGCGGGCGACGTGATGACCAGCTCCGGGCTGGTCACCGTCACCATGTCGACGCCGGTCGAGCGAGCGGCCGAGCTGTTGACCGGTCAGCGGTTCACCGCGCTGCCGGTGGTCGACGGCCACCAGCGGCTGGTGGGCATCCTCAGTGAGGCGGACATCATCGACGACCCGCTGGACGGCCGACGGACGGGACGTCCGCGGACCGTGGGAGCCGCGATGACCGAGGACGTCGCCGCCCTCGCGCCAGATGCCCCCATCCGAGAGCTGTACGGCCTGCTGGCGCAGCGTGGCTTCCGCCTGGTACCGATCGTCGAGGGCGACACGGTGGTCGGCGTGGTCAGCCGGGGAGACCTGTTGCGCCGCACCTCCGGCCCGGATTCGGCCGCTGCGCGGGGCGACTGACCCCGCACGGTCGACGACCGAGGATCCACAGCTGCCCGTAGCGCGGGATACCGGCGGGCGCCGGGGGTCGCCCCCCGACGCCCGCCGGCCCCGAGATCAGACGACCCTGACGTGGTCGGCCTGCGGCCCCTTCTGGCCCTGGGTGATGTCGAACTCGACCCGCTGGTTCTCTTCCAGCGACCGGTACCCGCTGCCATCGATCGCCGAGTAGTGCACGAACACGTCCGCGCCCCCACCGTCCTGAGCGATGAAGCCGAAACCCTTCTCGCTGTTGAACCACTTCACAGTGCCCTGAGCCATGATCAATCCTCTACTCGCCGAGATGCGCGTAGACCGCGCCCGGAGATCGTGACACCCGGCCACGCCTGTCCACAACCGGGCCCCCATTGGTAGGTCTACAACTCCGACAGTAGACCACCCACCAGATCGTGGGATCGTCGCTGCGCCGGCCGCTCTCCGGACGGGTCATCGGGCTCCGAAGAGCCACCGAGCAGATCACCCACAGGCGACGTCAGGTCGGTCGGCAGCAGCTGCACGAGGCTGGTTCCCCTGGTGCCTCCGGACAGCGACTTGCCCCTGGCCCACTCGATCCCGGTCACCACTCCCATCCCGACGGCGAAGATCAGCAGGGACCCGATCAGCACCCGGGGGAACGCCGGCCCCGACGTCGGCCCAGGCGTCGTCGTCGGGGCGTACGCCGGCTGCTCCCGGGACCGGCCGGAACCCGACCCACCGCCGATTCGTCGCAGCTGAGCGCCGGTGCCCTCGATCGAACGCTGGAAGAGCTCGGCGCTGAGCGCGGTGGCGACCGAACCCGCCGCGGCGCCCCCCACGGTTCCGAACACGCCGAAGTAGGAACCCAGGACCGCCGATGTCGCCGCGGCCAGTCCGCCGGCCGCCACCTTGCTCATGGCCATCACGACACCGTCCACGACGGGAGCGGCCGCGGGTGCGGATGGGCCGAGGACGGTCTCCGCCCCGGCGGTGCTGGTGCGCGGGCGCTCGAGCGGGAGGCGGCGGCGACGTCGACGCGTCGGACCGCTCGTCGGTGGTCGTAAGTCATGGCTCCACAACGGTCGGGGTGAGGGATGTTCACTCTGAGGGACGTCCCGGCCGCACACCGGGATGTCTCCCCTGCCCCGATCGTGACGGGTCTCACCCGCACGTCGGACGGCAGCGGCTCAGGCCCTCCGGTTCAGGCCGGGATCGCCCGGGAGCCGGCACCCGACCGCAACGGCTCACCCGCCCACGGACTCGAGACGCCCGGGCGGGGCCGGTGCGCCCAGTCGCCCGCGTGCCACCGCGACAGCCAGCCGTCGGTGGCGATCCGGGGCAGCAGGTGCTGCCACATCTCGGTGATCCGGCCCCAGAGCTCGGTGTCGGCGCCGGTCAGGTCGCAGATCATCTGGTGGCCGATGATGGTGGCGATGATCGACCGTGCCAGCGCGGCTCGCTGACCGGATCCGACCTCGGGCCGGAGCAGCCCGGCGGCCGACGCGGCGTCGAGCTGGGTGGCGACGGCGCCCTCGGAGCGGCGGTACCGCTGGGCCGCGAGCTGCGTGCCGCCGGCCGAACGCAGCATCGGGTCACGCAACAGCCGGTTACCGCCCCGCACGATGGGATGGTTGATCAGGTCCTGCACCACCTGGTCGGACTCGGCCAGCAGCGTCCGCAGCGGGTCGAGGCCGCGCTCGGTGATCTCGTCGACCATCACCGCCCGCAGGGCGTTCATCTCGGCGATCACCGCGTTGGCGAGCGCTCGCTTGTGGGCGAAGTGGAAGTACAGCGCGCCCTTGGTGACGCCCGCGCCGGTGACGATCCCGTCGAGCGAGGCGCCCTGGTACCCACCGGAGTAGAACTGGTCCGCCGCGGCCCTCACCAGTGCCTGGCGGGTCAGGCGGGCTCGTCCCCAGGACCGGTCGTCGACGGCGAGTTCGCTCTCCTCGGTCATCGCGTCCGCCCATCCGCTCGGGTCGCCGGGAACCCGGCCGTCCAGTTATAGCGCGGCGGCGCCGTCCGTGAGCCCCCTGTAGCGCGCTGAGTCGACCGGCGGTTCCCGACGCAGCGGGGACATCAACGGCGGCCGTCATCGGGCCGTGGGGCGGCCGCCGGACCATCAGCTGTCGTAGTCGATGGTGACCTCTTCGGAGGCCGGGACGCTCTGGCAGGTGAGCACGAAGCCGGCGTCGACCTCGTCCTGCTCCAACGCGTAGTTGCGCCTCATGGACACGTCACCCTCGGTGACTTTCGCCCGGCAGGTGCCGCAGACCCCGCCCTTGCAGGCGAACGGTAGGTCGCCCC
>DASXJJ010000014.1:0-8812 GCA_036497465.1 Pseudonocardia sp. | reverse complement strand
GTGAGGGCGCGCCCGAGGACGTTCTCGAACGAGGTGAGCCGGTAGCCCCGCCCGGTCAGCAGCGTGCCGATCGCCGGGTCGACGAGGTGGGCCAGTTCGACCTGCACGGGGGCGTTCCGGGCGGCGAAGGCCCGCTCGATACCGTCGAGGTCCGCCGTGCTCGGCACCCCGCCGAAGCCGAGCCCGGCGACCTTGTTGAGCGGTGAGCCCTCCTCGGCGAAGCTCGCCACCCCGCCGGCGACCGGGATCACGAAGCCCGACGCGCCTGCTCCTCGGCGGCCGGCGGCCTCGCCGCCCCGGGCGATGAGCTGCGTCTCGACCCGCTCGATGCGCTCGGCCAGTGCGCTGTCGCAGAACAGGGGCGATCGCTCGGCGTCCATGCCCAGAACCTAGCCGGGCACCGGGTCCCGGCCGGCCGGGTTCCCGCCCGGCCGGGCCACCTCGACGACCAGCCGCGCACTCGGCTAGCGGGTGGTGGCGGGGCGCTGCTCCGCGGCGGTGCTCGGGCCGATCTCGTCGGGCAGGTCGCCACCGGGCCAGTCCTGCCACTGGTGACGGCGCAGCGCCCGCATCGCGCGGTAGCGCAGCGCACCGTGCGTGTTGGTGGCCGCCCAGGCCGCGCGGGTGGTCACGCTCAGCGGCGGGATCCAGTACATCGGGCCGAGCGGGTCCACCGGCTCCGGCTCGTCGAGGGTGACCGTGGCCGCGATGTGCCCCTCGCCGTCGCGGGCGGAGAGCCGGGCCAGGACGGTGCCGTCGCGCTCGACGATCTGCGTCTCGCCGACCATCTCGGTGCGCCAGGCCAGGCCGGGGACGAGCGGCGTCTCGAAGTCGATCGGCCCGACGTGCGAGGGGTGGGCGACCGGGGCGCCGATCAGCCTGGCCACCTGGCGGGGCAGCTCCCGGGCGTGCTGCAGCTGCAGCGCGTGCTCGCGGGCGGCGAGCGCGGCGAACGGACCGCGCCAGTTGTTCGGGTAGGAGGGCCAGCACATGCCGCCGAGCAGCAGCCGGACCCGGCCGCGCAACCGGCGCGCAGTGCCCATCCGCGCCCACTCCCACCCGTTGGCGACGCCGACCGGGGTGTCGTCCAGCACGGCGAGGCTGGTGATCCCCGGGTCGTCACCGCCGGTGTAGTAGTTCTGCTCCCACATGGTGGGGATGTCCTTGTCGTGCAGGTGCGCCCGGCCGTCCGGCTCGGCCAGCACGTAGGTGCCGTACACGTGGCTGCCGCGCCGGGCGAGGAACCCGCCGCCGACGACCACGCCGAGCTCCCGGGCGAGCTGCCGGTACAGCCGCATCGGGGCGCCGTCCACCGGCCGCGCGACACCGTGCATCAGCCGCGAGTAGACGTTCGGCGAGGAGGCGGCCTCGGGCACGGTCACGATGTCCGGCCGGTGCGTCGCCACGGCGTCCCGGATGAGGTCCTCCAGCCGGACCAGGTTCTCCTCCACCGCGCCGAGGCGCAGCGCCGGCTGCACCGCCGCGATCGTCACTGTCCTGCTCATGCTGACACCACTTCCGGGTCGATGGGGTTGGTCAGGCCGGCCGGGGCCGGTGCGGGTTCGCGCGCGGGACCGTCGGAGGTCGCGTCGCGGGAGTGGGCCGGTGCGCGGTAGGCGGGCGGCCGGGGATCGGGCCATTCGGAGCCCTCGATCGGCCGGGCGGAGCGGAACCGGTCGGCCCGCTGCTCCCGCCGGATCCGCAGGTGCACCGCCAGCTCCTCGAGCGCCTCGCGGACGATCGTGGCCCGGGGCGCTCCTCCGGTGCGGTGGCGCACCGCGTCGGCCAGGCCGAGCGCCATCCTCGGCACGCTGACCACCTGGGGCAGCGTGCGCGCCCGGCCGAACAGGTCACCGGCGTCGGGGGTGCGGGTGTGCGCGGCCCGCCGGAGGATCTCGGTCAGCACCGGCGACACCGGGCGGATCTCGGTCTCCAGGTTGCCGAAGTGGTAGGCGTGCAGGCACTCGCTGTCCCGCTCGTGCTCCCAGCGGCGCAGCGCGGCGTCGAGGGCGGCGGGGTCGTCCAGCAGGGCGGCGGTGGCCTCGGCGACCGCCCGGCCGCTCCACAGCGCGTCCCGCTGGCCCTGCCCGATCACCGGGTCCTTGAAGTGGCCCGCGTCGCCGAGCAGCGCCCAGCCCGGACCGGAGGAGGCCCGGAAGTAGGCGGTGGTCTCCCGGGTGGAGCGCAGCGGGGTCAGCCCGGTCACCCCGGCCACCCGGCGGGCCATCCCCGGGTGCCGGGCGAGCTTGCCGGCCCAGTAGCCCTCCGGGTCGCGGCGGGCGTGGAGGACCTCGTCGGCGGCGCCCATGAACAGCAGCAGCGCCGTGCCGCGCGGGGCGGAGGGGAACAGGAAGGCGAACGACTCGCCGTCCCGCCACTGGTAGATCGTCTCGCCCTCCCGGGTGCCGACCAGCGGGTCCTCGGCGTACCGGAACACCAGGCCCCGGCCGTTGCGGGAGGCCCGGTACGGGGCGAACGACCCGACCGAGGCCGCCACCGGCGAGCGCCGCCCGTCCGCGCCGATGACCAGCGAGGCGTGCAGGTCGTGCTCGACGCCGTCCGGGTCGGCGTAGCGCACCCCGACGGCGCGGCCGCCCCGCCACAACACGTCGAGCACCCGGTGCCGCTCGCGGACGTCGGCGCCGGCCGACCGGGCCGCCTTGACCAGCTCCAGGTCCTGGATGAGCCTCGGCACGCACATGCAGTAGTCGATCGGCCCGCTGGGCCGCCACCGCTCGAGCAGCCGCACGTCCTCACCGGCGTCCAGGGACAGCCACGGCGATCGCGTCGGGTCGTGCGCCAGGATGCCCGGCAGTGCTCCCATCCGGCGCAGCTCGTCGACGCCGCTGGGGAACAGCAGGTGGGTGGAGAGCTGGTCGGACGGGAAGTGCGCGCGGTCCAGCGCGACGACCGTCCGCCCCGCCCCGGCGAAGTGCGCCGCGGCGCAGGCGCCGGCCAGCCGGCTGCCCACGATCACCACGTCGCACCGCTCGACGTCCCGTCGCTGCTCGGGTACCTGGCCACATCGTCGTGTCATCGGTCCTCCCCGGCCGTGCCCTGGGTGCTGGTCGCTGCCTGCCGGGTCGAGTATGCTGAACTCAGTTCAAGTTTGCAAGAAGGTTCAGTTTTGAGTGTGGTTCAGACTGTGCGATGGTCCGTCCGGGTCGGCGTGGGTCGGCCGGACGGCGGGGAAGGCGGGAACCGACGGTGAGCCAGGCAGGCACCGGGGCGGGCACCGGGCCGGGCGCCGAGACGCGCATCGAGGCGGACACCGGGCCGGGCGCCGGCACGGGCGCCGGGCCGGGCGCCGGCACGACGACGCCGAAGGAGACGCGGGCCTCGCGGCGGCGCGCCCGGGTGCGCGAGGAGCTGCTGGACATCGCCGAGCGCGCGTTCGCCGAGTCCGGCTACCGCGAGGTACGGATGGACGACCTCGCCAGGGCCGCCGACGTATCGGTCGGCACGATCTACGGCCACTTCGGCAGCAAGGACGGGCTCTACCTGGCGCTCGGCGAGCGCGCGCTGGAGGAGTTCGCCGCCTACCTCGACCAGGCCGCCCGGCCCGAGTACTCGCCGCTGGAGCAGGTGATGGCCTGCGGTGACGTCTACCTGCGGTTCCACCTGGAGCACCCGGGCCTGTTCCGGTTCCTGGCCTTCGACGGGGTGGAGACGCAGGCGCCGCAGGCCGACGAGGACCTCCGCGCCCGGGTCGGGCGGCGGCTGTCCGAGATCATCGGCGGCTTCCAACGCCTCATCGAGACCGCGATCGCCAGCGGGGAAGCCGACGCGGTCTACGACGCGGAGCTGGTCGCCCGGTTCCTGTGGGGCGCGTGGAACGGCGTGGTCTCGCTGAGTCTGCGCAACGACCAGATGGCCATGAGCGACGAGCAGATCAGCGCGTGCATCCAGATGGGTCGCAGGCTGGTGAACGACGGGCTGACCGCCCCCGGGTTCCGCGACAGCAGCGGCCGCTCACGTGCCCGCCTGATCGACACCGGCCGGCCGCGCCCGGACGCGCCCTCGGCGAGCTGACCGGGCCTCGCGGACCGCTACCGGCAGCAACCGGGCCGCTATCGGGAAGCTACCGGGGCCGCTATCGGGCAGTGGCCTCGGCGGAGACCCGCCACAGCCGGGCGGCCCGCTCCGGGTCGAGCGCGTAGGCGGCGACACCGCGGCGGACCCCGGGACGGCGAGGCGGCGAGCAGCACCGAGGTGGCCGCGCCCTGCTCCGCCGTCTTCCAGGACACCCCGGCGCTCGTCGCCTGGTCGGCCGGCGGGGCCTCGGGGACGGCGTCGAGCTGCCGGCCCAGGCGGGTACTGGTGATCCGCCCCGGGTTGAGCGCGTTCACCGCGATACCGTCGGCGGCCCAGCGCGCCGCCCCGACGGCGAACAGCACGTTGGCCGTCTTGGACTGGCCGTAGGCCTGCCACGGGTCGTACGGGCGGCGCCGGAAGTGCAGGTCGTCGAACACGACGTCGCCGCCGACGTGGCCGACCGAGCTGACCGAGACCACCCGCGCACGCCCCGCCGAGGCCAGCGCGCCCCGCAGGCCGGTGGCCAGCGCGAAGTGGCCGAGGTGGTTGGTGGCGAACTGCAGCTCCCAGCCCTCCCGGGTACGCCGCGGCGGGGTGGCCATCACCCCGGCGTTGTTGACCAGGACGTGCAGCGGGCCGCGCCAGCCGGCGACGAACGCGGCCACGGAGTCCTGGTCGGCGAGGTCGAGGCGGGCGACGGCCACCGCGGCGCCGCCGGTGGCCGTGCCGTTCTCCTCGGCGACCCGCTCGCCGTCGGCGACCGAGCGCACGGCCAGGGTGACCTCGGCGTGCGCGGCGGCCAGGGCGCGCGCGGTGACCGCGCCGATCCCCGACGAGCCGCCGGTCACGATCGCGCGGCGGCCGGCGAGGTCGACCCCGGCGAGGACCTCGGCCGCCGTCGAGCGCGCGCCGAAGGGGGTGGTGAGGCGAGGGATGGTCATGGCGCGCGCTCCGTCCACAGAAGCGGAGTAGGGTCCGCTTACGTTCCAGCATAAGCGGATGCGACTCCGATTGCATCGGGAGGCCCTGTGCCGGACCAGCACGCACGCCCGCTCCGCGCGGACGCGCGACTCAACCAGGACCGCCTGCTCGAGGCCGCCGCGCGCGCGTTCGCCCGGGACGGCGCGGGGGCGTCGCTGAAGGCGATCGCGGCCGATGCCGGGGTGGGCATCGGCACCCTGTACCGCCGCTTCCCCACTCGCGAGCACCTGGTCGAGGCCACCTACCGCCGCGAGGTGGCCCGCCTGTGCGCCGCCGTGCCCCGCCTGCTCACCGAGCACCCGCCCCGGGTCGCGCTGCGCCGATGGATGATCGGGTTCGCCGACCTGATGGCCACCAAGCACGGCATGGCCGACGCGCTGCGCGCCCTGCTGGCCGACGACGACCGGATGCGCACCCGCGCGGTACTCACCGAGGCGCTGGCCGCGCTGCTCGAGGCGGGCGTCGCGGAGGGCTCGGTGAACCGGGCGACCGATCCCTACGACGTGCTGCTGAGCCTCGGCGGCGTGGCCTTCGTCGCCGCCGAGTCGGTCCGGGTCGAGCGGACGCACCGCATCGTCGACCTACTGCTCGACGGCGTCGCGCCGGCCGGCGGCGCCCCGATCTCCACCCCTGATGGCGGCGCTGGGTACACGGCGACTGGTCCGGCCGGGCACGCGACGACCCCGAATGTCACCTTTTGGTAACACAGCGTGTCGAACTTGATCGCGAAGAGCACACACACGGTTGGTTCCGGCCGCGATCCGTTTCCCGGACCGGTCGTCGAGGGAAAATTGAGACATGCCAGAGACGATGAAGAGCACGGACGAGCTGTATCGCGCGGCCGGGTTGCTCGAGGACTGGCTCGACCTACAGTCTTTCGAGGACGCCGCGAACGATGTCGACGGCGACCAGTTGCGCGTCATCAACGCACTCGCGGTGACCGGCGCGTCCGAGCGCGAACTCGCCCGCGCGGTGAAGTCGGCCCGGGACCACGGGTGGAGCTGGACCCCGATCGCCATGGTTCTCGGCATCACCCGCAAAGAGGTGGTCGAGCGCTTCAGCCGGGCCATCGGTCACCCGGTGGCGCGTCGCTGGCGGCGCGGCTCCTGACCATTCCGGTCACCCGAACGCGCCTTCGTGCGACGCACGTCACCGCCGGGCAGATTCCGCTCCCCCGCTCCCCAGCACAGCAACCCGATCGTGACCCCGGCGTCACTGAGATGAATCTGAGAGACTCGCTTTCATGCTGAGCACCGACAAGCAGACGATCAAGCTCGAGCGCGCCGCCGACGCGGTGCAACACTGGCTTGACGTGCAGAATCTCGACGACCTGGACTCGTCGGACGTCGAGATGGACGACGAGGACCTGCACGAGATCAGCACGCTGGCGCTCGCCGACGCCCCGGAGGCCGACCTGGCCGGTGCGGTGCACCGAGCCCGCGACGCCGGCTGGAACTGGTCGCCCATCGCCGCCGTCCTCGGCGTCCCCAGGGCGGCCGCCATCGAGCGCTTCAGCTGAGTCGCAAAGCCGGCCCGCATGCTTATGCGGGCCGGCGTCGCGATATATGCACAATCCATCACGTAACCGACCCGTGATTGACTCGTTCATCAAATTGGGACCAGTGGTCCTCGTCTCAGCGGCGCGTCTTCTGGTGTCACGCCAACCGGTTTGTCACCCGTTGACCAGATGGACGGAGTTGCATTGGTGCAGGGCATGACGTCGGCCAAGTGGGGATACGTCACTCGCCGGGTGGACGATCCCCTGGAAACGCGTCTGGGCAATGCCCCCGCGTGCCCGCCCGGACTCGGCAGCTTCGTGGTGGCGACCGTGGCGCGCATCGGCGCCCACGAGTACCTCGAGGACCCGCGCGGCCGCCGGGTGCGGCTCTACCCCGGTGACGTCGTGGTGGGTGCGCTGGGCAACCGCTACGCCACCGACTTCTACGAGGGCTACGTGCCCGGTCCGGGCGACCCGGTGCACCTGCTCACCGCGGGCGGCCTGATCGGGACCGTCGCCTCGGCGCACACCTCCAAGGCCGAGCCGACCGTGCTTGAGGTGCTCGGCACGCTGGACGACGCCGCCGGCACCGCGCTGACCACCGACTCCGTCGCCATGCCCCTCGCCCCCGAGGCTCGCCCGCCGCTGGGCACCGTGGTGGTGCTCGGCTCGGCGATGAACGCGGGCAAGACCACCGCGACCTCGTCGATCGTGCGCGGCCTGAACCTGGCGGGGGTCCGCGCCGGGGCCGGCAAGGTCACCGGCTCGGGCAGCGGCAAGGACCACTGGTCCTACGTCGACGCCGGGGCCGCCACGGTCACCGACTTCCTCGACTGCGGGATGGCCTCCACCTTCGGCTACCCGACCGGGCGGCTGATCTCCGCGATGTCGGCGATCCGCAACCGGCTGGTCGCCGAGGGCGCCGAGGCGGTCGTGCTGGAGATCGCGGACGGCATCCTGCAGGACGAGACCCGCGCGCTGGCCGCCGAGCTGCCCGGGTTCGCCGACGCGGTGATCCTCGCCGTGGGCGACGCGCTGGGCGCGGTGGCCGGTACCCGGTCGCTCGCCGAGGTCGGGGTGTCGGTGCGCGCGGTCAGCGGCCTGGTCACCGCG
Source organism: Pseudonocardia sp. (assembly GCA_036497465.1). Classification (GTDB taxonomy): domain Bacteria; phylum Actinomycetota; class Actinomycetes; order Mycobacteriales; family Pseudonocardiaceae; genus Pseudonocardia. Next base: position 1,185 of record DASXJJ010000014.1, on the reverse strand, counting down.
AGCCCGCTGGCTTCCCGGGAGACGGCCGAGGCGACCGGGCTGCCGGTGCTCAACCCGGGCGCGCTGTCGGCCGGCGCGCTGGAGCTGCTCACCTCGGTCACGCTGTCCGACGAGGCCGACCAGCTGCTGCGGGCGCACGGGGACCGGCTGGTCAGCCGCTCGGCCTGAGCGGGGACCGGCCGTCCCCGGGGCTCGACCGAGGGTGCCACCGGTTCGGGTGATCTGGATCGCCGGCCCAACGGGTATCCACTGGGATGTTCGACCGTCCCCCGCACGACGGCAACCTGTCCGATTCCGAGCGTCAACGGCTGGACGAGCTGGAACAGCGCTTCGCCGTCGAGGACCCCGGCCTGTCGTACAGCCTGCGGACCGGCCGGGTCGCCGCGAGCCGCGTGGACCCGGCCAAGGCCGCGCTGGTGGGCATGATCGCGACGCCGGTGATCCTGCTGGCGCTGTTCCTCGGCGGGCCGGTGCCCGCGGTGGCCGCCAGCGTGCTGTCCCTGCTCGCGCTGGTGATCACGCTCTCCCGCACCACACGCGGCCCCTCGTCCGGGCCCTCCGTCTACCGCTGACGGCGGTCCGGCCCGCCGGCGGTGTCACCCGGTGGACGCGCCGTCGCCGCCCGCCGCCGAACGGGTCAAACGTCCGGGCCGATCGGTGGGCCCGGACGCACCGCGTCACCCGGCGGCCGCGCCGGGGCCGGGCTCGACGTCCAGGTCGGTGGAGTGCATCGGCTCGCCGCACACCGAGCAGCACGGCGCGACGTGCGCGATCTCGCCGCAGGCCCGGTGCCGGTAGAGCACCGGCGGGCCGGCCTCCCCGGCCAGCCAGCGGTCGCCCCAGCGGACCATCACGGTGAGCAGGTCGCACAGCTCCCGGCCCCGATCGGTGAGCCGGTACTCGTGCCTCGGCGGGTGCTCGGAGTACCGGTGCCGCTCCAGCACCTCGGCCTCGACCAGCCACTTCAGCCGCTCGGTGAGCACCTTCCGGGAGATGCCCAGCTCCCTTTGGAGCTCCTCGAAGCGGGTGATGCCGACGTAGACGTCGCGCAGGATCAGCGGTGACCACGGCTCGCCGATGACGTCCATCGTCCGGGCGATCGAGCACGCCATCTGGCTGAAGTCGGTGCGCTGCATGAGCCGAGTCTAGATCAGAGGGTTCCTTCGAGGAACTATCGCTGCTACC
>DASXJJ010000013.1:0-42842 GCA_036497465.1 Pseudonocardia sp. | reverse complement strand
GCGCGCGGGTGCGGCGCGCGCGGGTGCGGCGGAGTGCGGGCGGGTCAGCCGGCGGGGACCAGGGTTCGGGCGGCGATGCGGGCGGCGATGCGGGCGGCGGAGGCGACGGTGGCGCCGCCGGTCGTGACGGCGGGGTCGTTGGGGGCCGTGTACACCGCGATGACCAGCGGCGCATGCCCGGGCGGTTAGGCCACCGCGACGTCGTTGACCTCGCCCCGATCGCCGGCGCCGGTCTTGTCACCGGCCCGCCAGCCGGCCGGCAGCCCCGCGCGGATCCGGGTGGCACCGGTGGTGTTGCCGAGCAGCCACCCGGCGAGGAGCTCCCGCCCGGCCGGGTCCAGCGCGTCGCCGAGGATCAGCGCGCGCAGGTTGGCCGCCATCCGCGCCGGGGTCGTCGTGTCCCTCAGCTCGCCGACCGGGACGTCGTTGAGCGTCGTCTCGGTGCGATCCAACCGGGTCACCGGGTCGCCCAGAGTGCGGGCGAACGCCGTCACGGCCGGTGGTCCACCCAGGATGCCCAGGAGCAGGTTGCCGGCCGTGTTGTCGCTGTGCGTCATCGCGGCGGCGCACAGCGCGGACACCGTCATCCCGTCGTCCACGTGCAGCGAGGTGACCGGCGAGCCCGACACCACCTGGGCACGGTCGTAGCGGACCAGCCGGTCGAGCAGGCCCGGCCGCTGCCCGCGCAGTCGCAGCACCGCCGACGCGGCGAGCACCTTGAACGTGGAGCACAGCGCGAACCGCTCGTCGGCGCGGTACCCGAGGGTCGCTCCGCTGCCGGTGTCGACCGCACACACTCCGAGCCGGCGCCCGGGGACCTCCAGCGCGGCCAGCGCCCGTTCCGCCCCGGCCGGATCGGGCACCCGCCCGGCCGGCGGCGACCCCGAGGGCGGCGGCCCGCCCGACCCCCTCGACGGCGCGGCGGACGGTGACGGGGCGGGTTGCGTGCCGCACGCGGCCAGGGCGGGGACCGCCAGGGCCCCTCCGACGAACGCGCGCCGCCTCACTGCCGTGACGCCCGCGCCGGACGCGACGCCGACGCCGCTTGCGACGCCGACCCCGGCGCCGGACGCGACGCTGTTGTTGATGCCCGCTGCGACGCCGGTGCGGTTGCCGATGCCGGCTGCGACGGCGATGCCGTTGCCGATGCCGGCTGCGACGGCAGCCGGCTGCGACGGCGATGCCGTTGTTGATGCCAGCGCCGTCGCCGATGCCGGCTGCGACGGCGACGCCGGGTGCGACGCCGACCCCGGCGCCCATGCCGGGTGCGACGGCCGGACCGGGGTCACGATCCGGTGCCGGTCACCAACCGGCGCATGGACCGCAGCGGCACCTGCAGCCAGCCAGGGCGGTTGCGCGTCTCGTAGACGGTCTCGTAGACCGCCTTGTCCAGCTCCAGCGCGTTGAGCAGCGTGCGGGACTCGCGCGGGTCGGGCGCGCAGTCGGCGTACCCGTCGCAGAACGCGTCCCGGTTGCGGGCGGCCCACTCCTCGGCGTGCCACACGAGCCGGCTCTCCGGGTCGGCGGCGGCCGGGTTCGCCCACTCGCTCCACTCGGCGAGCTGGTGGTAGGCGGCGTAGTCGAAGGACCGCAGCATGCCGGCCACGTCGCGCAGGGCCGGCTCCAGCCCACGCCGCTCGGCCAGCGGGCGGGCCGGCTCACCCTCGAAGTCGATCAGCAGCCAGCCCTGCGGGGTGCGCAGGGTCTGGCCCAGGTGCAGGTCACCGTGGATGCGCTGGGCGGGCAGCGAGCCAGCGAGCTCGGCCACCTCGTCGAAGGTCGCCCGCAGCGCCCCGGCCAGCTCCCCCAGTTGCGGTACGACCAGCATCGCGGCGGCCAACCGCTCGCGCATGCCGGCGGCCAGCGCCTCGGCCGAGACGGTCCCGCCGCCCAGCGCGGCGACCAGCTCGCCGTGCGCCACCGCGACCGTCTTGCCCAGCCGGAACGCCTCGCCCGCGAAGTCGCCACCGACCTCGTCGGCGCGCAGGTCACCCTCGGCCAGCAGGTCACGGATGCTGGCCAGCGCCATCGACCAGCCGTCGGCCGAGTTCGCGGCGAACTCCTGCAGCATCCCGAACACGGCGGGCTCGCCGCCCAGGGTGCCCTCGATCGCGCCGCACAGCCCGGCGACCTCCTTGCTGTCCACCGTGCGCAGCGCCCGGTGCAGCTCCAGGTCCGGGTTGATCCCCGGGGCGACCCGGCGGAACATCTTGAGCATCACCTCGTCGCCGAAGACCACCGAGGTGTTGCTCTGCTCGGTGCCGAGGACCCGGCCGGGCTGGCCGACCGGCAGCTCCACCCCGGGCTCCGGCACGAAGCGCAGCCAGTCCCGGATCGCGCTGCCGGCCACCGCCTCGAGCAGCAGCGCGGACAGCTCCGAGTCCCAGATGCCGTCGTAGGCGATCTGGTCGCCGACCGCGCCGATCGACATGTGCTCCAGCTCGACCGGCAGCGTCGGGCGAAGGCCGATCAGCAGCTGGTAGAGCTCCACCGGGCCGCCGTCGGCGTAGGTCACGGCCAGCACGACCAGCTCGGCCCGGGGCTCGCCGGTGCGTAACGTCGCGGACTGCGCCACGGACACGTCGGTGATGACGCGTCCCTTCGCGGCGAACCAGCGTTGCCGGGGCAGCCACTCGGTCAGCGGACCGAGCAGGGCGGCGGCCGGGTGCGTCACCTGTCCTCCTCCTGGTGGATGGAAAACCAGTAGAACCCGTGCCCGGGCAGGGTGAGCAGGTAGGGCAGCTCGCCGATGGTGGGGAACGGGACCCCGCCGGTCAGCTCGTAGAGCGAGCAGCCACGCCACACGGACAGGTCCAGTTCCACCGGCTGCGGGAACCGGCTCATGTTGTTCACGCAGAGCACGGTGTCGCCGTGGCCCGGCCCGTCGCCGGGCATCGAGCGGACGTAGGCGAGCACCGACGGGTTGGACCCGCCCAGCTCCTGGAACCCGCCCAGCCCGAAGGCGGCGTGCCGCTTGCGCACGTCGATCATGCGCCGGGTCCAGTGCAGCAGCGACGTGGTGGAGTTGATCTGCGACTCCACGTTCACCGTCTGGTAGCCGTACAGCGGGTCCATGATCACCGGAAGGTACAGCCGCCCGGGGTCGCACGTGGAGAACCCCGCGTTGCGGTCCGGGGTCCACTGCATCGGGCTGCGCACCGCGTCGCGGTCACCGAGCCAGATGTTGTCGCCCATGCCGATCTCGTCGCCGTAGTAGAGGACCGGCGAACCGGGCAGCGACAGCAGCATCGCGGTGAACAGCTCGAGCTGGTTGCGGTCGTTCTCCAGCAGCGGGGCCAGCCGGCGGCGGATGCCGATGTTGGCCTTCATCCGGGGGTCCTTGGCGTACTCCGCGTACATGTAGTCGCGCTCTTCGTCGCTGACCATCTCGAGCGTGAGCTCGTCGTGGTTGCGCAGGAAGATCCCCCACTGGCAGCCGCTGGGGATGGCCGGGGTCTGGGCCAGGATCTCCGAGATCGGGAACCGGTTCTCCCGGCGCACCGCCATGAAGATCCGCGGCATCAGCGGGAAGTGGAACGCCATCTGGCACTCGTCGCCGCCGGCCTCCGGGTTGCCGAAGTACTCCACCACGTCCGAGGGCCACTGGTTGGCCTCGGCGAGCATGACCCGGCCGGGGAACTCGTCGTCCATCACCTTGCGGCAGCGCTTCAGGAAGGCGTGGCTCTCCGGCAGGTTCTCGCAGTTGGTGTCGTCCCGCTCGAACAGGTACGGAACCGCGTCCAGCCGGAACCCGTCGATGCCCAGGTCCAGCCAGAACCGCAGGACATCGATCATCGCTTCCTGCACGGCCGGGTTGTCGTAGTTCAGGTCGGGCTGATGTGAGAAGAACCGGTGCCAGTAGAACTGCCCGCGCACCGTGTCGTAGGTCCAGTTCGAGTGCTCGGTGTCGACGAAGATGATCCGCGCGTCCGGGTAGCGCGAGTCGTCGTCGGACCACACGTAGAAGTCGCCGTACGGGCCGTCCGGGTTACGCCGCGACTCCTCGAACCAGGGGTGCTGGTCGGACGTGTGGTTCATCACCAGGTCGGTGATCACCCGGATGCCCCGCTGGTGCGCCTCGTCCAGGAAGTAGACGAAGTCCTCCACGGTGCCGAACTCCGGCAGCACCGCGCGGAAGTCGCGGATGTCGTAGCCGCCGTCGCGCAGCGGCGAGTCGTAGAACGGCGGCAGCCACAGGCAGTCCACCCCGAGCCACTGGATGTAATCCAGCTTCTCGGTCAGGCCGCGCAGGTCTCCGGTGCCGTCGCGGGTCGAGTCGTTGAACGCCCGGACGAGCACCTCGTAGAACACGGCGCGTTTGAACCAGTCCGGTTCGAGCGGCAGCGAGCGGGCGTGCCGGAAGTCCTCGGCCTGCGGCTCGGACAGCTCGCCGCCGGAGTCGGCGGTCGGCGGTACGTCGAGGGACATGGGTGCGCGCGGTTCCTGTCCTGGCTGAAGACGGGGGTCAGGTGCGTTCGTACCGGGCCGAACACCTCGGGTCAAAGCGGAGCGTCGGCGCGCCCCTCTAGAGTTGACTCCTCCACCGGGAGTTGAGGGGCGTGGACAGGAGGGGGCCGGTGACCGCTGGTTCCGGTAGGGAACGGGAGATCGGGGTCGAGCAGCGCCACGTCGACCGGGTGTACGACCGGCTCGCCGAACTGCGCAAGGAGGCCCGGGAGCTGCGCTCGGCCGGGTACCGGCGCGGGCAGGAACGGCACCCCGGCGCCCTGTTCGAGCGCGACGTGATGGTGTTCCAGGCCAGTCGCATGCTGCGCGAGCTGGAGACCGAGCACGAGGGCCTGGTCTTCGGCCGGCTGGACCGGACGGACGGCGCCGCGCAGTACGTGGGCCGGCTGGGCGTGCGGGACCCCGACTTCGAGTCCCTGGTGATCGACTGGCGTGCCCCGGCCGCCGCCGCGTTCTACCGGGCCACCCCCGAGGACCCGATGGAGGTGGTGCGCCGGCGCACCATCCGCAGCTTCGGCCAGCGGGTCACCGACCTGACCGACGACCTGCTGATGCCCGACTCCGCGCCGGAGTCGATGCCGGTGGTCGGCGAGGGCTCGCTGATGGCCGACCTGTCCCGCGCGCGGGGGCCGGCGATGCGCGACATCGTGGCCACCATCCAGCGCGAGCAGGACGAGGCGGTGCGCGCCCCGGGCGGCGGGATCACCGAGATCACCGGCGGGCCGGGTACCGGGAAGACGGCGGTGGCCCTCCACCGCGCCGCGTACCTGCTCTACGCCGACCGCAGGCGGATCTCCGGCGGGGTGCTGGTCGTCGGCCCGTCGCCGGTGTTCATGGACTACATCTCCCGGGTGCTCCCGTCGCTGGGCGAGGACAGCGTCGAGCTGCGCGCGCTGGGCGAGGTGCTCGACGGCGTCGCCACCGCCCGGATCGACAGCGCCGAGCTGGCCGAGCTCAAGGGCGCCGGCCGGATGCGCCGGCTGCTCAAGTCGGCACTGGCGCTCGAACCGCCCTCCGCGCCCACCGAGCTGCGGATGACCTACCAGGGTGAGGTGCTGCGGCTCGACGCGGCGGCGCTGAGCGCGGTGCGCAGGGAGGTGCACCGCGCGCGGGTGGTGCCCAACCGGGCGAAGCGGGAGGCGGGCGCGGCCCTGCTGGACGCGCTGTGGCGGGCCTCCGGCGATCGGGAGGACCCGTCGTCGCGGCCGAGGCGCGAGCTGCTGGTCGCCGACCTGGGGGAGCGGTCGGAGTTCGAGGAGTTCGTCGGCGACTGGTGGCCGGAGCTGCGCCCGGCCGACGTGCTGACCTGGCTGAGCGACCCGGCGACGCTCGCCTCCGTGGCCGGCCGCTCGTTGCGTCCCGCCCACGTGCGGGCGCTGGCCGCGTCCTGGGCGCCGGGCCCGGACGGCAAACCGAGCTGGTCGGTGGCCGACGTGGCGCTGCTGGACGAGCTGCGGGTGATGGCCGGCGAGCGCGGCGAGGGCCGGCGCGGGCGGGAGTTCTTCTTCGGCCACGTGATCGTGGACGAGGCGCAGGACCTCTCGCCGATGCAGTGGCGGATGCTCGGCCGCCGCGGCCAGTACGCCAGCTGGACGATCGTCGGCGACCCGGCGCAGAGCTCCTGGCCGCACGCCGACGAGCAGCAGAAGGCGCGCGAGCAGGCGCTGGGCCGGGTGAAGACCCGCCGACGGTTCCAGCTCACCACCAATTACCGCAACTCGGCGGAGATCTTCCAGCTGGCCGCGTCGGTGGTCGCCGACGAGGTCTCGCCCGCCGAGCTGCCCAAGCCGGTCCGGTCCACCGGCTGGCCGCCCGTGGTGCGCGCGGTCGGGCCGGCCGACCTGGCCGCGGCGACCGCCTCCGTGGCCGCCGAGCTGCTCGACGAGGTGGAGGGCACCGTCGGGGTGATCACCACGATGGGCCGCCGCGAGGAGGTGGCCGGCTGGGTGGCCGAGCACCGCGAGCGGGCCGGCGAGCGCCTGCGGGTGGCCGGCAGCCTGGAGGCCAAGGGGCTCGAGTACGACGCCGTGGTGCTGGTGGAGCCGGCGGAGCTGATCGCCGAGTCGAGCACCGGCCGCCGCGCGCTGTACGTGGCGCTCACCCGGGCCACCCAGCGCCTGACCGTGCTCGCGTCCGACGACAGCTGGCGCGGCTGAGCCGCCCGCCCCCGCCCCCGGGCTCGGGTCGGATGCCTCGGCCGCTCGGCCGCTGCCGCGCCCCGTCCTACCAGGATCATCACGACGTCAGGGCTGTGGGACCGCGCGGGTCCAGCACTGGAGTCCTGATGACCATGGAAATGGCCGCTCGCCACGCCGGGCCGGGATCACCGCCGCCGCGGTGGCCGCCGCCGCCCGGGGGCCGCCGCCGCCCGGGGGCCGCCGGCCGGGGGCATCACCGCCACCGGGGCCGCCGCCCGGGATCACCGCCGGCCGGGGGCTCCGCCGCCCGGGTCGCCGCCACCGGCCAGGATCGCCCAGTGGGTACCGCTCTGGGGATGATCGCCGTCTCGGGCGGTACGACCGCGTTGAGCGCGGCGATCACCCAGGACGGCGATCACCCAGGACGGCGATCACCCACTACGGCGATCACCCGTACGGCGATCACCCCGCTCCGACGGGCAGCCGGCCCGGCGCGCATCCCCGGCCCGCTCCCACCCTTGGGGCTCGGTACAGACCGGCTGCGGCCGACGCAGGCCCTGCGACGTCTGCGCCGGGCACAACCGGTCTGTGCCGACCCGGGACGGCGGTCAGGCCGGGTCGGCGGTCAGGCCGGGTCGGCGGTCAGCCCGGGACGGCGGTCAGCCCGGGTCGGCGGTCTGGCCGGGTCGGCGGTCTGGCCGGGTCGGCGGTCAGGCCGGAGGACGGCGGTTGCGCCGGTCAGGCGGTGGGCGCGGTCGCCGGAGGGAGGGCCAGGATGTGGCACACGGTGCGCCACGGCTCCAGGCGCACGAAGTTGGTCTGGCCCCAGGTGTAGGCCTCGCCGGTGACCTCGTCGCGCACCGGGAACGTCGAGCCCCACGGCATGCCCAGCGCCGGGAGGTCCAGCCACACCATGCCCTGCTGCGCGGCGCCCGGGTCGAGGTTGAGAACGCACAGCACGGTGTCGCCGGTGGCCGGGTCGGTCTTCGAGTAGGCGAGCAGGGACTCGTTGTCCACGTAGTGCACGTGCAGCTCGCGCAGCTGTTGCAGCGCGGGGTGGGCCCCGCGGATCTCGTTGAGCCGGGTGATCCAGGGCTGCAGGGAGTTCCCGGTGGCCAGCGCGGAGTCGAAGTCGCGGGGTCGCAGCTGGTACTTCTCCGAGTCGAGGTACTCCTCGCTGCCGGGCTTCACGGCCTCGTGTTCGTACAGCTCGAAGCCGGAGTAGACCCCCCAGGTCGGCGACATGGTGGCGGCCAGCGCGGCGCGCAGCGCGAACATGCCCCGCCCGCCGGACTGCAGCGACTCGTGCAGGATGTCCGGGGTGTTGACGAACAGGTTGGGCCTGGCCTCGTCTGCCTTCCGAGCGTGCTCGACGGCGAAGTCGACCAGCTCGTCCTTGCCGGTGCGCCAGGTGAAGTAGGTGTAGGACTGGCTGAACCCGAGCCGGGCCAGCCCGAACAGCCGCGCGGGCCGGGTGAACGCCTCGGCGAGGAACAGCACGTCGGGGTACTCAGCCTTGATCTGCCAGATCAGCCAGTGCCAGAAGTTCGGCGGCTTGGTGTGCGGGTTGTCCACCCGGAAGATCCGCACGCCGTGCTCGATCCAGTGCGTGCACACCCGCAGCACCTCGGCGTAGAGGCCGGCGGGCTCGTTGTCGAAGTTGATCGGGTAGATGTCCTGGTACTTCTTCGGCGGGTTCTCCGCGTAGGCGATCGTGCCGTCCGGGCGGGTGGTGAACCACTCCGGGTTGCTGCGCACCCAGGGGTGGTCCGGCGCGGCCTGCAGGGCGAGGTCGATCGCGACCTCCATGCCCAGCTCGCCCGCGCGCCGCACGAAGTCGTCGAAGTCGGACAGCGTGCCCAGCTCCGGGTGGATGGCATCGTGCCCGCCGTCCTTCGAGCCGATCGCCCACGGCGAGCCGACGTCGCCGGGCTCGGCGTCGACGGTGTTGTTGCGGCCCTTGCGGTTGACCTCGCCGATCGGGTGGATGGGCGGCAGGTACACCACGTCGAAGCCCATCCCGGCGATCCGGTCCAGGTCCTTGGCGGCGGTGACGAAGCTGCCGTGCACCGCGCGGCCGGTCTCGTCCCAGCCGCCGGTGGAGCGCGGGAACAGCTCGTACCAGGAGCTGTAGAGCGCCCGCTTGCGGTCGACCCAGACCTGGTGGGTGCGGCCCCGGGTGAGCAGCTCGCGGATGGGCCGCTCGGTCATGATCGTGCCGACCGCGGCGGACAGCGCGGGCGCGATCCGCCGGGGCAGCGGCAGCGTGGTGTCGCGCAGCGCGGCGGACGCGCCGAACAGCAGCTCGCGGTTGGCCCGCTCGCCCGGGCGCCTGCCCACCCGCTCGATCAGCCGCGCGCCGGCCTCCAGGTCGTTGACCAGCTCGAGTGCGTCCTGGCCGGCGTCCACCTTGGCGTGGATGGCGTGCAACCAGGTGTTCCAGGGATCGCTCCAGCCGTCGACCCGGAAGGTCCACAGGCCGTCGGAGTCCGGCGAGACGGTGGCCAGCCAGGCGTCGGTGCCGGCGCCGTCCGGGACCATCCGGGTGTGCTGGCCCGGGCCGGGGGCGCCGAGCTTGCGCCACACCACGTTGGCCGCGACCGCGTCGTGGCCCTCGCGCCAGACCACCGCCCGGACCGGGATGGTTTCGCCGACCACGGCCTTGCTGGGCGTGCGCCCACCGCCGACCGCCGGAGTGACGTCATCGATTCCGATCCGTCCAGTCACGCCAGCCCCACATCCCAGCTTGATTCGATTCAGCGTGCCTCTCGGCAGGTCTAGACCGTACCCAGGTGGTCCTGGTCACGAAACGACATCCGCGGTGTGGGTAGCCAACTGCCGCTGTCCTATGATCCACAGTCGCTCCGAGGCGGCGGGACGGACGCACCGGAGCCGCCGGCCGGGGGTACGGCCGGGGGTACGGTCGCCACCCGGCGACGCGTCGAGCGGGGCGGGCAACTTTTGCCTGTCGGCTTTACCGATCCCGCAATCGATTCACGTACGCTGCCCCGCGTGAGAGCACTCCGCCGGTTCACCGTCCGTGCCCAGCTGCCCGAACCCCTGGCACCGCTGCAGGAACTCGCCGGGAACCTCCGGTGGAGCTGGCACCCGCCGACCCAGGACCTGTTCGCCGCGATCGACCCGGCCGCGTGGGAGCGCACGGGCAACGACCCGGTGGAGCTCCTCGGCGAGGTCTCCACCCAGCGCCTGTCCGAGCTGGCCGCCGACGACGAGCTGGTCGACCGGGTTCGGGCCCAGGCCGCCGACCTGTCCTCGTACCTGACCCAGCCGCGTTGGTACCAGCGCCACCGGGAGCAGGACGCGGACCTGCCCTCGTCGGTCGCCTACTTCTCCATGGAGTTCGGCGTCTCCGAGGTGCTGCCGAACTACTCCGGCGGTCTCGGCGTGCTGGCCGGCGACCACCTCAAGGCGGCGTCCGACCTCGGCGTGCCGCTGATCGGCGTGGGGCTGCTCTACCGCTCGGGGTACTTCCGCCAGTCGCTGTCGCTGGACGGCTGGCAGCAGGAGCACTACCCGGCGCTCGACCCGCAGGGTCTGCCGCTGCGGCTGCTCACCGAAGCCGACGGCTCGCCGGTGCTGGTCAGCGTGGGGATGCCGGCCGGTCGGGTGCTGAACGCCCGGGTCTGGCAGGCGGTGGTCGGCCGGGTGCCGCTGCTGCTGCTGGACTCCGACATCGAGGAGAACGAGCCCGACCTGCGGGGCATCACCGACCGGCTCTACGGCGGCGACCAGGACCACCGCATCCGCCAGGAGATCCTGGTGGGCATCGGCGGGGTCCGCGCGGTGCGCGCGTACTGCCGGGTCACCGGGCACCCCGAGCCCGAGGTGTTCCACACGAACGAGGGCCACGCCGGATTCCTCGGCCTGGAGCGCATCCGGGAGCTGATCTCCGGGCGCGGGCTGAACTTCGACGAGGCGGTGGCGGCCGTGCGGGCCGGCACGGTGTTCACCACGCACACGCCGGTGCCGGCGGGCATCGACCGGTTCCCGGTCGACCTGGTGCGCTACTACTTCACCGACTCGCTGCTGCCCGACGTGCCGCTGGAGCGGGTGCTGGCGCTCGGCGCCGAGGACAACCCCGGGATGTACAACATGGCGCACATGGGGCTGCGCCTGGCCCAGCGCGCCAACGGGGTGTCCCGGCTGCACGGCGTGGTGTCCCGGGAGATGTTCGGCGGCCTGTGGGGTGGCTTCGACACCGACGAGGTGCCGATCGGCTCGGTGACCAACGGCGTGCACGGGCACACCTGGGCCGCGCGGGAGGTGGCCGCGCTGCTCGGCGAGCCGGGGCTGGACCCGGCCGAGGCCGACGAGGCGCTGCGCCGGGTGTCCGACGTGAGCGACGGCCACCTGTGGTCGCTGCGCCGGGACCTGCGCGGCCAGCTGGTCGGCGAGGTGCGGCGGCGGGTCCGGGCGGCCTGGCTGGAGCGCGGTGCGTCCGCCCCCGAGCTGGGCTGGACCGACTCGGTGTTCGACCCGAACGTGCTGACCATCGGCTTCGCCCGCCGGGTGCCCACCTACAAGCGGCTGACCCTGATGCTGCGCGACCCGGCCCGGCTCAAGGCGCTGCTGCTCGACCCGGAGCGGCCGGTGCAGCTGGTGGTGGCCGGCAAGTCGCATCCCGCCGACGACGGCGGCAAGGCGCTGATCCAGCAGATCGTCCGGTTCGCCGACGACCCCGAGGTCCGGCACCGGATCGTGTTCCTGCCCGACTACGACATGTCGATGGCCCGCTACCTGTACTGGGGCTGCGACGTGTGGCTGAACAACCCGCTGCGCCCGCTGGAGGCCTGCGGGACCTCCGGGATGAAGTCCGCGCTCAACGGTGGGCTGAACCTCTCGGTGCGCGACGGGTGGTGGGACGAGCTCTACGACGGGCTCAACGGCTGGGCCATCCCGACCGCCGACGGGGTGAGCGACCCGTCCCGCCGCGACGACCTGGAGGCCACCGCCCTCTACGAGCTGCTGCACACCCAGGTCACCCCGGCCTTCTACGAGCGCGACGCGGACGGTGTGCCGACCCGGTGGGTGGAGCTGGTGCGGCACACGCTGGCCACGCTGCGCCCGCAGGTGCAGGCCACCCGGATGGTCCGGGAGTACGTGCTGAGCTGGTACCTGCCGGCCTCCCGGGCGGCGGCCGTGGTCAACGCCGGCGACTTCTCCGGCGCCCGGCAGCTCGCCGAGTACCGCCAGCGGCTCAATGCGGCCTGGCCGAGGGTACGGATCAGCGGGGTGGACGCCTCCGGGGTGCCGGACGCCCCGACGGTCGGCGCCCCGATGACGGTGCGGGCCACCGTGGAGCTGGCCGGGTTGAAGCCGGACGACGTCACCGTGCAGGCCGTGGTGGGCCGGGTGGACGACCACGACGAGCTGGCCGAGCCGGTCAGCGTGCCGATGGGCCACATCGGCGGGGCGGACGCCGACGGTGACCGGTTCGAGGCGGTCGTGCCGCTGCCGCACGCGGGGCTGCTCGGCTACACGGTCCGGGTGCTGCCCAGGCACGAGCTGCTGCACTCGTCCACCGAGCTGGCCAAGATCGTCCTCGCCGGCTGAGGGCCGGCCCGGCACGATCGGGACGTAACTCCGGACACCATCGGCGCCCGATGGGCAACGCAGCGCGGGCGGGCCACGATGTACCTGGATGTGCACCCGGACCGGGTGTGTCCAGAAGTCTGTGAGGAACGCCGTGATCCGCCTCCCCGCCCGGGCCGTCGAGCAGCTGCGTCGAGCGTGGTCCCGGTGCGTGCGCCGGGGCCGGCCGCCCGGCCTGCGGAGCGCGAAGGTCGTCCTGGCCGCGGTGGTGTCGTTCGAGGTCGCCGACCTGCTACACACCAGCGCCCAGCCGATCCTGGCGCCGCTGACCGCCCTCCTGGTGGTCCAGCTGACCCTCTACAGCACGGTGACCAGCGTGCTGGACAGGGTGGCGGCGGTGGTCACCGGCGTGCTGGTGGCGGTCGGCGTCGCCGAGCTGACCGGGCTGACCTGGTGGAGCCTGGCCGCGGTGGTGGGGCTGTCGCTCGTCGCCGGCCGGCTGCTGCGGCTGGGCTCCAACCTGATGGAGGTGGCGATCAGCGCGATGCTGGTGCTCGCCGCCTCGTCGGCCAGCGTCGGGCACACCCCGGGCAGCCTGGGCCTCGAGGACACCGCGGTCGGCCGGGTGGTGGAGACGCTGATCGGCGCGGTCGTGGGGCTGCTGGTGAACGTGCTCATCGCGCCGCCGCTGTACATCCAGCCGGCGCAGGACGCGGTGGGGGAACTGGTCGACCGGCTGTCCGGCTACTCCCGAGGGCTGGCCGCCGCGCTGCGCGGGCCGTGGACCCGGGCGGACGCCGACCGGTTCCTGCAGGAGGCCCGCGAGCTGGGCACCGAGGTGAACCGCGTGGACCGGCACCTGGACCGCACCGAGGAGAGCGCCCGGCTCAACCCGCGCGGCCGGGTCGCGCGGGAGGCGCAACCCCGGTTGCGCTCCGCCCTGACCGGCCTGGAGCACTGCTACGTGTCGCTGCGCAACCTCAGCAGGGCGATCCTGGACCGCACCTACTTCGTGCCCGACCCGGACGACGCCTACCAGCTGGAGGAGCGGCGGGCGCTGGCCGACGTGCTGGACTCGTTCGCGGACGCGATGGACACCGTCGACGCCATCGTCACCGACGAGCCGTCGGCCTCGCCGGACCGGGCCGAGCGGCGGTTCGCTGAGCTGCTGGCCCGGCGGGACCACCTGGCCGGCCTGCTGCAGGTCGACCCGGCGGTGGACCCGGCGGCCTGGGAGCAGCACGGCGCGCTGCTCGCCGCCGTGGACCGGCTGCGGGTGGAGGTGGCGGCCACCGTGCGCCCCACCGAGCGGTCGTGGCAGCCGGCGCCGCTCACCCAGCGGCAGCGGGCCGCCGTGCGCCGGGTGCTCGGCCGGCAGCGGTCACCCCGCTCCGGGCTCAGCCGCGGCCGGGCCTGACCGGAGGGGGCCGGGCGCGGCCGGGGCTGACCGCGAGGGGCCGGGCCTGGCCGGGAGGGGGCCGGGCGCGGCCGGGGCTGACCGCGAGGGGTGCCGGGCGGTCGGCCCGGCACCCCGCGACGGCGATCGCGGCGCCGGTCAGAGCTGCGCGGTGAACACGCCCCACGCGAGGTTGCCCGCGTTGCCGCCGTCGACCCAGTGCCGCAGTCCGGTCTTCATCCGGCTGATGTAGTCCGCGCTCACCCGCCTGCCCAGCTCCTCGCCGTGGCGCTCGGTCTCGTCGAACACCCGCTGGTAGTGCCGGGGCAGCTGGTGGTTGGCCTCGGTGAACTCCACCGAGCGGGCGCCGAGCCGGTACAGCTGCTGGCGGTAGAAGTCCGGCGTGGCCATCGTGTCCAGCTGGATCCGCTCCAGGATCGGGATGAGCGCCTCGCGCGGGCAGCCGTCCGTCGCCATCGGGTCGGTGAAGGTCAGCCACCCGCCGGGGCGGAGCACCCGGATCGCCTCTTCGAGCACCCGCACCCGGTCGCCGCTGTGCAGGAAGGCGTCCTGCGACCACACCACGTCGAACGAGTTGTCCTGGAACGGCAGGTCCTCGAAGGAACCGTCGGTCACGTCGACCAGCGCGGTCAGCCCCTGCTGCTGGGTGAGCTCGCGGTTGCGGGTGTTCTCGACCTCGCTCAGGTTCAGGCAGTCCACGTGGCAGCCGTGGGCCTGGGCCAGGTACCGCGCGGACCCGCCGAACCCGGATCCGAGGTCCAGCACCCGGGTCCTCGGGGTGATCTCGATCCGGTTCGCCATCACCTCGACGGTGCGCCTGCTGGCGACCCTGATGTCCTCGTCGGGCGTCTCGTACATCCCGACGTGGATGTCCTCACCGCCCCAGATGGTGGCGTAGAAGGTGTCCGCGTCGGTCGAGTTGTAGTAGTCCCTGGCGGTGCGTACGGCGGTCGAGTAGACGTCCGCCAGCTCCTCGTCGCGGCGGTACTGCTTCTCCGCCACGTGGATGAAGAAGTCCGGGGCGCGGTCGGTGTAGGTCTCCTGGAAGTCGCCGTAGGTCTCGATCCGCTGGAAGCCGACCTCGCGCATGAGCCGCCGGGTGTAGTCCTTGCGCAGCGGGTACATGTTCAGGTGGTACTCGGAGCCGTCCGAGAAGCTGTACCGGAACCGGGCCAGCCCCTCGTCGACGTGCTCGGGCTCGGCGCGCACGTCGTCGCCGCAGTAGTAGTACGTGTGCCCGCCGGAGGCCCCGTCGTCCAGGATCGCGTCGTAGTTGCGCTGGTCCAGGATCAGGATGCCGTCGTGCTTGAGCATCGCGTAGAACTCGGCGAGCGCCTTGCGACGGTCCCGCTCGGAGAACAGGTGGGTGAACGAGTTGCCCAGGCAGACGATCGCGTCGTACTCGCCGTGCACGTCGCGGTTCAGCCACCGCCAGTCGGCGTGAACCACCCGCAGGATGTGCCCGCCGTAGGTCAGCCCGTTGGCGAACGCCTGTGCCAGCATCTCCGGGCTGCCGTCCGCGCTGACCGTCTCGAAGCCCTCCTCGAGCAGCCGCACCGAGTGGAAGCCGGTGCCGGTGGCGACGTCGAGCACCTTCCGCGCGCCGTACTTGCGCAGGATGTCGACGAAGAAGCTGCCCTCGCTCTCGTAGCGCTTCCGCCAGTCGATCAGCTCGTCCCACTTCTCGACGAACTGGGAGACGTACTCCTCGGTGTAATGGTCCGATTCCCGCACCGCGAGCGGGTCGCTACCGAAATCCTGGCTATCGACAAGAATGGGGTCGTCGCTTTTTGAGTGTCCCACGGCGGAACGGCCAATGTCTGCGCCAGAATTGTTCGGCATGCATTCTCCCAACGGTGTCGCTTCGGAGATGCTGCCCACAGCGCGGGCCTGTGCGCTGGGTCGATGCTCCGAAGCGCTACGTGTTCGGCCTGTTGGAACAAGTTAGGTCGGGTCAAACATGATTGCAACAACTGGTCGCGGGTCGGGTCCACCACGACCGCGCTGAACTGCGTCTTCCCCGGTTAATTCAGATTCAGCCGGTCGGGTCGGACGACGTTTTCCCGGCCGCTCGGGGCGGCGGGGGCGGGTGCTGTCGATCATGACGCGCGGCCGCCCCGGCCGGGGCGTGCCGGTGCCGAGGGGTCCGGCCGGGTCGGGGGCCGGGCGGGTCAAGCGTTTTTTTCGACGGTTACACCCAGGTTACGGGGCTGTACGCAGTGCTTTCGGCGGGCACGCTCTCAGGAGCGCGGACTAATGGGCCGCCCAGGCGTGGTTCCTCGGCGCCCGGATTACCCGAGAAAGCGGTACCGGTTAGACCGGTGATCCGAACCACTCGGGGTGCTCGAAGGCGATCAGCTGGGCCGAGCGGACGGTCTCGGGCTGAGCCTGGATGAGGTGGAAGCTGGCCTCCCGTGCCCAGCGCTGCTCAGGGTTGGCCAGCAGCAGGGCGCTGCCCGCGCGCGCCGCAATCAGCGCCTGGGTGGCTCGCACGGTCAGCTCGGCGAGCCGGCCACGCAGCTCGACCCGCTCCGCCAACGCCTCCCCGGCGGGCACCTCGGTGAGCAGCCGGTACGCCCGGGAGCGCAGCGGGGCGGCCCGCTCGGCCAGCCGCACCGCCAGCCGGGTGGCCGCCGGCCGGTCCCGTCGCACACCGACCGCCTCCAGCTCCACCAGAACACGGCGCAGCAGGCCCAGCGAGGCGGGACGGACGTTCGCGGTGCGCCGGGCGTCCACCTCGGCCCACGCGCTCGCGGCCACGTCGACCAGCACGTCCTCGGCCACGACCGGGAACCCGTCCAGGGCGAGGGCCACGGTGCGTGTGCCGCCCATGACGGCCAGCGGCAGCGGGTCGCCGCCGCGCAGCCCCGGCTGGTCGGTGGCCGGCACCAGGGCGAGCACGAACCGCTCGTCCGGGGTGGCCGAGGCCACGAGCACCAGGTCGACCAACCCCCAGCCGGTGCACCAGTCGGCGCGCCCGGTGAGTCGGTAGCCACCTCGGCCGTCCGGCTCGGCGCGGATGGCCGGCGGCCCCGGCCGGCGCAGGTGGGCGATCGCGATGCCGGTCAGCGCCGCGCCGGAGCTCACCGGCTCGCGGAACCGCTCCGCCCCGGCGCCGGCCCGGGTGCTGCCCGGTGGGTAGCCGGCCGCCGGGTCGCGGACCAGCCCGGAGGCGGTGTCGTGCTGGGTGAGGACGAACCAGGTGGCCGCGCAGCTGGCCGCGAGCAGCTCGACCACCTCGGCCGCGACCCGCTCGCCGGCGCCGTATCCGCCCAGGTCCGGGGGCACCCGCACCGAGTAGAGGCCGGCCTCGGCCAGCGCGCGCAGGTGGTCCCGCCGCACGCCGTGCTCGGGCTCGTCGGCCCGGGACGCGTGCGGCTCCAGCAGCTCGGCGCCGATCCGGGCAGCCGCGCGAACCGCGGGGTGACCGGCCACCTCCGGCGGGGCGGCGAACAGCTCTTCGACGGGTGTGGGCACCCCGGGACGCTAGCCCAGGGGTGCCCACCCGTTCCGTCGTGCCGTGCTCAGCCCCCGGCCAACCCTCGGCCAGCCCTCGCTCAGCCCCCGGCCAACCCTCGCTCAGCCGTCGGCCAGCCGTCGGCCAGCCGTCGGCGAGCCCTCGCTCAGCCCGCGGTCTCGCCCGCCGGGACCGGCCGGCCGTTCCGCGAGCCGTCGACGGCGCCGGTGCCGTTCGTGGCGCCGGTGCCGTTCCCGGTGCCGCTCGTGGTGGCGGCCGGCACGGCGACCGGCGCGCTCCGGGGTGCCCGGCTGAACCGCACGCCCTTGTCCTCCACACCGCCCCGGAAGACCAGCGCCCGGTCGATCGGGTAGTTGGCGTGCAGCCGCCACGGGATCTCCGAGCCCTGCTTGGGCAGCGCGTCGACGCTGCGCAGCACGTAGCCGGCCTGCAGGTCGACCAGCGGGGTGCGCGGCTGGCCGGCCGGCGGCTCGACGGGGGTGACGACCTGCTGGTCGGTGGCGTCGAGGTGGTTCAGCAGCCGGCAGACGTACTGCGCGACCATGTCGGCCTTGAGCGTCCAGGACGCGTTGGTGTAGCCGATGGTGAGCGCGAAGTTGGGCACCCCGGAGATCATCATGCCCTTGTAGGCGACGGTGTCACCGAAGTCGATGTCGGTGCCGTCGACGCCGAGGGTCATGCCGCCCACGGCGAGCAGGTTCAGCCCGGTCGCGGTGACCACGATGTCCGCCTCCAGCTCCTCGCCGGAGCTCAGCCGGACCCCGGTGGGGGTGAACGTGTCGATGGTGTCGGTGGCGATGGCGGCCCGGCCGGAGCGGATGGACCTGAACAGGTCGCCGTCCGGCACCACGCACAGCCGCTGGTCCCACGGGTTGTAGCTCGGCTTGAAGTGGGTGTCCACGTCGTAGCCCTCGGGCAGCTGGGACTGGGCGCCCTTGCGCAGCACCGCCTTCATCAGCCCGGGGAAGTGGCGGCTGAGCTGGTAGGACGCGGTCAGCACGAACACGTTCTTCCAGCGCAGGATGGGGTAGCTCAGCGCGGACGGCAGGAAACTCAGCCGCTCGGCCAGCGGGTCCTTCGCCGGCAGCGACGCGATGTAGGAGGGGGAGCGCTGCAGCATGGTGACGTGCTCGGCCTGCTCGGCCATCGCCGGCACCAGGGTGACCGCCGTCGCCCCGCTGCCGATCACCACGACGCGCTTGCCGGAGTGGTCCAGGCCCTCCGGCCAGTGCTGCGGGTGCACGACCTGCCCGGTGTACTCCTCGATGCCCGGCAGGTCCGGGGTGTAGCCCTGGTCGTAGCGGTAGTAGCCCGCGTTGGTGAACAGGAAGGAGCAGGTCAGCCGCACGGTCTCGGTGCCGCCGTCGGCGTCGGTGCGCTCGGCCTCGACGGTCCACCGGGCGTCCCGCGACGACCAGTCCGCCCGGATGACCTTGTGCCCGAACCGGATGGCCGTGTCCACGCCGTAGTCCCGCGCGGTGGAGCGCACGTACTCCCGGATCGACTCGCCGTCGGCCAGCGAGCGGGAGTCGGCCCACGGCCGGAAGGAGTAGCCGAGGGTGAACATGTCCGAGTCCGAGCGCACGCCCGGGTAGCGGAACAGGTCCCAGGTGCCGCCGATGGCCTCGCGCGCCTCCAGGATGGCGAAGGTCTTGCCGGGGCACTCGCGGCGCAGGTGGCACGCGGCGCCGATGCCGGACAGCCCGGCTCCCACGATCAGTACGTCGACGTGGTCCTCGCTCATGTCGTTCCCCTCGGCTCGACGGAGTCGTGATCGGAAAATGATCGCTGGCAGCACGCTATCAACTCGGCGTCGGCGTAGTCAACACAGTGTCGAGTGACTCGACATCAGGTAAAGTGACTGCCATGACCGCCGCATCCACCCGTGAGCCCGCCCGGCCGTCCCGCGGTCGCCGTGGCTCCCGGCCGTCCGGCGACGATCGGGAGCTGGCCATCCTGACCACCGCCGAGCGGCTGCTGGCCGAGCGCCCGCTCAACGAGATCTCCATCGACGACCTGGCCAGGGGCGCCGGCATCTCCCGGCCGACGTTCTACTTCTACTTCCGGTCCAAGGACGCGGTGCTGCTCAGCCTGCTGGACCGGGTGGTCGCCGAGGCGGACCGGGCGAGCGACGAGATCGCGCACGGCACCGGCCCGATGCGCGATCCGGCCGGCCAGTGGCGCGCGGTGATCGCGGCGTTCTACCGCACGTTCAGCTCGCGCCGGCACGTGGCCATCGCCGCCGCCCAGCTGGCCGCCAGCAACAGCGAGGTGCGGGAGATGTGGTCGGCCGTGCTGGGCGGCTGGGCGCGGCGCACCGCGCAGGTCATCCAGGCCGAGCGCGACCGGGGCGCGGCGCCGCAGGGCATCCCGGCGGAGCAGCTCGCCGTGGCGCTGAACCTGATGAACGAGCGCACCATGTTCGCCACCTTCGCCGGCGAGCAGCCCGGCCTTCCCGAGGGGGACGTGGTGGACGTGCTGCTGCACGTCTGGCTCACCAGTATCTACGGCACCACCGACCCGAGCTGACGGTCAGCTCCCGCTGGGCGCGGGCAGCTCGCGGGCCAGCACCTTGCCGGTCGGGTTGCGCGGCAGCTCGTCCAGGAACACCACGTCGCGCGGCACGGAGAACCGGGACAGCCGCTCCTTGACCAGCGCCCTCACCCCGTCGGCGTCCAGCGACGCGCCCTCGGCGAGCACCACGTACGCCGCGAGCCGCTGGCCGAAGTCCTCGTCGTCCACCCCGACGACCGCGGCCTCCCGCACCTCGGGGGCCGCGGCCAGCAGGTCCTCCACCGGGCCGGGGTACACGTTCTCCCCGCCGGAGACGATCATCGAGTCGCTCCGGCCGGTGAGGAACAGCCTGCCGTCGGAGTCCATCGAGCCCAGGTCGCCGGTGGACATCAGCCCGTCGTGCGTCTCCACCTCCGAGCCGGCCCGCGTGTAGCCCTCGAACAGCATGTCGTTGCCGACGAACACCCGGCCGATCTCGCCGGCCGGTACCTCGTTGCCGTCGTCGTCCAGGATCTCCAGCCGGGTGCCGAACGGGGCCCGGCCCGCGGTGCTCGGGTCGGCGCGCAGGTCGTCCGGGTCGGCGATGCTCACCCAGGACACCTCGGTGGAGCCGTACAGGTTGTAGAGCACGTCACCGAACTGGTCCATGAACCGGGTGGCCAGCTCGCCCGGCAACGCCGACCCGCTGGCCGCCACGATCCGCAGCTTCACGTCGTAGCGCGACAGGTCCGCCGCCGGCAGCTCCAGCATCCGGGACAGCATCACCGGTACCGCGTAGAGCGTCCGGCAGCCGTGCTCGGCGATCTCCCGCAACGCCTCCGCCGGGTCGAACTTCCGGCGCAGCACGGCGGGCGCGCCCAGCAGCATGCACAGCTGCAGCGCGGCGAACCCCCAGGTGTGGAACAGCGGCGGCGCGATGAACGCCGGCTCACCGGCCCGCAGCGGGATGCGGGACAGGATCGCCCCGGCCGGTGCCCAGTTCTTCGGCCGGGGCCGCTCGGCGCCCTTGGGTGTGCCGGTGGTGCCCGAGGTGAGCACGATCAGCTTCCCGGCCGGCGGGCGCAGCGGCAGGCTCGCCCGGCCGTCGGCCGCGATCATCCCGTCCAGGCTGTCGGCGGTGGGCGGCTGGTCGGTCCACGCGGTCAGCCGCTGGCAGCCGGCGGGCAGCTCGGCGAGCTGGTCGGCGAACTCCTGGTCGGCCACCAGCACCCCGGAGCCGAGCTCGCCGAGCACCTCACCGATGGTGTGAGCGGACAGCGAGGTGTTCAGCAGCACCACGTCGGCGCCCAGCTTGGCGGCCGCCACGGCCAGCTCCACCGGGCCCCGGTGGTTGCGGCACAGCACCGCGATCGAGGTGTCGCCGGAGACGCCCCGGTCGGCCAGCGCGCGGGCCAGCCGGTCGGTCCGCCGGTTCACCTCGGCGAAGGTCAGCATGCCCCGGTCGTCGATCACCGCGGGCCGGTCCGGGTGCCGCGCGGCTCCGGCCGCGTACCCGGTGGCCATGCTCAGCCCGTAGCGCAGGTAGCCCTGCGCGATGCCCATCGCCCGGTCCGGGCGCATCGGCGCGACCACCCCCGACCGGGCGAGCAGACCCAGCCCCCAGGTCAGCTCGACCGCCTGCTGTACGGCCCCGCCGACAGCGGCGGGAGTGATCATCGGCTTCACCGGTCCGAGCATGCCGGATGCCGGGCGGCCCGGCCAGGCGGGCCACCCACCCGGACCGCTACCAGTGGACGCCCGGCAGCACCCGCGCCATCGCCCGCGCGCCCCGGGACAGCGCGCTCATGTCCGCCGCCGAGCCGGACTCGCCGCGCGCGGCCGCCGAGTCGGGGAACACCCGGAACGCGACGTGCAACACCGCGTCGGTGACCCGGGGCGCGAGCGTGTAGGCCAGCGAGCCGGCCGTGCCCAGCGCGGTGCCGATGTGCTTGGGGCGCCGCCGCAGCGCGTCCATGACCATGTCGGCGGCCTCCTCCGGCGAGCGGGTGGGGAAGGCCTTGTAGATGTTCGTCGGGGCGATCATCGGCGTGCGCACCAGCGGCATGTGGATCGTGGTGAAGGTGATCCCGTCGCCGTAGGTCTCGCTGGCCACCACCCGGGCGAACGCGTCCAGCGCGGCCTTGGAACCCAGGTAGGCGGAGAACCGGGGCGGGTTGGTCTGCACCCCGATGGAGGAGATGTTGACGATGTGCCCGAACCGGCGCCGGGACATGTGCGGCAGCAGCGCCAGGGTCAGCCGGACCGCGCCGAAGTAGTTGATCGCCATCGTGCGCTCGTAGTCGTGGAACCGGTCGTAGCTCAGCCGCACCGAGCGGCGGATCGACCGGCCGGCGTTGTTCACCAGCATGTCCACCTGGCCGTGGTCGCCCAGCGCCTCGGCGACCAGCCGGTTCACCGAGTCGGCGTCGGTGATGTCGCAGCTGTAGGCGCTGGCCCGGCCACCCGCCTCCTCGATCTCCGCGCGCACCTTCTCCAGCTCCTCGCCGCGCCGGGCCACCAGCAGCGGCACCCCGCCCTCGGCGGCCACCCGCAGCGCCGTCTCCCTGCCGATGCCCGAGGACGCCCCGGTGATCATCACGGTGCGGCCGTCGAGCTGGCCCTTCGGCCCGTGCCGGCGCGCCCGGTTGGGGTCCAGGTGGTCGCGCCAGTAGTCGTAGAGCACGGGGGCGTACGCGGTGAACTCCGGGCAGACGATGCCGCTGCCGGCCAGCGCGGCACGGGTCTCGGTGTCGTCGAACACCGTGCGGAAGGCCATGTGCGGCAGCACCTCGGGCGGGATGCCGATCTCGGTGAGCACGGCGTCCCGCAGCTCGCCGATCTCGGGGACCCGCCCCAGCAGCTCGCCCAGCCGGTCGGCCGCCGCGCGGACCGGTGCGGCCACGGCCTCCGGGATCGACCGGGACAGCCTCGGCGCGCCCGCCGCGTCGGCCAGCGCGTTGTACACCTCCACCAGCGGCTGCGGGCGCGGCGGGACCAGGTGGAACGCGCGGCGGTCCAGCCCGTCGCGGTGCATCAGCTCGACCATCGCGTCGGCCACGTAGTCGACCGGGACGATGGTGGTGGAGCCCAGGTCGGGCACCGGGATCGGCACCGCCCTGGCCACCGGGCCGACCGGCCCGAGCGCCCGCGCGACCGACTCGATCGCCGGCAGCAGGTAGTACGGCCCGTCCACCTTGTCCATCTCGCCGGTCCGCGAGTCGCCCACCACGATGGCCGGCCGGTACACCCGCCACGGGACCTCCGGCTGGGCGCGGACCAGCTCCTCGGCGGCGAACTTCGTCGCGTGGTAGGGCGAGGTGAGCCGCTGGCCGGTGTCGAAGTCGGCCTCGGTGAACCGGCCGGCGTGGTCGCCGGAGACCGCCACCGACGACACGTGGTGCAGCACGCCGGCGCCGACCCGCCGGGCCAGCTCGACGACCCGCCGGGTGCCGTCCACGTTCGCCGACCGGTTCGCCGCGTCGCTCGCGGTCATGTCGTACACCGCGCCCAGGTGCACCACGTGGTCCACGCCGCCCTCGGCCAGCGCCGTGACGTCCTCCTCGGACAGCCCGAGCCCGTCGGCGGTGAGGTCGCCGCGCACCGCGCGCAGCCGCTCGTGGCCGGGCAGCCCCGAGGTCCGCGCGGCCAGCCGCTCCGGCGAGCGGACCAGGCAGTAGATCTCCGCGTCCGGCCGGGCGAGCAGCCGGCGCAGCACGTGCCGTCCGAGGAAGCCGGTGCCGCCGGTGACCAGGTACCGCATGACGCTCACCCCGTGATGCTCTGGAGAAGTCGGGTCGTCCCGGGCGCGCGGGACCGACCGGTCGGCGCCGCGCGGCGCCGGGGGTCTCAGTGTGCCACGAAGATCGCCCCGTCGACGCTGGCCGGACGGGTGCCCTCGGCTCCGGAGGGGTGGCGGTGTCTCAAGGTCGGCTCGCTACGCTCCGGCGGTGGTCCACAGCTCGTGCACAGCGCTCCCCGGCCGGCACCTTCTCGCTCGCCGGCGCCGCCTCGGCCGGGCGCTGGCCGTGCTGGCGGCGGTCGCTCTGCTGGCCGGGCTGGCCGGCTGCGGCCAGCCCGGGCACGAGGGGCCTCCCGGCGACACCGGGTCGTCGGAGCCGTCCGGGCCGTCCGTCGCCTCGACCGAGCCCGGGGCGCCGTCGGTGGACCCGGTGGCCGACCCGCTGCCCGGGATGCCGCCGGTCAGCGACCCGCACAACGTGTACTCCGACGCCGGCGCGAACATGCTCAACGACGCGACCCGGGAGGCCAAGCCCCTGGTCTACGTGCCGCACACCCGCTCGGGCGACGTGTGGGTGATCGACCCGACGACGTTCGCCGTGGTCGGCAAGTACCCGGCCGGGGTCGAGGTGCAGCACGTGGTGCCCTCGCACGACATGCGCACCCTGTACGCCACCGACGACCTGGGCAACACGGTCACCCCGTTCGACCCGAAGACCGGTAAGCCGGGCCCGCGGATCCCGGTGATCGACCCGTACAACATGTACTACTCGCCGGACGGCAGCTCGGCGATCGTGGTGGCCGAGGCGCGCAAGCGGCTGGTCTGGTACGACCCCAAGACCTGGAAGATCCAGGGCGAGACGCTCACCCCGAACTGCTCGGGCATCGACCACGCCGACTACACCCCCAACGGCCGGATCGGGGTGTTCACCTGCGAGTTCGACGGACGGGTGGCCGTGGTCGACCTGGCCACGCACAAGCTGCTGCGCACCATCGACATGCCGCACCGCAACCACCACATGGGACCGCAGGACATCAAGCTGGCCCCGGACGGCTCGAAGTTCTTCATCGCCGACTCGGACCAGAACGGCCTGTGGGTGCTGGACGGCGCGGCCACCAAGGTGATCAAGGAGATCCCCACCGGACGGGGCGCGCACGGCCTGTACCTGGACCGGGAGGCCAAGCGGCTGTTCGTCAGCAACCGGCACGAGGGCAGCGTGAGCGTGCTGGACGCCTACACCGGCGCGCCGATCACCAAGTGGAAGATCCCCGGCCACGCCACCCCGGACATGGGTGGCCTGTCCGCCGACGGCAGCCAGCTGTGGCTGTCCGGCCGGTACACCAACGACGTCTACGTGCTGTCCACCCAGGACGGGCACCTGATCAAGCGCATCCCGGTGGGGCTGGGGCCGCACGGGC
This sequence comes from Pseudonocardia sp., assembly GCA_036497465.1. Lineage (GTDB taxonomy): Bacteria > Actinomycetota > Actinomycetes > Mycobacteriales > Pseudonocardiaceae > Pseudonocardia. The sequence continues at coordinate 18,139 of DASXJJ010000013.1, read as the reverse complement.
TGTGCGTGTGGCCGCAGGCCGGGCGCTGGTCGCTCGGGCACACCGGCATCACCCGCTGACCCCGCCCCGGCCGCCCGGCCGGACCGGTGTCGGCGTCCGGGGGAGCGGGGCGCCCGGCGGATCAGGACCGGGGGTCGGTGAACACCCAGCCGCGCAGCAGGGCGAACCGGGCCACGGTGACCACCGCGTTGGCCGAGAGCACCAGCACCAGCTCGGCGGACCGCGACGCGGACGGGGCGAGCAGGTCGAGCAGCCCGAGCGCGCCGCTGGTCAGGCCCAGGCTCAGGCCGAACACCAGCAGCCCCTGCAGGTAGTGGCGGGCGGCGTCGTGCCGCCCGCTGATGCCGAAGGTGGCCCTGCGGTTGGCCGCCAGGTTCGCCGCCGAGCTGAGCACCAGCGACACCAGGTTCGCGGTCAGCGGACCGAGCTCGCCGCGCAGCAGCAGGTACAGCCCCACCTGCAGCCCGGTGCTCAGCAGGCCCACCGCCAGGTACCGGCCCAGCTGGCCGACCATCCGGCGGTCGACCAGCCGACCCCGGGCGATCGGGTCGGGACGGACCGACGGGGCACGCATGAGGGTCGCCGTCCTCGGCATCGGGATCGGGAGCGAGCTGGTCATTCCCTGATCATGGCTCGGCGGGCTGTAGCGCCGGTGTGCCCGAGCTGTGCGGGAACTGTGCCGGGGATGACCGGTGGGCGTCGGGCCCGGGCCGCGTCGACCGGACGTCACGAAGTCGTTATCCCGCCGTGACCTCGCGGCCGGAGACTTCGCCGGTGCCAGACGCACAGCAGCCGGCCGGCCATGTCGTGGTGTGCGGGATCGAGGGGGTGGGCCTGCGCACGGTGGAACAGCTGCACGCGGCCGGGGTCGCCGTGGTCGTCGTGCCCGACGGTTCCCGGCCCAGCCCGGTGGCCGAGAAGCTGCTCGACGGGTGGGGCGTGCGGTGGGTGACCGGCCGCTCGCGGGAGGCGCTCACCGAGGCCGGGATCGCCAGGGCCGCCGCCGTGGTGTGCGTGCCGACCGAGGACGTCCGCGCCATGGAGCTCGCCCTGGTGGCCCGCAGGCTGCGCCCGGACGTGCGGATCGTGGTGCGGATGGGCAACGCCGCGGTGGGCCGCGCGCTGGCCGAGGTGACCGGCGAGGGCAGCGTGCTCGACGTCGCCGCGCTGGCCGCGCCGTCGGTGGTGGAGGCCTGCCTGGGCGCCCGGCCGCACCAGGTCCTCCTGGGCGGGGAGCGGTTCGTGGCCGCCGACCTGATCGTGCCCAGGGACGGCACGCTGCGCGAGCTGTACGGCGCGCTGGCCCCGATCTCGGTGGCCGCGCGGGACGACGCGCCGCAGGTGATCTGCCCCGGCCGGGACCAGCGGGTGCGCGAGGGTGACCGGGTCACCGCGATCGGCACCCCGGCCCAGTTCGAGGAACCCGGCCTCGACCTGGTCAACCCGACCGTGCGGGAGCGGGCCGAGCGGCACACGGCGGGGGCGCGCGCTTCCGGGGCCGCGCGGGCCGCCGCGCGCGAGTCGACCGGCGGCCGGCCCCCGCTGCGGGCACTGCTGCGCTCGCTGGTGGCCGAGGCCGACCGACCGCTGCGCACCACCCTGCTGCTGCTGGCCGCGCTCTTCGTGCTGTCCGTGGTGGTGCTGCGGATCAACTACGTCAAGCCGGACGGCACCTTGATGACCATCCTGGACGCCGTCTACTTCACCGTGGAGACCATCGGCACGATCGGCTACGGCGACTTCTCCTTCGCCGACCAGAACCCGTGGCTGCGGGCCTGGGCGATCGTGCTGATGCTGCTCGGCGCGGTGCTCGCCGCCATCCTGTTCGCCCTGATCACCCAGCTGCTGGTCAGCCGCAGGCTCGAGCGGTCCTTCGGCCGCCGCCGGGTCGGCTCGATGAAGGGTCACGTGCTCGTCGTCGGGCTCGGCGCGGTGGGGCTGCGGGTGGTGGAGGGGCTGCTGCGCGCGGGCGCCCGGGTGGTCGTGGTGGAGCGCGACGACGACAACCGCTACCTGGCCCGGGCGCGCGAGCTGGGCGTGCCGGTGGTGGTCGGCGACGGCACCGACCCGGCGCTGCTGAACGCGGTCAACCTGGCCTCGGCGTCGGCGGTGGCCGTGCTGACCAGCAACGACCTGGTGAACGTCGAGACCGGGCTGGCGGTGCGCGGGCAGCTGGGCCGGTACTGGTCGCAGGTGCCGGTGGTGCTGCGGGTGTTCGACCGGGAGCTCGGCGACGTGGTCGGCGACGGGTTCGACTTCCGCTGGGTGCGCTCCACCGCCGCGCTCGCCGCCCCGTGGTTCGTCGGCGCCGCGCTCGGGCTGGGCGTGCTGGGCACCTTCTACGTGGACCGCACGCCGTTCCTGATCGGCACGCTGCGGGTCAGCGCGGGCAGCGGCCTGGACGGGCTGGCGATGGGGGAGCTGTCCGCGCGCACCCGGGTGGTGGCCATCCACCGCGCGGCGGACGGCTCGGGCGAGCGGGCGCTGGAGTTCCCGCCGCGCAGCGGCACCCGGTTCGGCGCGGGCGACGACGCGTTCCTGGTCGGCCCGTACGAGGAGCTGCTCGCCGTGCTGCGCCGCGACGCGCTGGCACCCGGCCTGCTGGACCGGCCACCCGGACACGGGACACCCGGACACGGGCCGGCGGAGTCCGCCGAGCGTGGTGGCCGCCGGGAGGGGTGACCGCCGGGGCGGGTGACCGCCGCCGGTGGGGTGGGCGTTGCCCAGGTGAGCCGGTGGCCGCCGTCAGGGGCGGCCGTCACCGCGCCGGGACCGCTCAGCGGGCTCGCCAGTATCCGGTGGCGTACACCCGGCGGCGGCGCAGGCCCCACTCGTCGAGCAGCAGCGCGCGGATGTCCCGCACCGCCGCCGACTCGGCCGACAGCCAGGCCTGGCAGTCCTCGGGGGCCACCCCGGACGGCGGTGCGGCCGAGGTCAGCGTGGTCACCAGCGGCCGCCCGGCCGGCTCGGCGCCGCGGTGCAGCCAGTGCACCGTGGTGCGCCCGGAGCCCCGTAGCGGCTGCTCGTCGGAGCGGTCGGCCACCTCGACGTACACCTCGACCAGCCCGGACGCGGCGCGCAGCGCGTCCAGCACGGTGGCGATCGCCGGCAGCGCCGACTCGTCGCCGATGACCAGGTGCGCCGCGGCATCCGGGTCGGGCTGGTAGCGCCCGCCCGGCTCGGACACCCCGATCCAGTCCCCGGGTCGGGCACCCGCCGCCCACGATGCGGCCGGGCCGTGCTCGCCGTGCAGCACGAAGTCCACGTCCAGCTCGCCGGCGTCCGGGTCGAAGCGGCGCACCGTGTAGCTGCGCACCACCGGCCGGGGCTCGCCGGGCGGCCAGGTCGGCCCGCCCGAGGTGGGGCGGGGCATCGCCGGGCGCTCCTGCCCCGGCACCGGCAGGAACACCTTGATCCGCTGGTCGGCGGCGAAGTCCGGGTAGCCGGCGAGCTCGTCGCCGCCCAGGGTGATCCGTGCCATCCTCGGGGTGACGAGGGCGGTGCGCAGCACCCGCAGCGTGCGGTGCCGGCCGGAGCGGTCGGTCCCGGGCCGCGCGGGTCCGGGCCGGGCGGTCGCGGCCGGGGCGGCGGTGGGCTCGGTGGGCTCGGTGGGCTCGGTGGGCTCGGACATCGAGCTCATTGTGCCGCGTCGGCCCGCTTCCTCCGGTGGCCCATCCCGCTCCACAGCATGTCCATCAGGTACTCGGTGGCCAGCTCGGCGTCGATCCCGCCCCGGCGGGCCCGCCACAGCGCCAACCGCTCGGTGGCACCCACCACCACCTGCGCGTAGGCCTCCAGCCGGACGCGGTCCTCGCCCGGGGTGCGCATCCCGAGCAGGCCCGCGATGAACTCGGTCTGCTGGTCGCGGATGCCCTCCAGCGCCCGGACGGCCGGCCCGTCGGGGTCGCTGGCCTCCGCCTCGGCGATGAGCGCCCAGGTCGTGCCGTTCTCGTCCAGCATCCGGAAGAACGACCGCACGCCCTGGCGCACCATGTCCTCCGGGCCGTCGGCGTCGGCCACCGCGTCGGCCGTGACCGAGAGCAGGTCCTGGCGGGCTCGGGCGATGCAGGCCAGCAGCAGGCCCTCCTTGGACCCGAAGTGGTCGTAGAGCACCGGCTTGGTCACGCCGACCCGGGAGGCCACCGACTCCATCGACGTCGCCCGGTAGCCGCGCTCGGCGAACACCGAGGTGGCCGCGTCCAGGATCTGGCGTTCCCGCTCGTCCCGGTCGACCCGGGGACGCGCGGCTCCGGTCTGCGTCACCGGGGCATCCTACCAGCGGAATTACCGTGAGTAGCTGATTGATCACCGGCGCGCCGGGTCGACCACGCGGGAACCCGGTCTCCGTCGACACCGGCCCGGCGCGGGCAGAGGATGGCGGGATGACCCTCACCGAGCCGTCGATCGCCTCGGCACTGCACGCCGTGCTGCCGGCCGACCGGGTGATCACCGACCCGTCGCTCACCGCGAGCTACGCGCACGACGAGGCCGAGTGGGCGCCGCACGGTCGCGCGGCAGCCGTGGTCCGCCCGAGGAGCACCGCCGAGGTGGCCGCCACCGTCCGGGCCTGCGCCGAGCACGGGGTCCCCGTGGTGCCCCGGGGTGCCGGCACCGGGCTGTCCGGCGGGGCGAACGCCGTCGACGGGTGCGTGCTGCTGAGCCTGGCGGCGATGCGGGACATCGTCGAGATCAACCCGGCCGAGCGGCTGGCCGTGGTGCAGCCCGGCGTGGTCAACGACGAGCTGCGGGCGGCCGTCGCCGAGCGCGGGCTGTGGTATCCGCCCGACCCGGCGAGCGCGCCCTGGTCGACCATCGGCGGCAATGTGGCCACCAACGCCGGCGGGCTGTGCTGCCTGAAGTACGGCGTGACCCGCGACTACGTGCTCGCGCTCGAGGTGGTCACCGCCGCCGGCGAGGTGGTCCGGCTGGGCCGGCGCACCGCGAAGGGCGTCGCCGGCTACGACCTCGTCGGACTGGTCGTCGGCTCCGAGGGCACCCTCGCGGTGGTCACCGAGGTGACGGTCAAGCTGCGCCCGCTGCGCACCGCGCCCACCCGGACCGTGGTCGGCTTCTTCGACACCCTGGCCGAGGCAGGTGACGCGGTCGCCAGGGTCACCGCGGCCGGGCTCGCCCCGGCGATCTTCGAGCTGGTCGACCGGCACTGCCTGCGCGCGGTGGAGGCCTGGAAGCGGATGTCGCTGCCGGACGGCGCGGCCGCGCTGCTGCTCGCCCAGTCCGACCTGGCCGGCGAGGCCGGTGAGGCGGAGGCGGGGGCGATCCTGGACGAGTTCGTCCGGGCGGGCGCCCGGGACGCGGTGGCCTCCACCGACCCGGTCGAGGCGGAGGCACTGTTCGACGCCCGCCGGCTGGCCTACCCGGCGCTGGAGCGGGGCAACGCGGTGCTCACCGAGGACGTCTGCCTGCCCCGGGGCCGGCTGACCGAGATGCTCGGCCGGATCGAGGAGATCGGCAGCCGGCACGACGTGCTGATCGCCAACATCGCGCACGCCGGCGACGGCAACCTGCACCCGCTGATGGTCACCGCGCACGGCGACGAGGCTGCCAGGGACCGGGCGCAGCACGCCTTCGAGGAGATCGTCGACGCGGCGATCGAGCTCGGCGGCACGGTGACCGGCGAGCACGGCGTCGGCCTGCTCAAGCGCCGGGGCATGCGCCGCGAGCTGGGCGAGGCGGTGATCGGGCTGCAGCGCGCGGTCAAGGCGGCCTGGGACCCGGCCGGCATCCTCAACCCGGGCAAGGCGCTGGACTGAGCGGGCGAGGTGGCCGTCGGGCGCGGCGCGCGGGCCGGACGGGCATGATGGGGCGGTGGCCACCCGAGACCCGGTCGCCGACCTGCGGCGGATCGCCTTCCTGCTGGAGCGGGCACACGCCTCCACCTACCGGGTCCGTGCGTTCCGGACCGCGGCGAACGTGCTGGCCGGACGCGACGACCTGGACGCGCTGGCCAGGGGGCGGGGGCTGACGAAGCTCAAGGGCGTCGGCGACACCACCGCGCGCTGCGTGCTGGAGTCGCTGGCCGGTGGGCAGCCGGCGTACCTGGGCGAGCTGGAGGCCGAGGCGACCAGCGGAACGGGCGGGGCGTCGGTCCCCGGCGTGCCGGAGCTGACCGGGGCGGGGGCGGCGCTGCGGGCGGCCCTGCGCGGCGACTGCCACACCCACTCCGACTGGTCCGACGGCGGCTCGCCGATCGAGGAGATGGCGCTCACCGCCCGCGACCTCGGCCACGACTACGTGGTGCTCACCGACCACTCGCCCCGGCTGACGGTGGCGAACGGGCTGTCCGCGGAGCGGCTGCGCCGTCAGCTCGACGTGGTCGCCGAGCTGAACACCCGGCTGGCGCCGTTCACCGTGCTCACCGGCATCGAGGTGGACATCCTCGACGACGGCGCGCTGGACCAGGCCGAGAACCTGCTGGCCGAGCTCGACCTCGTGGTGGCCAGCGTGCACTCCAAACTGCGGATGCCCGGGGCCGAGATGACCGAGCGGATGCTCACCGCCGTGGCCAACCCGCACGTCGACGTGCTCGGGCACTGCACCGGCCGGATGGTCACCGGCAACCGCAAGCGTCCCGAGTCGACGTTCGACGCGGCCGCGGTGTTCGACGCCTGCGCCGAGTACGACGTGGCCGTGGAGATCAACTCGCGGCCGGAGCGGCTCGACCCGCCCCGCCGGCTGCTGCGTCAGGCAGTCGCCGCCGGGTGCCGGTTCTCGCTGGACACCGACGCGCACGCCCCCGGCCAGCTGGACTGGCTGCCCTACGGCTGCGCGCGGGCCGCCGACTGCGAGGTGCCCGCCGACCGTGTGGTCAACTCCTGGACCGCGTCCGACCTGCTCGACTGGACCCGCCGCTGACCCGCCGACCGGCCGCGGGTACCGGCGCGGGGCCGCCGGCGCCGATCGTCCGGGGTCAGTTGGTCCTCGCGCGGGCCAGGGTGCGGGCGTAGCAGCGCAGCCGTCCGGGCAGCCGCGCCGCCGCGAGGTCGCCGGCGCGCAGCCACCGGCACAGCTCCTCGGCGTCCTCGGTGTCGCGGATGGGGCCGACCAGGACGGCGGGCCCGGTCGGCCGCCGGGAGGCCCGGCAGGGCTGCACCACGGCGACCCGCCCGTGCTCGTGGGCGGGCTCGAGGCCGGTCGTGACCGGGCGACCGGCGGCGGCCGGCCCGCAGGCCCGGCACAGCGTCGACCCCAGTAGGCATGCGGTGACCAGCAGGACTCCGTGCTCGGAGCAGCGGGTCGCCTCGGCCAGCATCTCGTCGAGGGTCCGCGGCCCGGCCGCGCCGGAGCCCCGGCCGGGCCCGGTCGCCGCCGCGTGGGCTCGGGTGCCGTCGTCGCCGGCATGCGCGCAGCCCGGCGAGCGGCACAGCGCGAGGGTGAAACCGTCCATGCCGCGCAGACTAATCGGAAATGACAGTCATTACTAATAAGATTTGGTGCACGTACCCCGCGACCGCTGTCCGCCGAGATCGCACGGCGGTAGCGTCGGAGCATGCAGGTGGCCACGCTGTACCGCTACCCGGTGAAGTCGATGCTCGGCGAGACGGTGCCCCACCTGGCCGTCGACCCTGGCGGCGCCGAGGGCGACCGCCGGTTGGCACTGGTCGACGTGGCGACCGGCCGGGTCGCCACCGCGAAGCATCCCCGGCTGTGGCGCGCGCTGCTCACCTGTTCGGCGGCCGGCGGCCCGGCCGAGGTCCGGATCACCCTGCCGGACGGCGCCGAGCTGGCGGCCGGCGACCCGGGCGTCGACGCGCGGCTGTCCGGGCTGCTCGGGCGGGAGGTCCGCCTGGCCGAGGAACGGGCACCGGGGGCGGAGGTGGAGCGCCCGGCGCCGGAGGACGTGCTCGAGCACGGGGTGGCGGCCGAGATCGAGTTCGCCACCCTGGAGATCGCCCAGGGCACCCCCGGACGGTCGTTCCACGACTACGCGCCACTGCACCTGATCACCACCGCGACGCTCGAGCACATCGGCGCCGAGGCGCGCCGGTACCGGCCGACCTGGTCGTGACCACCCCGCCCGGCTTCCCGCCCTGGGCGGAGAACGACTGGGTCGGCCGAGAGCTCACCGTGGGCGGGGTCCGGCTGCACGCGGTGCTGCCCACGCCGCGGTGCGCGGTGCCCACCCTGGAGCACGGCGAGCTGCCGAGAGCGCCGCACGCCGTCCGGGTCCCGATGGCGGAGAACCGGGTCGACGTCCCGGGCTTCGGAGTCCTGCCCTGCGCCGGGATCTACCTGGAGGTGCTCGGGGCGGGCACCGTCCGCGGCGGCGACGAGGTCACCGCGCTCTGAACCACGCCCGGAGCACGGCGCCGACCCGTCGGCCGGCCCGATCATTGACCGACAGTCAGCCGGCCCGGTCGTTGACCGACAGCACGTTGCCGTCCGGGTCGGTGAACCAGGCGACCCGGGTGCCGCCGGGAGCCTCCCAGAGCCCCCGGTCGTCCTGGTCCAGCGCCTCGTAGCGGAGGAACCGCACACCCCGGCCGATCAGCTCGTCCACCGTGGCGTCCAGGTCGGCGACCTGCCAGCCGAGCACGGTGAACGGGGCTCGGCTCGGCGTCGGCACGGCGGTGATCCGCAGCGTCGTGCCGTGGGCGTCCCCGACCAGCGCGTACGGCAGCTCGTCACGCAGCGGCAGGCCGAGCGTCTCGCCGTAGAACCGGCGGGCCACCGCGAGGTCGGCCACTCCGACGAAGGCCACCAGCGGGCTGTCCTCGAGCACGTCACCTCACAACAACGATCTTCGGGCGGTGGACCGACTGTAGTGCCCGGGGCGCCGGGGGCCGCCGGCCCCCGGGTCGACCGGGCCGCCCCGAGCCCGCGCTCCGGCCCCGGGCAGCGCCGTTACCGGCCCGGGCCGGGCGCGGTTACCGTGGAGAGGTGAGCTCCGCAGGCCCGCCGACCATGCTCCCCGGGGTACGGGTGTGCCCGGTGGCCGACGCGCTGGACGTGGTCGGCGACCGGTGGTCGCTGCTCATCCTGCGCGAGGTCGGGTTCGGGGTCCATCGGTTCAACGACATCCAGCGGCACACCGGCGCCCCAAGGGACCGGCTGAGCACCCGGCTGCGCAAGCTCGAGGAGCAGGGAGTGCTGGAACGGCGCCCCTACCAGGAGCACCCGCGCCGCTACGAGTACTTGCTGACGGCGAAGGGGCAGGCACTCGCACCGGTGATCGAGGCGCTGAAGGACTGGGGTGCCCGGCACACCCCGTCCGCCTGACGACCGGGGCGGTCCGGCGGTACTCCGATCGGAAGGGTTGACGGCCTGGATCCGTGCCGTACGGTTGTTCGGATCGAACGAAACGACGCATCCGGCCGAGCTGGGCGTCGATCGTGCAACGAAATCCGCTGTACGTGCGCCCCAGGCGGGTTGTGGAGGAGGTGGCGTCGTGAGAACCGATCCGGCTTACCGGGCCTCTGACGAGGACGGCGGCACGGCCGCGCCGCTGACCGTCCGGTTCTCCCACGTCCGACCCTCGATCGGCCTGTGCGAGGTCGAGGGCGAGGTGGACGTCGCCACCGCGCCCTGGCTGCGCAGCCAGCTGCACGCCGCGCTCGGGCACCGTCCGGCGCACCTGATCGTGGACATGTGCGGGATCACCTTCTTCAGCGCCGCCGGTCTGCGGGTGCTGCGGGAGACCAGCGAGGAGTGTGCCGGCCCCCGGCTCGCGCTGGTGGAGCGCGACGGCCCGGTCAGCCACGTACTCACCATGTGCGGCGCGTCCGCCCTGTTCCCCCAGTTCCGCGACCTGGGTGGCGCGGTCCGCGCCTGGGACGCCCGGCAGGACACGCTGCGCTGAGCGGGCTCGGCGCTACTCGGCCTCCGGGTCGATGTCGTCGGGGTTCCCGGCGCTCACCGTCCGCACGCCGTCTAGCTCGGTGAGCCCGGCGGCCAGGTTCTCGAAGCTGCCGGCCCCGCGCAACTCGATCATCACCGACACGGAGTCCCACTCGCGCTCGGAGCTGTCGGTGTCGGCGTCGCGCCGGCTCAGGTTGGGCGCGCCCCGGTCGGCGCCGTACCCGGAGTAGTGCCGGGTGGACAGGTGCGCGACCACCCAGCCCTGCGCGGTGCAGGTGTTCAGCACCCTGCGCAGCAGCCCCCTCCCGTCCTGGTAGGTCACCTCGATCACCTGGGAGCGCGGCCGCGACCGGCGCAGCCAGGCGGTCAGTGGCGGGAAGCCGTACACCACGGCGAGGTAGCCGACCGTGGTGGCGGCCGCGAGGACCGGCAGCCCGGCCCCGGCCGCCATGCCCACCGCGGTGGTCAGCCAGACCGCGGCCGCCGTGGTCAACCCGCGCACCATGTCCCGCTTGACGAAGATCAGGCCGCCGCCGATGAAGCCGATCCCGGACACGATCTGCGCCGCCACCCGGGACGGGTCGAGCAGCACGTGCTCGCCGAGCACGTCGGTGAACCCGTACTTGGACACCAGCATGATCAGCGCCGAGCTGAACCCGATCAGCGTGTGGGTGCGCAGCCCGGCACTCTTCTGCTGCAGCTCGCGCTCCAGCCCGATCACCGCGGAGAGCACCAGCGCGACGGCGAGCTCGAAGATCTGTACCCAGCCCTGACCCGTCGGTTCGCCCCACAGGGAGCCCATCGCCACCTCCTCGCCGCTCGTACCGGACCTGAGTTTCACCCGTGAGGTGAGGTGAGGGTTATCCGGGGTCCGTTGTGGGAAGAAGTCGATCGGGGTGGGGGTGCGTCGAGTGAACGGGAGTGCAAGGTGGCACAGAGCGAGAAGAAGGCCAAGGCGAACGAGGCGCTGGAGTCGGCGGTGACCAGGGTGCGGGAGCTCAACGAACGCATCGTGGACAGCGCCCGGCGCGGCGGCGAAGAGTCCGTGCGCGCCTACGAGCGCATGCTGGAGAACGTCGCCGAGGCGCAGGAGGCGGCCGGGAACCGGGGTGGCGAGTGGGTCCAGGCCTTCGGCCGCGCGCAGGCGTCGTTCACCCGGCAGCTGGCCGAGGCGTTCCCGTCGGTGCTCTCCCGGCTGGGCGTGCGGGCCCGGGACGCGGCGGAGACGGTGCAGGAGCGCGGCCGGCAGGTGCCCGCGGTCGCGGAGGCCGAGGGTCAGGCCAAGGGCTCGGTCGCCAGGGAGCAGGACCTGCCGATCGCCGGTTACGACGGCCTGCGGGCCGACGAGGTGATCGCCAAGCTGGGCGGGCTGAGCCAGACCGACCTGGCGAAGGTGGACGCCTACGAGCGGCGCAACGATAACCGCAAGACGATCCACGACAAGATCACCGCGCTGCGCGACTGAGCGGCCGGGCCGCCGTCCCGGGACCGCCCCCCGGGACGGCCGCTCGGCAACCACCACCCGGGAACCGCCTCGGCGCCGTTTCCCCTCCGGCCGCCCGGGTAACCGGAGGGATGAGCCAGCGAGACTACGAGGAGCAGCCCGAAGCGCCCGACCTCGGCGAGATGGTGCAGGAGGACCCGGCGGAGACGCTGGTCGGCCCGTCGGACAGCGACCCGCTGGACGCCGGGTACGTGCCGCCGGACCGGCCGTACCTGGTCGAGGACGACGCCGCGATGAGCTCCGAGCCGGAGGGCCTGGACGGTCGGCTGGCCCGGGAGCGCCCGGATGTCGGCGAGCCGGGTGCCACCCCGGACACGCAGCTCGACCGGGCACCCCGGTTCGAGGCCGACCAGGACGCGCGCGGCCGCGACACCGGGGCCACCCAGGCGACCGACGTCGGCCTGGCCGGTGGAGCGGCGTCCGCCGAGGAGGCCGCGGTCCGGGAGGAGGACGAGCTGGAGGGCTCCCGACGGCGCTGACGGTGCGCCGAGGTGGCCGATGACACCGTGTCCGGCGGCGACAGCCGGGCCCGCGGGGACGACAATCGGCGCCGACACCACAAGATCCCTGAGGAGGTCCCGTTGAGCGAGGACCAGAACAACTCGAACTCGATCGCCACCCGCTCCGAGGAGCTCGTGGACGAGATGGAGAAGCGGGTGCTCGGGCAGCGCCAGGACCAGGTCCGGCACGAGGACGACGATCCAGACGAGCCCGCCCAGAAGCAGGACGTGGACAACGACGACACCACGGAGGCCGTGCCGCCGGGGCCGGGGTCCGAGCCGGCCTGAGGCGGTCCACCGACGGGTGACGGGCGCCGCGATCCCGGTTCCCACAGCGGGGAACCGGGTAAGCGCCGGGATCCACGTGGGAGGAGACGACAGGTGTTGTGCACCGGACCAGCCGGGGTGACCGTACGATGACCGCCGGTTTCGGGATGGGCGGCGGCTCGTTCGACGATTTCATCGCCCGCTTCTTCGCCGGCCAGTCGGGGGACCCCCGCAGACCGACCCAACGCGTCGACCTGTCCCGGTTGATGACCGCGCCGGCCCGGGCCATGGTGGCCGCCTCGGCCGAGTTCGTGATGGACCACGGCGGTGCCGACCTGGGTGCCGAGCACCTGCTCTGGGCGGCGACCCAGGTCGAGCCGCTGGCCGAGCTGCTCCGGACGGCCGGTGCGGTTCCCGAGGACCTTGCCGCGGAGGTCGAGGAGATGTCCCCGTCCTCGGTCGGCACCGGCGGGCCGCCGGTGCTGACCCCGGCCGCCAAGCGGGCGCTGCTGGACGCGCACCAGATCGCGCAGGCGCTCGGCGCCGGCTACATCGGACCGGACCACGTGCTGCTGGCCCTGAGCGCCAACGACGAGTCACCGGCCGGCCGGATGCTGCGCGCCGCGCGGATCACCCCGGACTCGCTGCAGCGGGCCGCGTCCGGCGTCGGCTCCGGCAGCCGCCCGACGTCCGGGGGCACCCGGTCCTCCCGGACACCCGGCGGGTCCTCGGACACCCCGACGCTGGACTCGTTCTCGGTCGACCTCACCGCCTCGGCCCGCGAGGGCCGGCTGGACCCGGTGATCGGCCGGGCCGACGAGATCGAGCAGACCATCGAGGTGCTGTCCCGGCGCACCAAGAACAACCCGGTGCTGATCGGCGAGGCCGGGGTGGGCAAGACGGCCATCGTCGAGGGCATCGCCCAGCGCATCGTGGACGGCGACGTGCCGGACACCTTGACCGGGCGCCGGGTGGTGCAGCTGCAGCTGTCCGGGATGGTCGCCGGCACCCGGTACCGGGGCGACTTCGAGGAGCGCATCGGCAAGGTGATCGACGAGGTCCGGGCGAACGCCGACTCGCTGATCGTCTTCATCGACGAGCTGCACACCGTGGTCGGCGCCGGCACCACCGGCGAGGGCGGGATGGACGCCGGCAACATCCTCAAGCCCGCGCTGGCCCGGGGCGAGCTGCACGTGATCGGCGCGACCACCCTGGACGAGTACCGCGCCCACCTGGAGAAGGACCCGGCGCTGGAGCGGCGGTTCCAGCCGGTGTTCGTGCCCGAGCCGTCGGTCGAGGACACCGTGCAGATCCTCTACGGGCTGCGCGACCGGTACGAGGCACACCATCAGATCCGGTACACCACCGAGGCGGTGCGCGCGGCCGCCACGCTCTCCGACCGCTACATCAGCGACCGGTACCTGCCGGACAAGGCCGTCGACCTGCTCGACCAGGCCGGCGCGCGGGTGCGACTGCGGACCAAGACCCCGACCACCGACATGCGCGAGCTGGAGCAGCGCGTCGAGCAGCTGGAGCGGGACAAGGACCAGGCCGTCGCGGCCGAGGACTACGAGCGCGCGATGTCCCTGCGCGACCAGCTCGACGAGCTCGGCCGGGAGATCTCCGAGGCCCGGCGCGGCGCGCAGCGCGGGGTGCCCGAGGTCGGCGCCGCCGAGATCGCCGAGGTGGTCGCCCGGAGCACCGGCATCCCGGCCGCACAGCTGACCGAGGCCGAGCGGGACCGGCTGGTGCGGCTGGAGGACGAGCTGCACCAGCGGGTCATCGGCCAGGACGACGCGGTCCGGGTGGTTGCCGAGGCGATCCGCCGCTCCCGGGCCGGGCTCGCCGAGCCGGACCGGCCGGTGGGCAGCTTCCTGTTCCTCGGGCCGACCGGGGTGGGGAAGACGGAGCTGGCCAAGGCGCTGGCCGCCAGCCTGTTCGGCGACGAGGACCGGCTGGTCCGGCTGGACATGAGCGAGTACACCGAGCGGCACACGGTGAGCCGGCTGGTCGGGTCGCCACCCGGGTACGTCGGGTACGGCGAGTCCGGCCAGCTCACCGAGCAGATCCGGCGCCGGCCCTACTCGGTGGTGCTGCTCGACGAGATGGAGAAGGCGCACCCCGAGGTCTTCAACACCCTGCTGCAGGTGCTGGACGACGGCCGGCTGACCGACGCCCAGGGCCGCACGGTGAACTTCCGCAACACGGTGGTCATCATGACCAGCAACGTCGGCTCGGAGGACATCGTCAGCAGCACCCGGCTCGGCTTCGGCAACCCCGGGGAGTCCGACGACGAGGCGGTCCGGACCAGGGTGATGGGCCGGCTGCGGGAGCTGTTCCGCCCGGAGTTCCTCAACCGGGTCGACGAGATCGTGGTGTTCCGCCGGCTCGAGGACGAGCAGCTGCGCACCATCACCGAGCTGCTGCTGTCCGAGATGCTGTCCAGGGTCGACGACCTCGGGGTGCGGGTGCGGGTCGAACCGGAGGCCGTGCGGTGGCTGGCCGAGCGGGGCCACCAGCCCGAGTTCGGCGCCCGGCCCCTGCGCAGGGCGATCCAGCGGGACGTCGGCAACCGGCTGTCCTCGATGCTGCTGGACGGCGAGATCGAGCGGGGTGACCAGGTCGTCATCGGGTTGCGCGACGATACGCTCGACGTCCACCGGGAGCCGGCGTCGGTCGGTACGGGCTGAGGCCGGGAACGCGGAGGAGAGTCGATGGTGGCGACGGGCAACCCGCGCCGGTCCAGCCTGCTGTGGCTGTGCGCGGTGCTGCTGGGCCTGGCGGCCGGCGGGCTGAACTACCTGCTGGCCACGGGCGAGTCGGCGACCGAGCCCGGGGTGGGCGTGGCCGCCGAGATCGCCGCGATGATGTACCTGGGCGGCCAGGTGGTCTGGGCGCTGCTGGTGCTGCCGCTGGCCGGGCTGCTGCGCGGGCGGCACGGGGCGGGTGTCCCGGTGCGGGCGGCGCTGGCCGTGCTCGGCGTGCTGGGCATCGCGCTGGCGGTGGCGAACCTGAGCGGCTCGTGGGCGGCCGTGGCCGGCGGGTGCGGCCAGGTGGTCCTGATCGGGGTGGCGCTGGTCATGCTGGTACGCGGCGGCAGCACCACCGGCGGCGGGCCGGTCACCAGCGAGACGCCGGCTCGGACCTAACCGGGGTCACCACGACGGCCAGCAGCGGCGCCAGCGCGGCCAGGGTGAAGCCCAGGCTGTAGCCGTGCGCCCCGATGACCGCGCCGAGGACCACCGGGGCCAGCGTCGTCACCACGTTCTGCCCGGTGTTCTGCGCCCCCAGCGCCCTCCCGGACCACGCCGGCCCGGCGATCTCGGCGACCGAGGTGTACGCCAGCCCGTTGTCCGCCACGGTGATCACCCCGCCGAGGGCCAGCGCGGCCACCGCCAGCCAGGGGGCGACCAGCGCGCCCAGGGCGAACAGCAGCAGCACCCCGGTTGCGGCCACCGCCAGCTGGCGCATCGGCCGCAGCCGCGAGCGCACCCGGTCGGACCACCAGCCGGACACGATGCGCCCCGCCGCGCCGGCCACCTGGGTCACCGCCACGTACGCCCCGGCCGCGGCGGCCGACCAACCCAGCTCGCGGACCAGGTACTCGGCGGCGAACGCGCTGATCGCGAACTGCGGCGCGACCAGCAGCGCGCTCGCGCCGTGCACCCGCCACAGCACCGGCGCCCGGTAGGGCGAGCGGGGGCGGGCGGCACCGGGGCCGGCGGCCGCGCGGGGCGGGTCCGGGGCGAACGCGCCGACCAGCACCGCGGACAGCAGGCACAGTGCCGAGGGCAGCAGCAGCGCGCGGAACGGCACCTCGCCGCCGGCCAGCGCGGGCAGGCAGGCCCCGGCGATGGCCACGCCCAGCGGCTGCGAGGTCTGCCGGATGCCCATCGCGGTGCCGCGCTCGCCAACCGGGAACCAGCCCATCACCATCCGCCCGCTGGCCGCGAACACCGCGCCGCACATCGCCCCGGCCACCGCGAGCAGGGCGACCATCGCGGCGGTGGAGGGGTGCCGCGCGGCGTGGTCGACGGAGCCCGCCGCACCGATGGCCACCGCGGCCAGCGCCAGGCCGCTGGTGATGACCACCCGCTCCCCCCACCGGTCCGCCGCGGCGCCCCAGGCGATCAGCGTGAGCAGCAGCCCCAGGGTGGGGCCGGCCACGTACACGCCGGCCTCGGCCAGCGACAGGTGCCGGGCGTCGCGCAGCGCGGGCACCAGGAACGGGATGCCGTAGACGAACGAGCAGGCCGACGCCTGGGCGAGCACCCCGAGCGCCAGCACGACCCAGCGGCGGTGTGACAGCGGCGCGGTTCGGCTGCTCGTCATGTCGGCCGACTGTACGGTGGTTCCCACATCACAGGAATGTGCTCTCACTATGTGAACGGCGGGGGTTCAGGCGCCGACCGTCTTGAGCGTGCTGAGCACCGGCGCCGTCTCCACCGACCGGATGGCCGGCAGGCCCCCGAGCCGGTGGGCCAGGTAGTCGTGCAGCGCGGCCGGGTCCGGGCAGAGCACGGCGGCGAACAGGTTGCTCTGCCCCGTCGTGCTCGCCACCACCGCCGGCTCCGGCTGCCCGGCCAGGGTGCGGCCCACGTCGTCCAGCCCCGAGGGGGTCACGGACAGCCAGAGCAGCGTCTCGGTCGGCGCCCCGAGCAGCGCCGCGCTGACGTCGATGTCGAAGAACAGCGCGTCGTCCGCCCGCAGCCGCGCGAGCCGGCGGGCGACGGTGGCCGACGACCAGCCGGTCGCCGAGGCCAGCTCCGCGTAGCCGGCCCTGCCGTCCCGGTGCAGTGCGGTGAGCAGCGCGTCGTCCGCGGCGGTCGGTCCACCGGACGGGCGTGCGGAGCCCGGCTCGGGGGTCGGGTGCGCGGTGGCTGCCGGCGGGGTGGCTTCCGGCGCGGTGGTGGCCGGCTCGGTGGTGACCGGCTCGGTGGTGACCGGCTCGGTGGTGACCGGCGCGGTGGTGACCGGCTCGGTGGTGGCCGGCTCGGTGGTGGCCGGCGGGGTGGTGGCCGGCGGGGTGGTGACCGGCTCGGTGGTGACCCGTGCCGGAGCCGGCGGGCGCAGCCTGCGTACCTGCTCGGGGTCCAGCGCGCCGAGGCGACCCGGCCACCCGCTCGCCCCGCCCCGGTAGGTGTGCAGCAGGCACTGCGCGGACACGGCGGTGATCGCGGACCGGCGCGGGACGTCCCGCAGCAGCAGTGCCGGCGGGCCGCCGGCCGGCGCGTCGGTGTGGATCACCACGCAGATCTCCGTGCCGCCGGAGAGCAGCCGCACCCACGACGTGTCCGTGCGACGGGCCAGCGCGTGCGCCAGTTCCCGGGTCGCCGACGGGGTGGCGGTCAGCCGCACCAGCCACCGGGTGTGCCCGGCCAGCCGGGGGTCGGGCAGGCCGACGACCCGCAGCCCGGCCTCGGCGCGCAGCCGCCGGTACCGGCGGGCCACCGTCTGGGTCGAGGTGTCCAGCACCGCCGCGATCCGCCGCCACGGGGCGCGGCCGTCGATCTGCAGCGCGTGGATCAGGCCCCGGTCCAGGTCGTCCAGCATGCGCACAGCGTGCCCCGGGGCCGCCGGGTTCGCGAGGTCGACTGTCTGGTCGGCAGGCCCGCCCGCGCGCCCGACCGCCCGCACGCCCGCGCGGCCCGACCGCCCGCACGCCCGACCGCCCGCCCGCACGCCCGACCGGTCCCCGGCTGCCGAGTGGGGTCCCGTCGGGCGCCCGTCCTGCCGGCGCCCGCGGGCCCGTTCGTCCGGCCCAGTATCGGCCGGCACAGAGCCCCCGCGGCCCGCGCAGACCCTGTAGAGGCTGTGCGGGCCGCGCGGGGTCTGTGCCGGCGCGGTGGAGTGTGTGCGGGCGAGCGACCGAGCCGCCACCGGTGGAGTACCAGGGCAGGTCCGGCTCGTCCCGGGAGAAGTCGGAGGACAAGCCCAGGCAGAGGTGACGGGCGGGTGCCCCTCATCCGGTGGGGCACCCGGAGGCGTCTCCGCGACACCGATCAGGCGTCGACCGCGTCACCGTCCCCAGGGGACACGCACTAGGCCTGCT
>DASXJJ010000012.1:0-2765 GCA_036497465.1 Pseudonocardia sp. | reverse complement strand
ATGCCACTGACCGACGCGCCCGGGAAGGCCCGGGCGCTCTATGAGGCCCGCCGCACCCGGCAGCAGATCGCGCCGTTCACCGATGCCGACCCCGACCTGGGCATGGCCGACGGCTACGCCGTGCAGCAGGAGCTGGTGAAGTTGCTGCTGGCCGACGGCGACCGGATCACCGGCTACAAGGTCGGGCTGACGTCCAAGCCGATGCAGAAGATGATCGGCGTGGACCAGCCCGACTACGGCCCGGTGCTGGGCTCGACGGTGTACGCCGACGGGGACGCGGTGCCGGTTTCGGCGTTCATCCAGCCGAAGATCGAGGCCGAGATCGCCTTCGTACTGGGGTCTGGCCTGGCTGGTCCCGGAGTAAGCGTGCTCGACGCCCGGCGGGCGATCGCGGGCATGGTCGCGGCGGTGGAGATCGTCGACTCCCGGTTCGCCGACTGGCGGATCAGGCTCGCCGACACCGTAGCCGACCTGGCGTCCAACGGCGCGGTGGCGGTCTCGAGCCGGGTGGTGCCGCTGGAAGGGGTGGATCCCCGGCTGATCGGGATGACGCTCACCCGGCAGGGCGAGCTGGTCGACACCGGAGCGGGCGCGGCCGCGCTCGGCGACCCGGTCCGGGTGGTGGCCTGGCTGGCCAACACCCTGGGCGAGATGGGCGCCAAGCTCGAGGCCGGGCACCTGGTCATGACCGGGGCGCTGCACGCCGCGGTGCCGATGGCGGCCGGGGACGTGTTCCGGGCCGACTTCGACCGCCTCGGTCCCGTCACTGTCCGCGTCGTAGAGTAGGGAAGGCTTGACATGGCTTTTGACGCCTCTGAGGTAACGGCGCGGCTGGCCAAGGCCCGGGCCGACCGGACCGCGATCGGCTCGCTGTCCGCCGAGCTCGACGGCTTCAACCTGGCCGAGGCCTACGAGGTGCAGCGGCGGCTGCGGAACGAGGCCGGGCCGCTGGCGGGCTGGAAGCTCGGCCTGACCTCCCGGGCCAAGCAGGCCCAGGTCGGGGTGAGCGAGCCGCTGTACGGCTTCCTGGCCGCTAGTGATGCCCTGGATATCGGCCAGCCGCTGGTGACCGGGCGGCACATCCAGCCGCGATGCGAGCCGGAGATCGTGTTCGTCATGGGCGCGGATCTGTACGGGCCGTCGGTCACCGCGTCAGCGGTGCTCGCCGCGACCGCGGCGGTCGCGGTCGGCATCGAGGTGCTCGACTCGCGCTACACCGACTACAAGTTCACGACACCGGACGTGGTGGCGGACAACACCTCACAGGGGCGGTACCTGGTGGGTTCGGCCGTCCCGGTGGCGGGCCTGGACCTGCGGCTGCTCGGGGTGGTGCTGGAGCACAACGGCGAGGTGGTGGCGACCGCGTCGGGCGCCGCGTCGCTCGGGCATCCGGCGGCGGCGGTGGCCTGGCTGGTCCGGTCGCTGGCCGCGGAGGAAGAAGGGCTGAAGGCCGGGGACATCGTGCTGTCGGGCGGCCTGACCGCGGCCGTGCCGGTGAAGCCCGGGGACGTGGTCACCGCGACCGCCGACCGGCTCGGCAGCGTCGAGCTCGGCTGCGTGTGAGTTCTAGATGAGCTCGCCGGAGCCGGTCCCTGGGCTCTCGCCGGAGCTGGTGCTGCTGGAGCGGCCGGCGGGGCGGGCACAGTGGTCGTTCTCGCACGGGGGGCGCATCTTTGCGGTGTTCGCCGACGGGGACTCGCTGCACGTGACGGATGGGGCGTGCCCGCACAACGGCGGGCCGCTGGCCGAGGGTCTGGTCCGTGAGGGTGTGGTCACCTGCCCGTGGCACTGGTATGCGTACGAGCTCGCGACCGGGCGGTGCCGGACGGCGGCGGGGTATGAGCTGCGGCGGTATCCGGTGGTGGAGGCCGAGGGTCTTTGGTACGCGTCCATCCCGCCGCCTGAGGCGGCCCGGAGCTGGTCGCAGATCCTGCGGGCGCACGCGCGTCAGGATCCGGGCTCTGGTACGGGTCCATGACCTGGAAGGACTGCCTGGACTCGGGCGGCGCGCTCGACCCGGCGGCGGTGGCGGGCGCACTGTACCGGGCCCGGCAGGCGGGGGCCACGCTGGGCCAGCTGCTGTCGGCTGAGCTGGGGCTTTCGCTGGCGGACGCGTACCGCGTGCAAGACCAGATGACCGGGCTGCGGCTGGCCAGCGGGGAGCGGATCACCGGGTGGAAGCTCGGGTACACCTCGGCGGCCATGCGGGCGCAGATGGGGGTGGCGTCGCCTAACTTCGGGCCGCTGACCGACGTGATGATCCTGGACTCCCCCGCAGTGCTGCCCGCCGGGGCGCTGCAGCCGCGGGTGGAGCCGGAGATCGGGCTGCGGCTGGGGCGGCGGCTGACACCGCCGTTCTCGGTCGAGTCCGTGCTCGACGCGTGCGACGCGGCCTTTGCCTGCCTGGAGGTCGTGGACTCGGTGTGGTCGGGCTACCGGTTCAAGCTGGAGGACAACACCGCGGACGGCTCGTCGGCGGCGTGGGTGGCGATAGGGCCGTCGCTGCCGCTGTCTGGGCTGGAGTCGCTGCCGGTCACGCTGTCGGTTGTCGGCGAGGCGGTGGAGAGCGGGACGGGTGCGGCCGCGAGCGGCCACCCGGCGGCGGGGGTGGTGTGGCTCGCGGAGCAGCTCGCCGCGCGCGGGCGCTGGCTCGAGCCTGGGGACCTGGTCATCACGGGCGGATTGACCAGAGCGCCGGCGCTGGAATCCGGTCATCGCATCAGCGCCTCGTTTGGTGACGGCCGCTGGACCGTCGAGGTGCGCCG
>DASXJJ010000011.1:0-3236 GCA_036497465.1 Pseudonocardia sp. | reverse complement strand
GCCTCCACCAGGTGCTGCTGCACGGCGTCGCATGCGCGGCCTACGTCCTCGCCCTGCTGGTGTTCCCGCAGGACCGCGGAACCGGCCCGGCGGGGCTCGCCCGCGCGGTGCTGGTCGCGGCGGGTGTCGGGAGCCTGCTGCTGGTCGGGTTCGGCACCGCCCTGCTCCCGCATACCACGAGCTGCGTGCTGTTCTTCGGGTTCCTCGTTCCGGTGGCCGGGCTGTTGGCGTTGCCCCGGCGGATCCACCACGGCACCACTGCTGCGGCCCGCACCCAAGCCCGCCTACTGTTCAGCGTGCTCGCGGCGTCGTTCGCGATCGCCATCGTGCTCGCGATCATCACCGTGCTGCTCTGGTCGATCGGGTGGACCGGCCTGGTCCTCGTCGATCCGACCGCGCACCCGGGCGCGCCGGGTTCGGGCGAGCCGACGGCGCTGCTGTTCTGGTTCTCCCGACTGGCATGCATCGCCATCGCCGGCGCGGTGCTCGTCGCGACCCGGCCCGGCGGGCTGTGGACCGCCGAGCGGCTGTTCAGCCGTGGCCTCGTCGCGGCGCTCGTCGCGGCCCTGGTCGGCGGTGGCTACGTGTTGGTGCGCACGATGGCCGGAGAGCTGTTCAACGACACCACCCGGAGCGGGGCGATCACGGCGGCCGCGCTGGCCGTCGGGCTGGCGGCGCTGTCGTTCCTGCCGGTGTACGTGCGTGCCGAGCGGCTCGTCGACCGGCTGCTCTACGGCACCCGGCCGACTCCGTACAGCGTGCTGGCCGGGATCGCCGCCCTCTCGCGCGCCACGGCTACCGACGCCCCGGACCTCGCGAGGGTCGCCGAGGGCGTCGGGCGCGGGCTGGGTGCCACAACATGCCGACTGACGGTGGTGCGGCCGAGACTGCACGATCGGACCTACACCTGGGCCGAGCGTGGGGTACATGCCTCCGACGCGCTCGTCGAGGTCCCGGTGCGCCACGGTGTCGAACGCATCGGCACGATCTCGGTCGACCACACGGCGGTGGCAGGCCTGCAGGGGCAGCGGCAGCACCTGCTGGAGGACATCGCCGACAGTCTCGGGGCCGTGTTCCAGGCGAGCCGGTCCGGGATCGAGCTCGAACGCCAACTACGGGCCGCGCTGGCGCACGCGGGCGAGATCGCGGTGTCGCGCCGGGCGGTCGTCGCCGAGATGGACGGCGAGCGCCGGCGGATCGAGCGCGACCTCCACGACGGCGCGCAGCACCACCTGGTCTCGCTGCGGCTGACCCTCGGCCTGGTCGAGCACCAGGTGTCGACGGCCCAGTTCGCCCAGGCCAGGGCCCGGCTGGACCAGATCGCCGAGCAGATCGACACGGCCGAGTCGATCCTGGCCGAGACGGCCACGGGGGTGTCATCGCCGTTGCTGGCCGAGAGGGGCCTGGTCGGAGCGCTGGACAAGGAGCTCGGGGGTGGGCAGCCGCCGGTCGCCGTCGACTCGGCCGGCGTGGACGCCGACCTGCGGATCCCCCCCGATGTCGAGGCGGCCGTCTACTTCTGTTGCCTGGAGGCGGTGAACAACGCACGCAAGCACGCGCCGGGCGCAGCGATCGGTGTCCGGATCAGCACGGCGGAGAGTCGCGTGCAGTTCAGGGTGCACGACGACGGCCCCGGCTGGAACCCGGCCGCAGGCGCGGGCTCGCCAGGACGCGGGATGCGCAACGTGACCGCCCGGATCGCCGCGGTGGGCGGCCGGATCGAGATCCGCTCGGAGCCGGGCGCGGGCACGGTCCTGGAAGGCTCGGCGCCGCTGCCGGCTCCCCCGGCGGAGCCGGCGGCGGGGGAGCAGGCGCCCGTCCCGTCCCGCCCCGGTGGCCCCGGCATCGCGCCTCCGGCCGCTGTCGCGGCCGATGTTCCGCTGATCGACGAGGTCCGGGACGCGCTGCGGGCGGCGCGCGAGCTCTACCACGGGACCCCCTTGGCCGAACCGTTACGCACGCTCGCGGAGCAACTCGACGAGCCCCTGCGGGTCGGGGTGGTCGGACCAGCAGGCGCCGGTACGTCGACGCTGGTCGAGGCGCTGCATGCGGCGTCGGATGGCGAGCTCGCCGTGACGCTGGTCGACGTGCCCGGCCTGGGACCGGCGTCCCCGGCGGAGGCGGAGCCGGCCCCGGCCCTGCCCCTCCCCGACGTCGCCGACGCGTTCGTCCTGCTGCTGAGGCACCGCCACCCCGAGGACGTTGATCGCCTCTCCGCTCTGCAGGGCGACCGGTTACCGCACCGTCCCTCACTGGCGATCGGGGTGCTGGCGCGGGCCGACGAGCTCGCCGATGCGGACCACGTGGCAGGCGAGTGGGCCGTCCGGCCCGAGGTGCGCAGGCTCTGCCACGTGGTGGTGCCGGTGGCGGGCCTGCTCGCGCGGACGGCCGCGACGCTGACCGACGCCGAGTACCGCACCCTGCGGGGGCTGAGCGAGCGTGGAAAGGCCGGGCCGGAGGCGAACGGGGCAGGTCAGCAGCACACGGCCGGGAACGGAGCCGCCCCGGGCGGGGCCGCGACCACCGTCGCCATGGCGTCCGCTCCGCCCCCTGCGCCGAGCGCGTCAGCCGGGTCGCCGGAGTCGGCCCGCCACAACCGGCCGACTCCGACCCCCGCGGGCGCGGGCGCCGACGAGGTGCACCGCCAGGAACTGCTCGACCGGTTCGGGTCGGCCGGCCTCGAACTGGCCGTCGAGCTGATCCGGTCCGGGCGGGCGCTCACGGCGGACGCGCTGGCTGCGGAGCTCACCCGACACAGCGGAGTGCGGCGGTTGCTCGAGCTGATCGGGGAGAGGTTCGCCGGTCGTGCGGAGGCAGTCAAGGCCCGTGCCGCGCTGCTCGCGCTGGAGGACGTTGTCCGCACCGACCCGCCGCCGGGCGGCGGCAGCGCACTGGCCTACCGGCTCGACCGCATCCGGTCCGGGGCGCACGAGCTCACCGAGATCGACCTGGTGGACGCACTGCGCTCCGGCGGGCTCGACCTGCCCGACGGGGAGCGCGAGGCGGCCGAGCGGCTGCTCGGCGACGCGGGCGCCGAGCCGGGGCCCCGGCTCGGGCTGGGCTCTGACGCCGGACCGCAGGAGGTCGCGGTGGCGGCGACGGCGCAACTGGCGCGGTGGCAGCGGCTGGGGTTGCACCCGATGTCGAGCAAGGGCGTCCGGGAGGTGGCCGCCGTACTGGTGCAGACCTGTGAGCACCTGCTCGCACGGGCCGGGCACCGGGACCTCCGGGCGGGG
>DASXJJ010000010.1:0-18608 GCA_036497465.1 Pseudonocardia sp. | reverse complement strand
CGGGCGGCCCGGGAGCGGTCCGGGCCCCGCCGACGCCGGCGCCGTAGCGGACCGCGGAGGACCCGCCGGAGCGGATCCCGGAGGACCCTGGGCCACCGGAGCCGGCGAGTGGTTCCGGCCCGGTGACTGGTTCGGCGGCGTCGCGTGCTCCGGTGCCGGCAACCGGGATCCGGTCACCGTCCGGGCGGCCGCCACCCGGGTGGCCACCGCCGGTCCGGGCTCCCCGTTCCTCGGAGCCGAGGGAGCCGACGGGACGGTCGGTGGGACGGGCGTCCCGTGCGCCTCCGGAACCCGCCCGGCGCGCCGTCCCGGGGCGGCCGCGCGCAGCCGCCTGGCGATCCGTCGCACCGCGAGGATCACCAGCAGCAGGCCGGCCGTACCCGTCAACCACAGGGTGATGGTGCCGTAAGCGGTGGAGCGCAGCTGCAACCGGCTGGGCAACCCGAGCGGGCTGCCGCCGACGGTGGTCAACCGGGCCTCCACGCTGAACTGGCCGGACCGGAACAGCTGGGCGTTCACCGGCAGTTGCAACCGGCCCATCGGCGGGATCGTCTTGTCCGGGATCGCCTCGGTCTTCAGCCCGGGCGTGTCGGACAGCACGACCCGCACGCGCATGGCCACCGGCAGCCCGTTGGCCAGGGTGAGCGGCAGCGGGGCCTCCTTGTCGCCGAGCGCGTACGGGCTCGGCGGCTCGAGCACCCGGACCAGCGACCGCATCAACCGCACCCGGTCGGTGATCACCGCGGCGGCCGCCTCGGACAGGTCGGGGTGGCCGCGCCAGGTGGCCGACCCGGCGCGCAGCAGGCCCTCGGTGACCGGGTCGAACACCTGCGCGGGGGTGGAACCCACGCCCGGCTCCGCCTGCGCGGCCGAGCGCAGGTCGTTGGTGGTGTTCCGCGCGGCGATCAGCCGGGAGGTGACCGACTCGGGGATCTCCCTGGCCCCCGCCCGCAGCGAGTAGACCAGGGTCGCGGTGGGCACGTCGCGGGCGCTCTGGCCGGCGGGGGCGGCCGGGCCCTCGGTTCCCCGCCCGCCGGCCGGTGCCGGGGTGGCCTGGGCCGGGCCGCCCGTGGCGACGGGCAGCGAGGCCGGCGCCAGCCGACCGCCCGCGATCAGCGCGCCCACGGTGCCGAGCAGCTCCTTGGCGTCGGCGCCGGTGGTGTCCCAGCGGTGCGGCGGGGCGACCACCAGCGGGTCGGGGCTGTCGGCCGACCCGGCGCCGGCGAGCGCGCGGAAGGCCAGCGCGCCGATCGCGTCCTGCGCGGAGAGCGTGACCCCGGTCCCGGCGGGGCTCGCCGTGTCGGACCCGGCGAGGGCGAAGCCCCGGCCGCCGGTGTCGGCGCCGACGTCGGCGGAGAACGCGTTGCCGCTGGGCTGACCGCCGGCGGTGCCCTGCGCGGCGCGGGTGATCAGCGGGTCGGCGAGCACCGCGGTGGCCTGGCCGGCCGGGCTGGCCAGGCGGGCGAGGCCGCTGGTGAGGCCGCGCCCGGACCGGCCGCTCGCGGAGACCGCGTCGGCGGACAGCACCACGGTCCGCCCGCCCGAGCGCAGCGTGTCGCCCAGCGACCGCTCGTCCAGCAGGCCGTCGGCCGGCCAGCTGGTGTCCGCGCGGACCGGGGTGCGCAGCACCTCCTGGGCGATCCGGGCGCCGTCCTTGGTGGCGTAGCCGGCCAGGTCGTCCAACCCGGCGCGGGCCAGTGCCACCAGGTCGGCGTCGGCGTACGGCAACGCCACGACACAGTGCCCCGAGGCCATCGCGCGCAGCCGGCCCAGCCACTGCGCCGCCGCGCTGGCGCCCCGGCCGCCGGCCTCCTGCCCGTCCCGCCCGCGCACCCGGTACCCGCCGGTCATGTCCGACACCGTGCGCAACAGGTCGGGGTCGACCGCCAGGCAGGTGGCCGACCAGGTCGGGGACCCCGGCGGGGCGGCCGACTCGAGGGCGGTCAGCAGCCCGTTCAGCCGGCCGTCGCCGGTCAGCGAGCCGGCCAGCTGGTCGTCGCCTAGCAGCACCGGCTCACCGGGCCCGGTGGGTAGCCGGTGCGGCTGGTCGGACAGCGGGTAGAGCACGCTCACCGGCATCGGCGCGCCGCCCGGCTCGGGGGCCGGCGCCCGGCCGTCGACGGCGGGCAGCCCGACCACCGGCAGCAGCATCCGCTGCCCGGCCAGCCGGGTGGGGGCGCCGCCCCGGGCGCTGCCGTTCACGTTGAGCAGCAGCTCGTAGACCCCGGCGCGGGTCAGCGCGAGCGAGTCGGTGGCGGAGCCGCGCAGCGGCACGGTCAGCTTGACCGGCACGTTCTGGCCGGGGGCGAGCTCGGCGGCCAGGTCGGTGAACGCCGGGGTCACCGTGTCGTCCGTGGCGTCACCGGACAGCGCGGTGCGCACGTCGCCCTCGGTGCGCAGCCGGTCGCCCCGCTGCGCGCGGATCTCCACGTCGCGCAGCGGCTGGTTGCCGGTGTTGGTGACCAGGCCGGTGACGGTGAGGATGCCCGGGCCGGTCGGGCTCACCACCCGGGGCGTCATCGAGTCCACCCGCAGCTGCAGCCGGGGACCGGCCGGTGGGGTGGGCGCCCTGGGATCCGCCGGCGGGCGGGCCGCCGCGACGTCGACGGGCGCCGCCGATGCGGCCGGTGCGGCCGACGCGGCGGCGGCGCCCGACCCGATACCGCCGATCCCGATCACCAGGAGCGTCAGGCTGGCCAGCGCGGCGAGCGCGGCCAGCCGGGCCGCGGGTCGCCTGCGGCCCCGGGTCACGCCGATTCCTCCAGCATGGCCGTGGCCCTGCGGACCAGCCGCCGTTCGTCGGCGTAGGCCAGCCTGGTCTCCAGCTCGTCCAGCGGTACCCAGGCCACCTCGGTGACCTCGACGTCGGTGTCGGACAGCTCGCCACCGGTGGCCCGCAGCAGGTAATGGTGCACGGTCTTGTGCACCCGGCGGTCCTCGGCCACGAACCAGAAGTCGATGGTGCCCAGCGGGGCGAGCACCTGACCGATGATCCCGGTCTCTTCGTGCACCTCGCGGACCGCCGCCTGCTCCGGCGTCTCCCCGGGCTCGATGTGCCCCTTGGGCAGCGACCACAGCAGCCGCCCGCGCCGGTCCAGCCGGCCGATCAGGGCCGCGATGGACAGCTCGTGGTCGACCACCAGCCCACCGGCCGACGTCTCGTCGACGGTGCGCAGCCGGCGGCGCCGGTCGGGGCCGCGACCGCGGCGCCCATCCGAGCGACCGCGCGAAGGGGACATGCCGAGATGGTAACGACGTTGTTCTCGTCACGTCCGGCGCACGACCACTTCCGGGTGCGACGCCCGCCCAACGGGGTCCCGGTGGTGCTCCTCGGGTCACCTGACGGCGTCGTCCGACCGTCCGTGTCGGCGCGGCTGAACGGCGGGTGGGCGGCCGGTGCCGGAGTTGTGCATAAACTGGTTCGCCGTGCCTGCTTCCGCCGCTCCGTCCGCCGTGCCGCGAACATCCCGAGATCTGACCGGTCACGCCGCTGCCCGCCTGCACCGGGCCAGGGAGAATGCGGTCGTGGAGTTGCTACGCGTTGCGCCGGTGGCCGATGAGCTGGCCGAGCGCTTCGCCGCCGGTGGTCACCGGCTGTACCTGGTTGGTGGCAGCGTGCGCGACGCGCTGCTCGGCCGGCTGGGCCGCACCGGGCAGGGCGACCTCGACTTCACCACCGACGCCCGCCCCGCGCAGGTGCAGCGGCTGCTGTCCGGATGGGCCGACCGGCAGTGGGACACCGGCATCGCGTTCGGCACCGTGGGCGCGGTCCGGCGGGGCCAGACAGTGGAGGTCACCACCTTCCGGGCCGACCGCTACGACCGGGCCAGCCGCAACCCCGAGGTGGAGTTCGGCGAGACCGTCGAGGCCGACCTGAGCCGCCGCGACTTCACCGTCAACGCCATGGCCGTCGAGCTGACCGGCGGGTCCGGCGGGAGCCCCGGTCGCCGCTTCGTCGACCCGTTCGACGGCATGTCCGCGCTGGGCGGGCGGATGCTGGACACCCCGGCCGCCCCGGAGGACTCGTTCGCCGACGACCCGCTGCGGATGCTGCGCGCCGCCCGGTTCGTCTCCCAGCTGGGCTTCGACGTGGCTCCCCGGGTACGCACGGCGATGACCGAGATGGCCGACCAGATCAACCGGATCACCGCCGAGCGGGTGCAGGCGGAGCTCTCCAAGCTGATCACCGGGGCGTATCCGAGGGCGGGCATCGAGCTGATGGTGGACACCGGGCTGGCCGAGCACGTGCTGCCCGAGGTGCCGGCGATGCGGCTGGCCACCGACGAGCACATGCAGCACAAGGACGTCTACACGCACTCCATGGTCGTCATGGAGCAGGCCATCGACCGCGAGGACGACGGTCCCGACCTGGTACTGCGGCTGGCCGCGCTGCTGCACGACATCGGCAAGCCGAAGACCCGCAGGCTGGAGGACGACGGGCGGGTCAGCTTCCACCACCACGAGGTCATCGGGGCGAAGATGACACGAGCCCGGCTGCGCGCGCTGCGCTACCCGAAGGTCGTCATCGACGACGTGTCGCGGCTGGTCTACCTGCACCTGCGGTTCCACGGCTACGGCACCGGCGAGTGGACGGACTCCGCGGTCCGCCGCTACGTCACCGACGGTGGCCCGCTGCTGGACCGGCTGCACAAGCTGGTCCGGTCCGACTGCACCACCCGCAACCGGCGCCGGGCGGCCGCGCTGCAGCGCAGCTACGACTCGCTGGAGAACCGGATCGCGGCGCTGCGCGAGCAGGAGGAGCTGGACGCGATCCGGCCCGACCTGGACGGCAACGAGATCATGAAGATCCTGGACCTGAAGCCGGGCCCGCTGGTGGGCAAGGCCTACAAGCACCTGCTCGGTGTCCGGATGGAGCAGGGTCCGCTGACCCACGAGCAGGCCGAGGCCGAGCTGCACCGATGGGCCGCCGGGCAGGACCTCGGCTGAGTCCACCGGGGCAGCGTGTGGCCACCACTGGCCACCACCGGCCGCGGTGGCCGGCCGCGAGCAACTCCACCGACGGTGGCCACGGCCACCCGTTCGCGGGTCGGGTGATCACCGAGCGGACACGGTTTCGGGTGGGGCGTGACCTTCGCCGGACCGGTTCGTTGCCCAGAACACACCCGGTCGAGTGAACGGGCGTTTCCCGGCCGCCATCCCTCACCGGTCGTGCCAGCCAACGGAGGACACACTCATGACCCGCACTCGTCGCATCGCTGCCGTCGTGGCCATCGCCGCCATCACCACCCTCGGAGCGGCCGGCGTCGCGAACGCCAGCGACGACGGCCACGACGGCCACGACGGCCACCACGGCCATCACCACGGCCACGACCGCGGCCTCGTGGACGGCCTGCTGCACCTGGTCGGTGACATTCTCTGATCGGGAACGGCGTCCCTAGCCCCGGTGGGTGAGCCGACCGGGGAACCGCCTAGGGGAGTCGGCCGGCGAGACCACTCGTCGGGGAGCGGTGTGGCCGACGGTCGACAACTCACATTTCCCGCACAGTGCCCCGGGTCCACAGGACCCGGGGCACTGTGCGCGGGTCGTCGCTGTTGCCGGCGGTTCAGCCGAGCCCGGGCGCGCTCTCGGCCGAGCCGGTGGTGCGCGCGGTGCGGCGCCGGGTGAGCAGTTCGTGCCCGGCCAGCCCGGCCAGGTAGCAGGCGCCGACCAGCGCGAGCAGCAGCGGCGAGTGCCCGTCCGGCGGGGACAGCAGCGCGGCGACCACCACGGCGACCACGTAACCGAGGTTGAACACCGCGTCGTACAGGGCGAACACCCGGCCCCGGGAGTCGTCGGCCACGTCCTGCTGAACGGCGGCGTCCGCGCACAGCTTGACCACCTGGCCCGCGCAGGTGAGCAGGAACGCGCCGACCAGCGCCATCTCCAGCCGGATGTTGACGGCCATCACCAGCGCGGTGGCGGCACCGGCCAGCAGCGCGACCCGGATCGTGGCCGGGCGTCCCAGCCTGCGGGCCAGCCAGGGAGTGACCAGCGCGGCCGCGCCCAGCCCCGCCGCGGCCACCCCGACCATCTCGCCGATCCCGCCCATCCCGGCCAGCAGCAGCCCGTGCGCGGTGAACTCGTGCCGGAAAAGCAGCAGCATGAGCAGGAACGACACCCCGAACGCCAGCCGGTGGCTGACCAGGGCGACGAACGAGGACACCGCGCTGGGCACCGCCAGGGTGGCGCGCGCGCCGTCCACCAGGCCCCGGGCGACCGCGGTGACCGCGCGGCGCGCCTCGGTGGGGTCGTCCGGGCCGAGGGCACCCGGGCGGAAACCCACCGCCAGCACGGCGGACGCCACGGCGCCGACGGTGGCGACCACGGTCACCGCGGCCGATCCGGCGTTGTCCACGCCGAACACCCCGCGCAGCGCGATGGCGCACGCCCCGCCGAGGGCGGCCACCCCGGCGCCGACGGTGGCGGCCACCACGTTCGCCTCGACCAGGTGTTTCTCGCGCACCGTGTGCGGCAGCGCGGCGGACAGCCCGGCCAGCACGAACCGGGTCACCCCGGCGACGGACAGCGCCCCCAGGTACAGCAGCGGCCCGGCGACGCCGGTGGCCACCATGGCCGCGACGCCGACGGTGAGCACGGCGCGGAGCAGGTTGGCGAACAGCAGCACCCGCCGCCGGTCCCACCGGTCCAGCAGCGCGCCGGCGAACGGCCCGATCACCGAGTAGGGCAGCAGCAGCACGACGAGGCCCAGCGCCACGGCCATCGGGTCGGCCTCGCGCTCGGGGTTGAACAGCACGGCGCCGCCGAGCGCGCCCTGGAACATCCCGTCGCCCCATTGCGCGGCGAACCGCACCGCGAGCAACCGGCGGAATCCTCGCGTGCCGAGCAGCCCGCGCAGGCCCAGCCGATCGCCGGACCCGGCCCCGTGCCCCGGTGGCCGTCGAGCGGAAGTCACGATGCCCGAGGCTAACGCCTTGCCCGGTCGCCCCGTGCGGGTGTCACCCGGCTTCCCGGCGCGGGCGCGTGCGCTGTGCCATCCGGGCGGCCGGATGAAACGATGAGGGCGTGGCGGATGAACGGGCGGACGCGGACCGCGACGTCGAGCCCGGCATGCTGCTCGTCGCGGCGCCCGGCCTGCTCGACCCGAACTTCCGCCGCACCGTCGTCTACGTGATCGAGCACCGGGGCGAGGGAACCCTGGGCGTGGTGCTGAACCGGCCCAGCGAGGTGTCGGTGCGGGATGTGCTGCCCGCCTGGGCGCCGCACACCAGCCGCCCGCAGGCGGTGTTCGTGGGCGGCCCGGTGGACGAGAAGACCGCGCTGTGTCTGGCCACGCTGCTGCCAGGGCACGACCCGGGTTCGGTGAGCGGCGTGGTCGGGGTGCGCGGGCCGGTGGCGCTGGTCGACCTCGACTCCGACCCGGATTCGCTGGCGCCGAAGCTGCGCGGGCTGCGGGTGTTCGCCGGGTACGCGGGGTGGAGCGGCGGCCAGCTGGACGGGGAGATCGGCCGGGGCGACTGGATCCTTGTGCCCGCGCTGCCGGACGACGTGCTGGCCTCCGGCGGGTCGGACCTGTGGAGCGGGGTGCTGCGCCGACAGGGCATGCCGCTGGCGCTGCTGTCGACGTTCCCGTCCGACGTCGGCGCAAACTGAGAAACTCTCAGCGACTTAGCGGAGGTTCAGGCCGGAGGCGGATGCTGGGGGCATGAGGGCCACCGGGATCCGGGCGGCCGCCGGCACGCTGGCGGCCGGGTTCGCGCTCGCCCTGCTGGCCGGCTGCGGCGGGGGCCACTCCGCCGCGGCGCCGACGGCGTCCCTGCCGTCGCTGTCCAACCAGCAGGTGGCGTCGGCCGCGGTCACCCAGCCCTACGCCGCGCGCGGTGCGGTGCCCCCGGGCCCGGCCACCCGCGTCCGGCCGGCCACCCCGCCCGCCGCAGCGCCGGCACCGGTCGTGGTGCCGCCGCCGGTGGCCGCCCCGGTGCCGCCGGAGCCGAGCCCGCCGGTCGCCGCCACCCCCGGGCAGGCCGCCGCCCCCGGCAAGCCGCTGACGCAGTGGCAGAAGCAGTTCCGCGACGAGTGCAACGCGGGGATCGTGCAGGACGGCTGCCAGTTCTACACCGACCAGTCGCTGCAGCTGCAGGGCTACAACCCGGAGAGCTAGCCGCTCCGGGGAGCCCCGGGCCGGTCAGGACCCGCCGGACTCCTCGTCGGCACACTTGCCGGCCAGCTCGCAGCACGCGCAGGAGCCGCCGCAGCCGGTGAACGCCGCGGGCACCGGCACCCGCTTGGCCGCGCGGTCGCCCAGCACGCCGCCTGCCACCGTGAGCAGCAGCGTCCCCACCAGGGTGAGCACGGTCATCGTCACGGCCAGCGTGCTGGAGTGCGCGGCCAGCACCGTGGCGCCGCCGAGCAGGCACACCGCGCCGGCGGCGATCGACAGCGGGGCGCCGACCTGGTTGCCCACCGCGAACGTCTCGTCGTCGCGCAGCGTGTTCACCGTGCGTACCCCGGCGAACCGGTTGCGCGGGAGCCTGCGGCGCAGGCCGAGCAAGCCGACCACGGCGAACGCCACCCCCGCCAGCAGGAACAGGGCCGCCACCACTGAGAACGCGGTTCCGAGCACGTCTCCAGGGTAGGTGGGCGGGCGGGTGCGAACCGATTCGGGTGGCCGGGGGTCATCCGGCTACCCTGGAGGGGTGCGGACGGCCCGCGAGCTGCTCACCGAGCCGCGCTGAGCACACCGCCGGCGCGGCCGACCCCTCACGCCCAGGCGTGCAGGGGTCTTTCCATTCCCGGACGCCAGGGTAACCGGGGCGGCGAGCGGGCCCGATCAGGAGGACCGGAGAGATGAGCACCGAGACGAGCACGGCCGCCACCCCGAGGGGGCCGGACGACACGCCGCCGTTCCGGTACACCGCCGAGCTGGCGGACCGGATCGAGCTCCGGTGGCAGGACCGCTGGGAGTCGGGCGGCACGTTCCGCACCCCGAACCCGTCCGGCGCGCTGGGTGAGCCGGAGCTGGCCCGAGAGCGTGGCGACAAGGTCTACCTGCTGGACATGTTCCCGTACCCGTCCGGGGCGGGGCTGCACGTGGGGCACCCGCTGGGGTTCATCGGCACCGACGTGCTGGGCCGCTTCCTGCGGATGACCGGGCACAACGTGCTGCACGCGATGGGCTTCGACGCGTTCGGGCTGCCGGCCGAGCAGTACGCGGTGCAGACCGGCACGCACCCGCGCAAGACCACCGAGGCGAACATCGAGCGGTACCGCGCGCAGCTGCGCAGGCTGGGCCTGGCGCACGACGACCGGCGCAGCGTGGCCACCACCGACGTCGAGTTCTACCGGTGGACCCAGTGGATCTTCCTGAAGATCTACAACTCCTGGTACGACTCCGCCGCCGGGCGGGCCCGGCCGATCGCTGCGCTGGAGGCGGAGTTCGCCGAGGGCGCCCGCGCGGTGCCGGCCGGCGGCCCGCCCTGGGCGGACCGGGACGAGGCCCAGCGCCGCGCGTTGATCGAC
The DNA here is from genome assembly GCA_036497465.1 of Pseudonocardia sp. Taxonomy (GTDB): domain Bacteria; phylum Actinomycetota; class Actinomycetes; order Mycobacteriales; family Pseudonocardiaceae; genus Pseudonocardia. The sequence goes on along the minus strand of DASXJJ010000010.1, from coordinate 9,130 downwards.
TCCTACCGGCTGGCCTACCTGGCCGAGGCGCCGGTGAACTGGTGCCCGGGGCTGGGCACGGTGCTGGCCAACGAGGAGGTCACCGCCGACGGGCGCAGCGAGCGGGGCAACTTCCCGGTCTTCCGGCGCAACCTGAAGCAGTGGATGATGCGGATCACCGCGTACGCGGACCGCCTGGAGCAGGACCTGGACCGGCTGGACTGGCCGGACTCGGTCAAGTCCATGCAGCGCAACTGGATCGGTCGCTCCGAGGGCGCCCAGGTGCGCTTCCGGTCGGAGCACGGCGACATCGAGGTGTTCACCACCCGGCCGGACACCCTGTTCGGGGCCACCTACATGGTGCTGGCCCCGGAGCACCCGCTGGTCGACCGGCTGGCCTCGGGCGCCTGGCCCGACGGCACCGACGCGCGGTGGACCGGCGGCGCGGCCACCCCGGCCGAGGCCGTCGCGGCCTACCGGCTGGTCGCCTCCCGCAAGTCGGAGCTGGACCGGCAGGAGAACAAGGACAAGACCGGCGTGTTCACCGGCTCGCACGCCACGAACCCGGTGAACGGCGAGTCGATCCCGGTGTTCGTGGCCGACTACGTGCTGATGGGCTACGGCACCGGCGCGATCATGGCGGTGCCCGGCCAGGACCAGCGCGACTGGGACTTCGCCGAGGCGTTCGGGCTGCCGATCGTCCGCACCGTGCAGCCGGACGACGGTTTCGACGGTCAGGCCTACACCGGTACCGGCGCGGCGATCAACAGCGCCAACGACGAGGTCAGCCTGAACGGGCTGGACGTGCCGGAGGCCAAGCGGGCGATCATCGACTGGCTGTCCGGGAAGGACGCCGGGGAGTCGGTGGTGCAGTACAAGCTGCGCGACTGGCTGTTCTCCCGGCAGCGCTACTGGGGCGAGCCGTTCCCGATCGTGCACGACGAGGAGGGGCCGCTGCCGCTGCCCGAGGCGCAGCTGCCGGTGGAGCTGCCGGAGATCGACGACTACTCGCCGCGCAGCTACGCCCCGGACGCCCGCGATACCCAGCCGGAACCGCCGCTGTCCCGCGCGGCCGACTGGGTCAACGTCGAGCTGGACCTGGGCGACGGCCCGCACGCGTACCGCAGGGAGACCAACACGATGCCGCAGTGGGCGGGGTCGTGCTGGTACCCGCTGCGCTACCTGGACCCGACCAACAGCGAGCGGTTCTGCGACCCCGAGGTCGAGCGCTACTGGATGGGCAAGGACCCGGCGAAACACGGCGCGAACGACCCGGGCGGCGTCGACCTGTACGTCGGCGGCGTGGAGCACGCGGTGCTGCACCTGCTGTACTCCCGGTTCTGGCACAAGGTGCTGTTCGACCTGGGCGAGGTGAGCTCGGAGGAGCCGTTCCGGCGGCTGTTCAACCAGGGCTACATCCAGGCGTTCGCCTACACGGACGCCCGGGGCACCTACGTGGCCGCCGAAGAGGTCGTGGAGACCGAGAGCGGTGGTTTCACGTGGAACGGTGAACCGGTCCGCCGCGAGTACGGCAAGATGGGCAAGTCGCTGAAGAACGTGGTGACGCCCGACGAGATGTGCGCGCGGTACGGGGCGGACACGTTCCGGCTGTACGAGATGTCCACCGGTCCGATGGACATCTCCCGCCCGTGGTCCACCCGCGACGTGGTCGGCTCGCACCGGTTCCTGCAGCGGCTGTGGCGCAACCTGGTCGACGAGAACACCGGGTTGTCGCAGGTCGGCGACGACGAGCCGGCGGAGCGGACGGTGCGGCTGCTGCACCGCACGATCGACGGGGTGCGCACCGACTACCTGGCGCTGCACTACAACACCGCCGCCGCGAAGCTGATCGAGCTGAACAACCACCTGACCAAGGAGTACAGCCCCGGCGCCGGCCGGCCGGTGCCGCGCTCGGTGGCCGAGCCGCTGGTGCTGATGCTGGCGCCGCTGTGCCCGCACATCGCCGAGGAGCTGTGGACGGTGCTGGGCCACCCGGACACGCTGGCCTACGCGCCGTTCCCGGTGGCCGAGGAGCGCTTCCTGGCGGCCGAGTCGGTGGAGTACCCGATCCAGGTCAACGGCAAGGTGCGCTCCCGGGTCACCGTCGCGGCCGACGCCGACTCCTCGGCCGTCCAGGCGACCGCGCTGGCCGACGAGAAGATCGTCGCGCTGGTCGGTGACGCGACGCCGCGCAAGGTGATCGTGGTGCCCGGCCGGCTGGTCAACATCGTGCTCTGACCCGGGGCCCGGCGGGTGACCGCCCGCCGGGCCGGTCCGGGTCAGCGCGTGGTGTCAGCGGGCGGCGTCCACCCGGACGCCGCCGAAGGTCACCTCGCGGGTCATCGGCCGGGCCAGGAACTCGTGCGGGAAGCCGAGGTCGACCGCGCTGGCCCGGTCCAGCTCGGCCAGCTGCTCCCCGGTGAACCGCACGTCGAGGGCACCCAGGTTGTCCTCCAGCTGCTCCGGGGTGCGAGCGCCCATGATCGGCGCCGTGACGGCCCGGTCCAGCATGGTCCACGCCAGCGCCACCTGCGACGGGGTGTGCCCGGTCTGCGCGGCGACGGCGGTCACCACGTCGGCGATCGCCAGCGTCCGCTCGGTGAGCGAGTTGTTGGCCGCGGCCACGTTCTTGCGGGTGCCGGTGGGGCTGCCCACGCCGCCGCCGAGGTCCAGGTCGGCGCGGCTGTACTTGCCGGTCAGCACCCCGCTGGCCAGCGGCGACCACGGCACCACGCCCAGCCCCATCTCGCGCGCCATCGGCACCAGCTCCCGCTCGACGGTCCGCTCGGCCAGGCTGTACTCGATCTGCAGCGCCACCAGCGGGGACCAGCCGCGCAGGTCGGCGACCGCCTGCATCCGGGCGACCTGCCAGGCCGGGGCGTCGGAGATGCCCAGGTAGAGCACCTTGCCGGCACGGACCAGGTCGTCCATCGCGCGCAGGATCTCCTCCACCGGCGTGGTGAAGTCCCAGGAGTGCAGGTACAGCACGTCGATGTAGTCGGTGTCCAGCCTGCGCAGGCTCTGCTCCACCGAGGCGACCATGCTCTTGCGGTGGTTGCCGCCGGAGTTCGGGTCGCCGGGCCGGGTGGTCATCGTGTACTTGGTGGCGATCACCAACCCGTCCCGGCGGCCGGCGGCGAGCTCGCCGACGAACCGCTCCGACGTGCCGGCGGTGTAGCCGTTCGCGGTGTCGATGAAGTTGCCGCCGCGCTCGAGGTAGGTGTCGAAGATCTTCCGGGCCTCGTCGAGGTCGCTGCCCCAGCCCCAGTCGGTGCCGAAGGTCATCGTGCCCAGTGCGAGCGGGGAGACCCGCAGGCCGGAGCGGCCGAGCAGCCGGTAGGTGTCCAGGGTCCGCGGCGCTGTCGTCTCGTGCATGACACCCACCCTGCGCCGCTCCCGGAGCGGGGATAAGGGACGCATTGTCCTGGGACCACCGGTACCAGTCACCGTAGGATCGGGTGGGTGACCGGCACCGTGGACACCCACCGCGAGCTGGCCGTCTTCCTGCGCACCCGGCGGGAGCGGCTGGACCCGGCCGAGGTGCCGCTGCCGACGCGGGGGCGCGTCCGGCGTACCCCGGGGCTGCGCCGGGAGGAGGTCGCCGAGCTGGCCGGCGTCAGCGTCGACTACGTGGTGCGGCTGGAGCAGGGTCGCGGTCCCCGGCCGTCCGCCGAGGTGCTCGACGCGCTGGCCGGGGCGCTGCGGCTGACCGCCGACGAGCGGGCCTACCTGTTCGACCTGGCCCGCCAGCGCTCGGCCAGCCCCGGGCCGGCAGGCGACCGGGTGGCGGACTCGGTGTGCCGGCTGCCGCGGGACCTGTCGCCGCTGCCGGCGATGGTGCTGAACCACCGGTTCGACATCCTGGCCTGGAACCCCGAGATGGCCGCGCTGATGCCGAACTTCGGCGGCGTGCCGCGGACCGGCGCAACACCATGTGGCTGTGCGTGCACCATCCGGTGCTGAGCCGGCTGTACGTGAACCGCGAGCTGGTCATCCGGGAGGGCATCGCCGACCTGCGGGCGGCGTGGGCCGCGCGCCCGGGCGACGAGGGCCTGGCGAGGTTGGTGGCCGATCTGACGGCGCAGAGCGAGGACTTCGCCCGGCTGTGGGCGCTGCGCGACGTCCGGGTAAACGGGCGGGGGCGCAAGTCGCTGAACCACCCCCGGGTCGGCCCGCTGACCGTGGAGTTCGAGGCACTGACCCCGCTGCAGGACCCGGACCAGCGGATCGTGGTGTACCGCGCGGCGGACGCGGCGTCCCAGCGCGCGCTGGACGCGCTCGCCGAGGAGGCCGCGCGTCCGGTGGCAGTCCCCGGCTGAGCCGACTTCGCCCGGCGCCCCCGGTTGAGCCGCCCGCGCCGGACGTCCCCGGGTCGAGCTGAGCGTCCCCGGGTCGAGCCGAGCGTCTCCGGGTCGAGCCGAGCGTCCCACGGTTGAGCCGGTCCGGCGGCCGCCGTGCTCGCGCCGGGTTGCTCAGCGGCCCGGCTCGTCGCGCCGCTCGGGGTGGATCCGGTCCGGGCGCTCACCGTGCCCGTCGGCCCGGCCGCCGCCCGCCCGTGTTCGCGTTCGCGTCGTCGGTGTTCCCGCGGCCGTCCTCTGCGCGGCCGCTGTCGCGGCGGTCCTTGTCGCCCCGGCCGTTGCGGTTCCTGCCGCCGCGTTTCCGGTCGCTGATCGCGCCGCCGATCGTGCCGATGGCCCACACGGCGAGCACCGGCCCCGGCCAGTAGTGGTGCCAGTCGAGCCCCGTGCTCACCGCCCAGATGCCGTTCAGCACGACGGCGCCGCCGAGCCACCCCTGGCCCTGCTGGATCAGCCGGGCGCGCAGCGGGCTCGGCGACGAGGACCGCGTCCGCTCGGCGGGCACGGCCGGCGGCTCGGTGGCGCCGGGCAGGTCGCGCGTGACGGCGGCCAGCTCGCCGTAGGTCTGCGCGCGGTAGGCCTCGCCGAGCCGCTCGTCGTACTCGGTGAGCGTCAGCCGGTCCTCGTCCAGGGCGACCCGCAGCCGGTCGGCCACCTGCTGGCGGTCGGCGTCACCGGCCCTGAGGTTCTCCTGGTGCGGCTCGACCGAGCCCCGCGCGTCCGAGTCGCCACCGCTCACCACGACCTCCCCTACCCCGGTTCGCTCCCAGGGTAGGGGGCCGCGTGCGGGCGGTGTCCTCAGCTCATCCGGCGCGCGTTGTGGAACGGCATCCGGCTGATCGGGCTGATCTTCACGACGTCGCCGGACTGCGGCGCGTGCAGCACCTTGCCGTCACCGACGTAGATGCCCACGTGGCTCACCGGCGAGTAGAAGAACACCAGGTCGCCGGGCTGCAGGCTGGCCCGCGAGACCGGGTGGCCGGCCGAGCTCTGCGCGCTGCTGGACCGGGGCAGTGAGATCCCGGCCTTGCGGAACGCCCAGAGCATCAGCCCGGAGCAGTCGAACCCGGACTTGCCGGTGCCACCCCACACGTACGGGGTGCCCTTCGCGCTCATCGCGGCGGACAGGGCGACCGAGCCCGCGGAGCGCGCGGGTGGCGCGGCCGGCGCGGCGGCGTGGGCCGATGCCGGGGTGGCCACGGCGGGCGCGTGCGGTGGCGCGGCGGCCAGCGCGGCGGCGAACAGCAGCGGTCGGGTCTGCGGCAGCGCGGCCGGGGCCAGCGCGGCCAGCGGGGACAGGTCGGGCAGGGCGCCTGCGGGGTGGGCGGGCGGGAGTACGGGGGTGGGCGAGGGGAGGCCCACGACGGTGTTGGGGGCCGGGACGGTCAGTGCGACCGGCGGTGTGGTCGTGCCGGCCGGCTGCGTGGCCGTGCCGGGCTGCGCGGGTGCGGGCTGTGCCGGCTGCGCTGCCGCGGGGTGCCCTGGTGCGGGCTGGGCGGGTGCCGGCGGCGTCACGACCTGCGCGGGGGTCTCCTGGCGGTGCGGGGCGACCGAGCCGGCGGCGAACAGCGCCACGGCCAGTGTCGCGGTGGCGGCGGTGGCCTTCGCCAGTGCGGATGCCCCGACGTTGGCCCTGGTACTGGAACTGGGCAGGTGCGTGGTGGACGGGTACGTCACGGGCAGCGAGCTCCTTCGGCACACCCGTCGATCAGGTACGGCCAGCTGGAACGACTGGGGGAGCTGGCGACTCCGGCGGGACCGCTGTCCCGTGGTCGGGGCTCGGCGTGGCTCGCCGGCCGCGTCCGGTCCGATCGGACGGAGGCCCACGCGGGTCACTCCGGGCGGAGCGAGCGTGGCCGCGGGGCCGTTGAAGAAGTTACGAACTCAATAACGACAAAACCATGACCCCGATCACTATTTGCCGTTATTAATTCGTGATTGTGCTCACTAAACCGTAACCTCGCTTTTACTATGTTATCGGAACGTTTTTCAACCGAAAGTAAGTTCGCAGTGCAGCGCGAAAAAAGGGCCGGAAAGCTTCCGTCGAGAAAGCTTTCCGGCCCGGAGGGAGTTCGACTACTCGCCGCGGATGAACGACTCCACCGCGTCACGCGCCACGGAGTCGGAGTACTGCTCCGGCGGCGACTTCATGAAGTAGCTGCTCGCGGAGAGCACCGGCCCACCGACGCCCCGGTCGAGCGCGATCTTGGCGGCGCGGATGGCGTCGATGATGATGCCCGCCGAGTTCGGGGAATCCCACACCTCGAGCTTGTACTCCAGGCTCAGCGGGACGTCGCCGAACGCCCGACCCTCCAGCCGCACGTAGGCCCACTTGCGGTCGTCCAGCCAGGACACGTAGTCGGACGGGCCGATGTGCACGTTGTCCTTGCCGATGTCGGACGAGAGCTGCGAGGTGACCGACTGCGTCTTGGAGACCCGCTTCGACTCCAGGCGCTCCATTTCCTTCATGTTCAGGAAGTCCATGTTGCCGCCGACGTTCAGCTGCATCGTGCGGTCCAGCTGGATGCCCCGGTCCTCGAACAGCTTGGCCAGCACCCGGTGCGTGATGGTCGCGCCCAGCTGGGACTTGATGTCGTCGCCGATGATCGGCAGCCCGGCCGCGCGGAACTTCTCCGCCCACTCCGGGTCGGACGCGATGAACACCGGCAGCGCGTTGACGAAGGCCACCCCGGCGTCCAGCGCGCATTGCGCGTAGAACCGGTCGGCCTCCTCGCTGCCCACCGGGAGGTAGGACACCAGCACGTCGGCGCGGGCCTCGCGCAGCGCCGCGACCACGTCCACCGGGTCCTCGTCCGCCTCGGAGATCGTCTCCCGGTAGAACCGGCCCAGCCCGTCGTAGGTGGGACCGCGCTGCACCGTGACCCCGAGCGGCGGCACGTCGGCGATCTTGATGGTGTTGTTCTCCGACGCCCCGATCGCCTCGGACAGGTCGCGGCCGACCTTCTTGGCGTCCACGTCGAAGGCGGCCACGAAGCGGACGTCCCGCACGTGGTAGCCGCCAAAGTCGACGTGCATCAGTCCGGGGACCCGGGTGTTCGCGTCCGCATCGGCGTAGTACTGCACTCCCTGCACCAGCGACGCGGCGCAGTTGCCGACGCCGACGACGGCGACTCGTACCTCGTGGGCGGGTGAGTTCACGGCCCGGTCCTCCTCGTGCTCTTCGGTGAGTTCGTGATCGGTGTTGGTGTGTCGGGCGTACTGCCCGGGGTGTCGTCCTGAGCCTGCTCCTGGGCGATCAGCTCGTTGAGCCAGCGGACCTCGCGCTCGCTCGCGTCCAGGCCGAGCTTGTGCAGCTCACGGGTGTAGCGGTCGATCTGCTCACCGGCCCGGCCGAGGGTGACGCGCAGCCCCTCGCGGCGTTCCTCCACCCGTCGCCTGCGGCCCTCCAGGATCCGCATCCTGGTCTCGGCCGGGGTGCGGGAGAAGAACGCCAGGTGGATACCGAAGCTGTCGTCCTCCCAGGTGTCCGGCCCGGAGTCGGTCACCATCTCGGCGAACCGCTCCTTGCCCTCGGCGGTGAGGTGATACACCCGGCGACGTCCTCGCCGGGTCCACGTGCCGGTCGGCTCCGGCGGCTCGGTCTCCTCGACGATCAGCCCGGCGCGCACCAGCCGGCGCAGCGCCGGGTACAGCGAGCCGTAGGAGAAGGCGCGGAAGCCCCCCAGGCGCTCGCCCAGCCGCTTGCGGAGCTCGTACCCGTGCATCGGGGCCTCGTACAGCAACCCGAGCACCGCGAAGTCGAGCACACCCCTCCTCACGAAAGCCGTGGTGTGAGCGTTGTCAAGTGCATGTCACTATATCGGACCGATACATCGAACTTCACCGTACGTGGCCCGGATCACCCCTTCGGGGCCATCGGCCGGGCATCCGGCGGCCACCCGCGCGTCACGCGCTGTACAGCCGGCCGGGCCTCGTTCGCCGCCGCACGGACGGCTCCCGCGGTGCCGTCGAGGTGCCGTCAGGGGCCTTGGAGGGGCTGTCAGGGGGCTGTGGCGGTGCAGTCGAGGGGTGGCCCCGGCTGCGCCCGGACGGCCGAAACTCCCGGCCGGAGAGGTCGCGTCAGCCATTCCGCGTACCCTTGTCCAGGTGCGGAGCCCGCGACAGATCGTCGACTATGCGCTGCAGCGCCGGTCGCTGCTCGCTGACGTCTACGCCGGCCGGGTCGGTGTCGCCGAGGTGTGCGACGCCAGCCCGTACCTGCAGCGCGCCGCCCGCTTCCACGGCAGGTCCTCCGACGTCACCTGCCCGGTCTGCCGCAAGGAGCGGCTGATCGAGGTGTCCTGGGTGTTCGGCGAGGGCCTCAAGCACGTGTCCGGTTCCGCCCGCACCCCCGACGAGCTGGAGCGGATGACGGACACGCAGCCGGAGTTCTCGGTGTACGTGGTCGAGGTGTGTCGCACCTGCGGCTGGAACCACCTGGTGCAGTCCTACGTGCTGGGCGCGCCCGACGTGCCGGGTCCGAGGGCGCGCCGAAGGACGGCCGGCCAGTGACCGGTTTGGACCGCCACCCGATCGTGCGGCACGATCGAGACCCAGAGCGACGGCAGGGGCTCCCCACCACCGGTCGTCGCCGGATGGAGTCGACGTGAACCAGCAAGGCGACCCCCGAGGCCGGGTCCCGGTGAACCGGGCGATGCCCCCTCCGCGGCGGCCGGGTCCGCGAGGGCGTGCCGTCCCGCCGCCCCCGGGTCATCCGCCGCCCGGGCCGCCCCCCGGCGCTCCGCCGCCGGCCGCCGCGCCCCCGCCCCGTACCACCGGCGGCCCGGCGGGTC
>DASXJJ010000009.1:0-13355 GCA_036497465.1 Pseudonocardia sp. | reverse complement strand
CGTTGAGCAGCGAGTAGCTCTGCAGCTTGTCCGGCATCGGCAGGTGCTGCTGGAAGTCGAAGTAGACCGCGTCCAGGGGGCTGTCCCCGACCTTGTCGAAGGCCTCGATGTCGCAGACCATGGCGCCCACCCCGGGCCGCGCGACGGTGTAGACCCAGGCCGTGATGTTCGGTTCCGGCAGGTAGACGGAGAAGAAGTTGGTCTCCGCCCAGTCGTGCTCGACGTCCGCCGGGGTGTGGAACTGCACGTCATCGGCCCTGATCACTGCGTCTCCCTGCATCGCCACCGTTGGTGAGCAGGACGGTAGGGGCGGCCACCCGGACGGGGTATCACCGACGTGGACAACAAACGCCGTGGCAACACAACGTGACGGAGCACCGACGACCGACTTCCGGTCGATCACGGCGGCCCACTATCCGACACTGCACTGGGTGTGTGCTGTTTCGGACAAGCCGGCGTGGGGGGTCAGCTGGCCTCGCGGGTGCGGTCGACGACCTGCACCGGGCGGTCCGAGGTCCACGTCGGCCGCCACGTGGTCTGCGCGCTGAGCGTCTCGTAGACCCAGCGTGCGGTCGCCCGCCTGGTGTGGCCGTCGTGGTCCAGGTCGCCGATGGCGAGCGTGGGCGGCGCCGACTCGTCGGGCTGCAGGTCCACGAACACCACGGTGCGGCCCGGACCGAAGGTGAGAACCGGGCAGCCGTGCGCGTCCGGGCTCACATCCCGGGGACGGAGCAGCCGCACCAGGAGGTCCATGACCTCCGACCGGGAGCTCGCCCCGACTAACTCGATGTAGTCACCGTCCATGATCGGACCGTACTGCAACGGTTGTTAATGAAGAGACGGGGGCAACCGGTGTTATTTGCACACGAAGCTCATAGCTAACGATTGTCACGCGACTCACGACAGTAACAATGTGACCAACAAATTGCCCGATCGACGTGCCGGCGCGGCCCGTCCCGCCGAGCTCGAAGGTGCCCCTGACCTGCTCACTGTTGCCGAAGTGGCGACCATGGTGCGGGTCTCGAAGATGACGATCTACCGGCTGGTACATGCCGGTGAGTTGCCCTCAATTCGGGTCGGCCAGTCCTACCGGATACCGGCCGGCGCAGCACGGGAACTGTTCGACCTACCCACCCGTCCGAGCGATTGATCAAAATGAGCTCCCGACGAATTGGCCAGATTCACCGGGACGGGTGGCGAGCCCACCGTGATCGGCTCCCTCGGCCCGGGCCGGCGGGCACCGGGTCACCCCGGGGCAGCCGCTCGACGGCCACCCGGAGGGGTCCGGCCGGGTCTCGACACGGCGCTTAACCGCGGTTAGATTCTCACGATCGTCAGATTTTGTCGGCCCGGGGAGAGGACGCCCATGACCGCGAGCACCACCGAGACCGACGCGGCACCGCTGGACCGCGCCTTCGCCGAGCGCTGGTACCAGGGCTGGCTGGCGGCGTGGAACGACAACCGGCCCGAGCTGGTGTACGAGCTGCTGACCGAGGACTTCGTGCTGGACAGCCCGACCACCCGGCACACCGCGTCGCGGGTGCGCGGCCAGCGGGCCGGGGCCGACTACATCCGCTACGTGCTGGCGGCCTACCCCGACCTGCGGTGGGAGGTCACCGCGCCACCGATGTACTCCGACCAGCTCGCCAGGGCGGCCTTCAGCTGGTCGGGCACCGGCCACTTCAGCGGGCGGATGGACCCGCCCGGCGTCGAGGGCACCGGCCGGGCGTTCGAGTTCTCCGGCCTGGAGGTGTTCGACTTCCGGGGCGGGCGGGCCTGCCGGCTGTACGCGGCGTACGACCTGCTCGGGCTGATGAAGCAGATCGGCCTGCACCGAGGTGCCACCTCCGGCCGCTGAGCGGTCCGGCCCGGTGACGCACGTCAAGGGCAGCCGCACCCGGGCGCGGCTGCTCGACGCGGCCGCCCGGGAGGTGGCCAGGCACGGAATCGCGGGCGCCGGGCTGGGCGCGATCGCCGAGGCCGCCGGGCTGCGGACCGGGAGCGTCTACTTCCACTTCTCCTCGAAGGACGAGCTGATCGGGGCCATGCTCGAGGAGGGCATCCGGCGGTCCCTGGAGTACCTGGACTCGGGCCTGGCGGCGGTGTCCGCCGACGCCACCCCCGCCGCCCGGCTGCGCGCCGCCGTGCAGGCGCACGCCCGGGCGGTGGCCGAGCTCGCCGACTACGCCGTGGTGGCCCTGTCGGCGGCCCTGTCCCCGACCCTGCCGACCGCCGGCCCCGACGCGGTTGCCTTCCGCGCGCTCCGGCACGACTACGTGCACCGCTGGACCGGGCTCGTCGCCGACGCCCAGCGCGCCGGCGTGCTCCGGCCCGGGCCGGACCCCCGGCTGGTGCGCGACCTGATGCTCGGCGCGGTCAATGCCGCCGGGCTCGCCGGGCGGGACCCCGACGAGGTGGCCGCCGCGGTGCTGGGGCTCCTCCGGCTCGACCCGCCGGGGCGGGCCGGGGTGGATCAGATCGACGCCGTCCGCGCGGGGTCGGCCGGGCGCTCCCGGGACGGGGCCCAGCCCGGCGGGCCGAACAGGTAGCCGAAGCCGTCGCGCCTGCGCGCCGCCCGCCGGATGTCGCGCAGGATCTCGCCGTACTCGTGGTACTGCAGGGTGATCAGGTTGTGGCTGTCGATGTTCGTGGTCAGCCCGTAGGTCGGCCGGTGCGTCTCGGCCGCGAAGGTGCCGAACAGGCGGTCCCAGATGATCAGGATGCCGCCGTAGTTCCGGTCCAGGTAGTCGCGGTCGCTGGCATGGTGCACCCGGTGGTGGGACGGCGTGTTGACCACGAGCTCGATCCAGCCGGGCAGCCGCCCGACCCGCTCGGTGTGCACGAAGAACTGGTACACGAGGTTGATCGAGAACGCGGTGAACACCAGCCAGGGCGGCACGCCCAGCAGGGGCAGCGGCACCCAGAACAGCATCTCGAACCACGGGTTCCACTTCTGCCGCACGGCGGTGGAGTAGTTGAAGTGCCGGCTGTTGTGGTGGGCCTGGTGCCCGGCCCACAGCAGCCGGACCCGGTGCGAGGCGCGGTGGTAGAGGTACCAGAGCAGGTCCACCGCGAGCAGCACGCCGACCCAGGTGCTCCAGTGCCACGGGTCGAGCCGCAGCGGGGTCAGCGCGTAGAGCGCCGCGTAGCCGATCAGCGCCAACCCCCGGGCCACCCCGGTCACCACCAGCGAGACCACGCCCGTCCAGATGCTGGTCCGGGTGTCCCGCCGGTCGAAACCGACCAGCTCGTCGTCGGCGAAGACCTGGAAGGACACCGCCTCCAGCACGATGAACAGCACGAACACCGGCACCGCGAACAGCACCGGATCCCGCAAGCTGTCGACGAGGGTCGGCATGGGACCTCCCGGTGCGCGGCCCGCCCCTCGGCGGACCCCCCAACAAGTTACTCATCGGTAGCAGATGCGCGGGGGGATGGCAACCGGCTGGCGACCGGCGGTGGGTGCCGGGGGCGGTCGCGACGACGGCCGGCGCCCCGTCGATCGGGTCGCCGGCCGCCGGGCGGACCGCGCGTCCCGGCTAGATCCGGGGGCTGGTCGTGGTGGAGCTGGTCCGCTTGCCGCTCGCGCGGTCCTTCGTCGCCTCGGCGTTGGCCCTGGCCGCCTCGTCGGCGGCCGGCGTGTCCGAGGTGGTGTTCGCGGGGGACGGCAACCCGGCGGTGGCCGCGCGCGGCGGCGGTGCGGGCAGCGCGGGCGGGGTCCCGTTCGACCTGCCCGAGCGCTTGTCCGGCTTGCCGGCCCGGGTGTGGCTGGCCAGGTCGCGCTCCTTCTCCCTGCGGACCATGTCCTCCAGCACCGCGCGGTCGTACTTCTGCTCGGCCGACGACGCGCGCTGCCGGGCCTTCGCGTCGTTCTCCCGCGCCTTGTCCCGCGCGGTGCGCAGCTTGTCCCGCTGCTTCTTCGACGCCTTGATCGCCTTCTTCAGGCCGGCGACGCGGTCCAGCGCCGCCTGCAGGCCGGCCTCGCTGTCCCGCCGCGCGACCGCGTTGGTCTCCAGGGCGCGGTCCAGCTCCTTGACCTTCGTGCCGGTCTCGTCGGCGACGGCACGCCGACTCTGCAGGCTCTCTCGACGACGGTCCAGGGCTGAACGGTTCTTCCCGCTCGATCGCGCCATAGTCAGGCTCTCTCCTCGTGGCATCTCCGGCGGCCTCGGCGCCGCACAACCCGTTGCATGCCCGGTGGATCTGTCCCGCACACATCGCCGACAGGCCCGGTTGCGCAATGAACCCGGGTGCCTGGGGCTGAAGTTATGGCGGAGGCGGACGGGAATCGAACCCGCCTGACCGAGATACTCGGCCACGTCGATTTTGAAGATCGCGGGGGCCACCAGGCACCCTCACGCCTCCGCCGCCGAGTCTACCGGCCGGGATCGCCCGCGTTCCGGGCCAGCCGCTCCGAGGGCAGCCGGACAGCGGGTCGGGGTCAGCGGGTCAGCCGGTGCCGGCCGTCCGGACCCCGCACGGTGTGGCCGTGCCGGGCGAGCAGCTCCAGCAGCGGCACGGCGACGCGGCGGGTGGTGCCCAGCGCCTGGCGCGCGGCGCTCAGCGTGAACTCCGCATCGGCCAGCCCGCGCAGGACCTCCAGCGCGGCCCGCTCCGCCCCGGGCAGCAGATAGATCCCCGGCCCGATCCGCTCCAGCTCGCCGGCCCGGACGAGGGCGGCCAGCTGCGCCGACCCGAGCCCCAGCCCGGTGAGCCGGTCCGCATCCGGGGCCGCGAACGGCTGCCCGGTCAGGTCGGCACGGACGGCGTCGAGCGCGGGGCGCAGCTCCGGGGCCACCCCGGCTCGGGCCGCGTCGGCCCGCCGCACCCGCCCGTCCCCGCACACCAGGCCCGGCGCATCGAGCAGCCCCGGGACGTCGACCAGCGCCTCCACCAGCCGGGCGTCCGGCAGGTCCAGCGCCCGCCGCGCGGCGGCCAGCGGCAGTCCCGGCTCCAGCGGCCGCGCCACCTCGTTCGCGGCGACCAGCGCGGCGAGCCGTTCCGCCAGCTCACCGGCCCGCGACCGGTCGAGCAGCCAGGGGCCCGCGGTCACCACGTCCCCGGGCAGCGTGGCCGGGTCGGCGCCCATCGTGACCAGCTCGTCGCGGTCGACCAGGCCGCGTCGCGCCAGCTCGGCGGCGGCGTCCGGTGCCCCGGTCACCCCGGCCAGCTCCGCCGCGCGACGGGCGGCGGCACCCCGCCGGGCCAGCGCCGGAGGCCGCACGTCCAGGACGGTGAGCCCGGCGACGATGCGGTGCATCCCGGGGTCGCGCAGCAGTGCGCGGTCGCCGATGCGCATCGGCAGCGGGCTGCTCAGCGTGAGCCGCGCGGTCGGGTCCCCGCCGTCCTCTGCCGCCGACCCGGCGTCGTCACGGTCGGCGGCCGGCCGCGATCCCAGCGGCCGCAGCTGGACCGGGACCGCCGCCCCACCCAGGTGCAGGTGCGCCCGCGCCGGTGGCCGACCGACCGGCTCGCCCGGCCGTACCGGGTGCAACCGCACGTCGACCACCGTGCTGGTCAGCCAGCGACCCGGGCTGACCAGCGCGTCACCCCGCTCGACGGTCTCCTTCGGCACCCCGCGCAGGTTGACCGCGACCCGGGCCACGCCGACGGCCCCGTCCACCGCCCGCCCGGTGACCTGCAGCCCGCGCACCGTGACCGGCCGCGACCCCGGCTCCAGCACGAGCGGATCGCCGACCCGCAGCCGGCCGGCGGGCAGCGTGCCGGTGACCACCGTCCCGGCGCCCCGCACGGTGAACGCCCGGTCCACCCACAGCCGCACCGGCGCCGACGGGTCGGGCGTGGGCAGCCGCGCGACCAGGGCGGCCAGCTCCCGGCGCAGCCGCTCCATCCCGGCGCCGGTGGTCGCCGACACGCACACCCCGGTGAGCCCGGCGAGCGGGGTGCCGGCCAGCCGCGCGCGGGCCTGCTCCAGCGCCGGTGCCGGGTCGGCCAGGTCGGAGCGGGTGACCACGAGCAGCCCGTCCCGCGTGCCCAGCGCGGCCAGCGCGTCCCGGTGCTCGCCGGACTGTGGCATCCAGCCCTCGTCGGCGGCCACCACGAACAGCACGGCCGGCACCGGCCCGACCCCGGCGAGCATGGTCCCGACGAACCGCTCGTGCCCGGGCACGTCGACGAACGCGACCGCGTCCCCGCCGGGCAGCTCGGTCCACACGAACCCCAGGTCGATCGTGAGCCCGCGCCGCCGTTCCTCCTCGAACCGGTCCGGCTCCATCCCGGTCAGCGCGCGCACCAGCGTCGACTTGCCGTGGTCGACGTGCCCGGCGGTGGCGAGGACGTGCACCGCGTCAGACCCGCGCCGCGCGGACGGCCGCGAACAGCTGCTCGTCGGCCTCCGCCGGCACCGTGCGCAGGTCGAGCAGGCAGCGCCCGTCATCCACCCGACCCAGCACGGCGGGACGCCCGGCGCGCAGCGCGGCCGCGTACCGCTCCGGCAGGGCGACGGCCGCGCTGGGCAGCGTGACCCCGGGCGCCCCGCCGCCGCCGACCACCGCCGCCGAGCTGACCGCGCGAGCCTCGATCCCGGCGTCGGCCAGCCGGTCGGCCAGCGCATCGGCCCGGCGGCGCAGCGGCTCCGGCTCGGCGTGCAGCGCGGCCGCGGTGGGCGTCTCCGGGCCGGCCAGTGTCGCCTCGAGAGCGGCCAGGGTCAGCTTGTCCACCCGCAGCGCGCGGGCCAGCGGGTGCCGGCGCAGCCGCGCCACCAGCTCGGCGCCGCCACCGGGACCGGGGGCCTGACCGGCTGCCTGACCGCCGCCGGGACCGCCGAGCAACAGCCCGGCCTGCGGCCCGCCGAGCAGCTTGTCGCCGGACGCGGTGACCAGGTCGGCGCCCTCGGCCAGCGCGGTCGCGGCATCCGGCTCGTCGGGCAGCACCGGGTCCGGGGCGAGCAGCCCGGAGCCGATGTCCACCACCAGCGGCGGGCCGAGGCCGGTCAGCTCGGAGATCGGCACCGACGAGGTGAACCCGGTGATCCGGAAGTTGGAGGGGTGCACCTTCAGCACGAACCCGGTGTCCGGTCCGACGGCGTCGGCGTAGTCCTGCCGGCGGACCCGGTTGGTGGTGCCCACCTCGCGCAGCCGGGCACCGGTCGCGGCGAGCAGCTCCGGGATGCGGAACCCGTCGCCGATCTCCACCAGCTCGCCTCGAGCGATCACGATCTCCCGGGCCGCGCCGGACGGGCCGGGGCCGGCCAGCGCGGTGGCGACCAGGGCGAGCGCCGCGGCCCCGTTGTTGACCACGTGTACCGCGCAGGCGGCGGGCACCGCGGCCGCGAGGGCGTCCAGCGCGCCGGCGCCCCGACGGCCCCGGGCGCCGGTGGCCAGGTCCAGCTCCACGTCGGAGGTGCCGGCGGCCACCCGCAGCGCGTCCAGGGCGGCCCCGGACAGCGGCGCGCGGCCCAGGTTGGTGTGCAGCAGTACACCGGTGGCGTTGAGGACCGCGGTGAGGCTGCCGGCGGCGGTCGCGGGCAGCGTGGCGAGCACCGACTCGACGACCCGCTCCGGCGCGAGCTCGCCGGACCGCACCCGCTGCTGCGCCCCGGCCACCGACCGCTTCACCAGCGCGGTACCCAGCCGCCGGCGCGGCTCGGCCAGGCGCGGGTCGGCGAGCACCGCGTCGGTCCTGGGCACCCGACGGCGCGGGTCGGCGTGAACTCCGGTCACCGCACCAGCCTAGGCAGCGGCGGTACCCCGCCGCCGGGGCGTGCCCAGACTACCCTCACGGCCATGGTCTCTGCGGCGGACACCTCGACCCGGCGGCTCAGCGAGTTCAGCCACGGCGGCGGCTGCGCCTGCAAGCTGGCCCCCGGGCTGCTCGCCGACGTGCTGGCCGGCTTCACCCCGACCACCCATCCCGACCTGCTGGTGGGTACCGAGACCGGGGACGACGCGGCGGTGTGGCGGCTGGACGCCGACCGCGCGCTGGTGGCCACCACCGACTTCTTCACCCCGCTGGTCGACGACCCGCGCACCTGGGGACGGATCGCGGCGGTCAACGCGGTGTCCGACGTGTACGCGATGGGCGGCCGGCCGCTGTTCGCGCTGAACCTGGTGGCGTGGCCGTCCACCGAGCTGCCGATGTCGATGCTCGCCGAGGTGCTGGCCGGCGGGGCCGACGCGGGCGCCCAGTGCGGATTCCCGGTGGTCGGTGGGCACAGCGTGGACGATCCCGAACCCAAGTACGGGCTGGCCGTCATCGGCGAGGTGCACCCGGACCGGATCCTGACCAACGCCGGGCTCCGGGACGGCGACGCGCTGGTGCTGACCAAGGCGCTGGGTACCGGGATCGCCACCTCCGCGATCAGGGCGGGCACCGCGTCCGCCGAGGTCACCGCCGCGGCGATCGCCTCGATGACCGCCGACAACGCCGCCGCGTCGGTCGCCGCGGTGGCCGCCGGCGCCACCGGCGCCACCGACGTGACCGGTTTCGGGCTGCTCGGTCACCTGCGCAAGATGGTCGAGGCCTCCGGGGTCGACGTCGAGCTCGACGTGGACACGGTGCCGCTGATCCCCGGGGTGCGCGAGCTCGCCGAGCGCGGTGTGCTGCCCGGCGGCAGTCGGCGCAACCGGGACTGGGTGGCCGACCGGGTCGACCAGGGCCACCGCGCCGAGCTGGACGTGCTGCTGCTGGCCGACGCGCAGACCTCCGGCGGGCTGCTGTTCGGGGCCGCGCCGGAGCGGGCGGCGGAGGCGGTGGCCCGGCTGGGCGGGGCGGCGGCCGTGGTGGGCCGGGTGCGCGGCGGCAGCGGCCGGATCGCGCTCCGCTGACCCGCACTCGGCGAGCACGGGCGTCACCCGGCTGATCGCACCCGACCAGCCCGGCGAGTCCGCCCGGCCCGCGTGAAGCCGGCCACCCGGCTCGTCCGTGTAGCCGCCGTCGCGCGGGGTACCTGCCGACGCGGCACAGGGCGGCGACGGGGGAGGGCTTCGTGAGCGGTAGCAGCGGCGCACCACGGGGGATCCTGCGAGCGGACCCGCCCGCGAACACGCCGGCCGACGCGGACCACCCGGGGCGACGCCCCGGCAACCCGGTGGAGCGCTTCCTCGAGCTGGGCCGGCGGGGCGCGCTGAGCCCACCCCCGCCCGGGCAGGGTGACACCGCGGCGCGCTGGGGCGACCTCGCGGCGTGGGGTCGGGAAGACCTCGCGCTGGGCCGCCTGGCCGAGGGCCACACCGACGCGCTGGCGATCCTGGCCGAGGTCGGTCACGAGCCGGTGCCGGGCGCGCTCTACGGGGTGTGGGCGGCCCGGTCCGGTGGCACCGGAGCCCGGCTGGAGCGGGTCGCGGGGCGGCACGTGGCCCGGGGCACCGTGCGGTTCTGCTCCGGCGCGAGCTGCCTGGACCGGACGCTGGTCGTCGCGGCCGCGCCCACCGGCTCCCGGATCCTGGACCTGCCGCTGGACGCGCCGGGGCTGCACCCGGTGCCCGGCAGCTGGACCCCGTTCGGCATGCGGGCCAGCGACAGCCCGGACGTCGAGCTGCGCGACGTGCCCGCGCCGCCGGAGAGCTGGGTCGGCGAGCCGGACTGCTACACCGGGCGGGCCGGGTTCTGGTGGGGCGGCGCCGGCGTCGCGGCGGTGTGGCTGGGCGGTGCCGCCGGCGTGCTGGACGAGGTGTACGCGGCGCTGCCGGGCGGGTGCTCCGGGGGCGCCGACCCGCACCAGCAGGCCCTGGTCGGCGCGCTGCACGCCCAGCTGGCCGCCGCCGACGCCCTGCTGGCCCGCACCGCCGAGGAGATCGACGCCGACCCCAAGGACGGCCACCGCACCTCGGCGTGGACAGCGAGGGCGGCGGTGGAGCGCTGCTGCCGC
The DNA here is from genome assembly GCA_036497465.1 of Pseudonocardia sp. Classification (GTDB taxonomy): domain Bacteria; phylum Actinomycetota; class Actinomycetes; order Mycobacteriales; family Pseudonocardiaceae; genus Pseudonocardia. The sequence continues at coordinate 3,526 of DASXJJ010000009.1, read as the reverse complement.
TCGGTGCTCGACGCCGTGCCCCGGCTGGTCGGGGTGGCGGCGCTGACCCGCGGCGACGGCCTGGAGCGCCGGCTCGCCGACCTGGGCGTCTACGTCCGCCAGCACCACGGCGAGCGCGACCTGGCCGCCCTCGGCGCGGCCGTGCTGGAGCAGCGGCGATGAGCGCGCCGTCCCCGACCCACCTCGCCGATTGGCGGGACGCGCTCGCCGCGCGGGACAGCCGGGCCATCGACCCCACCGAGCCGCGGCGGCTGCTGGTGGTCGCGGCGCACCCGGACGACGAGACGCTCGGCGCCGGCGGGTTGATGCAGGCCGTGCACGCGGCGGGCGGTCGGGTCGAGCTGGTGGTGGCCACCGACGGCGACGCCGCGTTCCCGGAGCTGGACGCGGACGACCGCGCCGAGCTGGCCCGCACCCGGTGGGCGGAGCTGGGTCGGGCGCTGCGGGTGCACGGCATGGGCTCGGTACGGGTCCACCGGCTGGGCATGCCCGACTCCGCCCTGGACGCCGACGCGCTGGCCGAGCGGCTGGATCCGCTGCTGCGCGACGTCGACGCCTACCTCGCGCCGTGGAGCGACGACCCGCACCCGGACCACGCCGCCGCCGGCCGCGCCGCCGCCGCCGCGGCGCCGGTGCACGCGCACGGCTGGGAGTACCCGATCTGGATGTGGGTCCGGACCCGGCCGGACGACCCGGCGGTCCCCTGGCCCCGCGCCGTCCACTACGCGCTCACCGACCGGCAGCGGCGGCTCAAGCGCCGCGCGGTCGGCTGCTTCGTCTCGCAGCTGGAACCGGCGCCCGGCGGAGGACCGCCGATCCTGCCCGAGCAGGTGCTGCCCTGCTTCGACACGCCGACCGAGCTGTACTTCCGGGTCGCGCGGGAGACCAGCGCGCCGGTCCGGCGGTTCGAGCAGCTGTACGCGCGGGGCGACGGCGACCCGTGGCAGACCCGCACCAGCTGGTACGAGCAGCGCAAACAGGCGGTGACGGTGGCCTGCCTGCCACGGGCCCGGTACCGGCACGCCGCCGAGCCGGGTTGCGGGCTGGGGACGCTGACCCCGGCGCTGGCGCAGCGCTGCGACCGGGTCGACGCCTCCGACTACTCCGCCGGCGCGGTCGAGGCCGCCGCGCGGGCCACCGGCCACCTGCCCGGCGTCACGGTGACCGCGCGGGCGCTGCCGGACCCGGCGGCGCTGCCGGCCGGGATCGACCTGGCGATGCTCAGCGAGGTGCTCTACTACCTGTCGCCGGCCGACGTCGGCGCGGTCGTCGACCGGCTGGCCGACGCGCTGGTGCCCGGTGGGGACGCGGTTCTGGCGCACTGGCGCGGCTGGCCCGCCGAGGCACCCCAGGACGCCGCGCGGACCCACGCCCAGGTGCTCGCCGACCCCCGGTTCGAGATGCTGGTCGAGCACACCGACGAGAAGTTCCTGCTGCACGTGGTGCGCCGGCGGTGACGGCCGGGTCGGTCCGCGCGGTGGGTGTGGTGGTGCCCGCGCGCGACGAGGAGTCCCTCGTGGAGCCGTGCCTGCGCGCGCTGCTCACCGCGCTGGACGCGGCTCCCGCCGGCGTGCTGTGCGCGGTGTGCGTGGTGCTGGACCGCTGCCGGGACGCCACCGGCACGGCGGCCCGCCGCGCGCTGCACGGCACCACCCGCGCCACGGTGGACGTGCTGACCGGCAGCGCGCGCGGCCCGGTCGCCGAGGTCCGCGACCAGGGGATGCGCCGGGTGCTGGACCGGTTGTCCGCCGTCCCGGTGTCCAGGACCTGGCTGCTCAGCACCGACGCCGACAGCACCGTCGGGCCGGACTGGGTGGTGGACCATCTGCGGTACGCCGACTCCGGGGCGGACGCGGTGGCCGGGACGGTGGGTCTGGACGCCCCGGGACGGCTCGACGCGGCGGTGCTGCGCCGGTACGCGAGCGTGGTGGAGGCCGGCTTCCCGGTGACCGGCTCCTCGGCCGCGCTCGGCGACCCGGGCGGGCACCGGCACGCCTACGCCGCGAACCTCGGCGTGCGGGCCGGCGCGTACCTCGACGTCGGCGGCTTCCCCCCGGTCACCTCCGGTGAGGACCACGCGCTGCTGCACCGGCTGCACCGGGCCGGGTACCGGATCGCCCGGCCGACCGACCTGCGGGTGCGCACCAGCGCCCGGCTGGACGGCCGCGCACCCGGTGGGCTGGCCGACCTGCTGCGGCGGCTGCACGCCGACCGGTCAGCGACCGGCCATGCCGGTCACCGGACGGCAGCGCCCTCGGGGCCGAGGACACCGAACCACTGACCGCCGACGTGGTGCCGACGGACTGCCGACCGGGGTGCCGGCCGAGCGACAAACCGGGTCGCGGCCGGGCGTCGTCCCGCACCGGCCACCGGGACGTCGCGGCGCCGGGCTGATCCGCCGCCGTCCACCGACCACGTGGGTTTCACGTGAAACCTCGACCGGGGTGCGGACGGGCGCCTCAGAACGGGACGCCGGCGCGGTTCGCGGCCCCCACCAGCGCCGAGATGCGGGCGACCAGGCGGCCGATCCGGCGCTGCGGCGACCGCGACAGCTGCGGCGACCGCGACAGCGTCGGCGACGGCTGCGGCGACCGCGACGGCCGCGGCGACTGCCACCTCCGCAGCCTCTGTAGCGTCCCCGGCGAGCCGACGACGGCTGGGGGGCGGCCGCGGCGCGGGGTGCTGCGGGCGTGGTGCACGGGTTCCCTCGGAGGTGTCGATCGACGGGACGGGTTGAGCGGCCCGACCAGAGGTGTGGTCAGCGGGCGCGCGGTGCCCGGGGACACCTGCGGTCGTCGATCGAGAGCTGGTCCATGGCGAGCAGGCACACCCGGAACGGGCGGCGCGCCGCCGTGGGAACCCAGGTCATGCCACCAGTCCAGCACCTCCGCCGCTCCGGCGCAACGACCCAGGTCACTCCGCCCGGACCGGGCCACCCCGGCGGGCACCCCCGGCCGGCCCGCCGCCGACACCAGGCCCGGACACGACACGGATGCGACACGGACGGGTGACAGCACGTGTCCGTACAACTGCGCTGCGCTCGTTTTCAATGTACGGTCATTTATTGCTCGATTCCGGAGGTGTTTCCGTGAGCCCGACCGTCCACGTCATCGAGACCACCGAGCTCGGTGACCGCAGCTACGTCGCCCACGACGGCGAGGTGGCGATCGTGGTCGACCCGCAGCGCGACCTGGACCGCGTCGAAGGGGTGTTGGCCGACGCGGGGGTGCGGTGCGAGGTGGTGCTGGAGACCCACATCCACAACGACTACGTCTCCGGCGGCCACGAGCTGGCCCGCCGCACCGGCGCCCGCTACGTGGTGGCCGCGGCCGACGAGGTCGAGTTCGACCGGCTGCCCGTCGCGGACGGCGACGAGCTGCGGGCAGGCCGGATGCGGATCACGGTCATCGCCACGCCCGGCCACACCGACTCCCACCTGGCCTACCGGGTCGACGACGGCGGCCGGGCAGCGGCGGTGTTCACCGGCGGTTCGCTGCTCTACGGCAGCGTCGGGCGCACCGACCTG
>DASXJJ010000008.1:0-28030 GCA_036497465.1 Pseudonocardia sp. | reverse complement strand
CAACCCGACCTCGACAGACAGGGCCGAACTCGTCACCTGAACCTCCGGAACCACGGACCCGAGGCCAACACAGACAGCCTTCAAGAGGCTGCACACCACCCAAGCCCGCACAAGGCCCCTATTTCAGGAGTCTCCTAGGCCAGCGGGACGCCCGCTGCCACGATCATCCCCGTGTCCCCGCGCGTGTCCCGGCCGCTGCCCCTCCTCGGCGCGGCGCCGCTCCTCACCGCTGGCCTCGTCGGCCTCGTCGGCTTGATCCTCGCGCTCGCCGCGTGCACCTCCGCGACCCCGGGCCCGCCGGCGCCCGCCGCGCCGCCGCCACCGACCGCCGACGGCGGCATCACCCCGCTCGTCATCTCGGCCCTGGCACCGGACCCGATCCCCGTCCGGGGCAGCGACGACCGGGTGCACGTCAGCTACGAGCTCCAGGTGCTCAACACCGCGCCGAAGGACGCCACCATCACCCGGGTCGAGACGCTGGCCGAGGACGGCAGGGTGCTCGCCACCGTGGCGAGCCCCGAGGTGGTGGCCAGGTCGTTGATCGTGGGCGACTACCAGCTACCGCCGGTGCCGGCCGCCACGGTGCCCGCCGGCCGCACGGTGCTGCTGATCCTCGACGACGTCTACGCCGACCGGGCCGCCGTGCCCGCCGCCGTCACCCATCGCGTCGAGGCCCGGTTCGCACCGCCCGCCACCGCTCAGGCCGAGTTCGCCGGCAACTTCCCCGAGCACGCGGAGCAGGTCGGTGGCGTGGTCCGAACCGGTGCCGGTGAGCCGGTCGTGATCGGCCCGCCGATGAACGGGACCGGCTGGTGGGCGGTCAACGCCTGCTGCGAGCTGTCCGCCCACCGCGGCGCGATGATCGCACTGGGTGGGCGGATCAACGGCGCGGAGCGGTACGCGATCGACTGGCTCCAGGTGGACTTCGCGATCACCCCGTTCGCCGACCCCGTCGCCGGCCTGCCGCTGGCCTCCGCGCGCGGCGACCGCACCCGCAACGAGAGCTACCTCGCCTACGGCGAGCCACTGCTCGCCGTGGCGGATGCGACCGTGGTGGCCGTGGTGTCCGGGATGCCCGATGCGCCACCGGGGACGGTCCTGCCCGGGCTGACCGTCGCCCAGCTCGGTGGCAACCACGTGACGCTGCAGCTCGGGCCCGGGCGGTACGCCTTCTACGCGCACCTGAAGCCGGGGTCGGCGACGGTGAGGGTCGGCGACCGGGTCACCCGGGGACAGGAGATCGGGCGGCTCGGGAACTCCGGCAACACCACCCAGCCGCACCTGCACTTCCATCTGATGAACTCGCCGCAGCCGCTCACCGGGGTCAATCTCCCGTTCGAGATCGACCGCTTCGAGCTGCAGGGCACCGTCGACCAGAACGGGCTCGTCGCCGGCTCGCCGCGCGGCCCGCGCACCGACGCGCTGCCCCTGATCAGCACCGCGATCACCCTGGGCCGTACGCGGTAGGTCCGGCCGGCCGGTGACCGCCCGGACCGCACCGGTCATTCGATCCGGAACCCCGGTCCTTGTAGAGGTCCTCGGAGAACAGGTACTGGTAGATGTAGGCGGTAGAGGCCCGCGACACCGGCGCCGATGATCACCGCGTCGGGCTCGAGGGTCGCCGGGCCGTGCCGGTCGGGGCCGTCCCCGGTGCGGATGTCACCGTGATCCACCACTGCTTCGTCAGCGCGCCGTCGGGGTGACCGGCCTCGGTCGGCCCGTCGCGGGGCCGGTCAGTTGAGGTGTGCGCGCAGCGATCGCGCGGCGACCGCCAGCCGTTGCGCCATCTCCGGCTCCGCCTCCGGCACCTGGGCCTCGAGGATCCGCGCTCCCTCGACCCATTTCGCCTGGCTGCCCAGCGCCTGCGCCAGCTCCATCCGCTCGGCGAGCCCCGCGCCCGGCAGGCTGAGCCGCATCCGCAGGACCCACTCGGTCGCGGCCGGACGACGCAGCGTGCGGAACACGGCTCGCAGGTTCTCCAGCATCCGCACCAGGATCGCCCGGGTCGGGGTCGCCTCCAGCAGATGCGGGCCGAACGGCCCGGCACCGCCCAGCTCCCGGAACCGCGACTCGCACGCCGAGGGCGACAGCTCGGCGCCGCCGTCGAACACGTCGAGCAGCACGTCGCCCCCGACCGGGCGGACCAGGAAGTGCCCCGGCATGCCGACCCCGTCGATCGGCACGCCGGCCCGGCGCCCGACCTCCATGCACACCACGGCGAGCGTGATCGGGATTCCGAGCCGGCGGACCAGGACGTGGGGCAGCAGCGAGTTGCGCGGGTCGTAGTAGTTGCGGGTGTTGCCGGCGAAGCGCTCCTCGACGAACAGCCGGCGCACGAGGCCGTCCAGGTCGGTGACGCCCTCGGCGAGCCGATCCAGCTCCGCCATCCAGTGCTCGATGTCCAGCGTGGGGTCGGCACCCGCGGCCAGCGTGAGCGCCGCGCGGTCCAGCGGCGGGTCCGGCTGGCCGACCAGCTCGGCGAAGCGCCGCACGGCGTCCATCCGCCCATCTTGGGTCCCCCGCGCCGGGACGCCAAACCCGATCTTCCTCCGGCCGGCCGGGTGCGGGCGCTCGGGAGGACGCGGAGCCCTCAGGAGGCGCCGACGGTGGCGGGCTCGAGCAGGGGGTCGCGGCGGGCGAAGCCGTCCTCCAGCAGCAGCCGCCTGGCCAGGCTCTCCAGCGCGGTGTGCAGCTCGGCGTGGCTGGGTGACCCGCCGACCCGGTCGTCGCCCGCCCAGCCGGCCAGCTTGCCGGTCAGCCAGGCCAGCACGCTCGCGGTGACCTTCCGCATCTCCCGGTCGCCGGCCGGTGTCAGCCACATCCGTTCGCCGTCGGAGCGCAGGTAGCCCGCGGCGATGGTCCTGGCGAAGGCCGGCCACAGCACCGCCCCGGGCACCCGGACCTGCTCGGCGATGGTGGTCAGCCCGGCCTCCCCGGTGATCCGCAGCCGCACGTGTACCTGCTGCACGCACCACATCTCGGCCAGGTCCAGGGTGGTGTGCGCGGCGGCGAGGATGCCCGGCGCGGCCCCCGGCCCCTCCGCCCGCAGGACCCGGGCCACCGCCACCTCCAGCTGCTGGCGGGAGGAGCGCCCGTCGGGCATCGCGAACCCGCCGCCCACGTCGGTGGCACCGGCCCGCGCGGCACCGCGCAGCGGCACCTGCTTGAGGAAGAGCCCGAGCACCAGGGCCAGCAGGGCCACGGGGATCCCCGCGCCGAACAGCGTCCGCACCGTCTCGGCGTACGCGTTCACGATCGGGGCCGCCTGAGCCGCGGGCAGCGCGTGCAGCGCGGCGGGGCTGCTCGCCGCCGCGGCGGCCGACCCGGGGTTCGCCGCCCGGGCCGAGGCCAGGTTGGCGGCCAGGCTGCCGGTGTACACCGTGCCGAAGACGGCCACCCCGAAGGAGCTGCCCATGGTGCGGAAGAAGGTCACCCCCGAGGTGGCGACGCCCAGGTCCCGGTAGTCCACGGTGCTCTGCACGATGATCGTCAGCACCTGCATGCACAGCCCGATGCCGGCGCCCAGCACCAGCATGGCCAGGGAGCTGACCAGCACCGAGGTGTGCTGGTCCAGCCGCGACAGCAGGAACATGCCCACCGCCATCACCGCGCCGCCCGCGATGGGGAACGGCTTGTAGCGCCCGGTGCGGCTGACCGTGTTGCCCGCCAGGATCGAGGTGACGAGCAGACCCGCCACCATCGGCAGCGTGCGCACCCCGGACGAGGTGGCGTCGATGCCCTGTACGTACTGCAGGTAGGTCGGCAGGTAGGTCAGGGCGCCGAGCATGGCGAAGCCCACCACGAAACTGATCATGGTGGTCACCGCGAACACCGGCTCGCGGAACAGCCGCATCGGCAGCATCGGCTCCGGCGCCCGCAGCTCCACCAGTACGAACACCGCCAGCGCGAGCAACGACCCGGCGAACAGCCCGATGATGACCGCCGACCCCCAGGGGTAGGTGCTGCCGCCCCAGCTGGTGGCCAGGGTCAGTCCGGTGGCACCCAGCGAGATCAGCACGATGCCCAGATAGTCGATCACCGGCCGGCCGGCGGCGCGGACCGAGGGCAACGTGCGGAAGGCCACCGCGATCACCACCACCGCGATGGGCACGTTGACGTAGAAGGCCCACCGCCAGGACAGGTTGTCGGTGAACCAGCCGCCCAGCAGCGGCCCGACCACGGTGGTCACCCCGAACACCGCCCCCAGTGCGCCCTGGTACCGGCCCCGGTCGCGCAGCGGGATGATGTCGGCGATCAACGCGCTGGCGGTCACGGTGAGGCCGCCCCCACCGATGCCCTGCACCACCCGCATCCCGATCAGCCAGCCCATGTCCTGGGCGAACCCGCAGAAGAACGAGCCGATCACGAACACCGCACAGCTGACCTGGAACACGAGCTTGCGCCCGTACAGGTCGCCGAACTTGCCGGCCAGCACGGTGGCCACCGTCTCGGCCAGCAGGTACGCGGTGACCACCCAGGACAGGTGCCCGGCGCCGCCCAGGTCGGCCACGATGGTCGGGAGCGCGGTGGACACGATCGTCTGGTCCAGCGCGGCCAGCAGCATGCCCAGCAGGATCGTGCCGAACGCCAGGTTGCGGCGGGAACCGGTCATCGCTTCCGGCCCGTCCCTCGGGTCCCTCGGGCCGTCGTCGAGCGCCCCCACCGCCATCACACCATCCCCCTCGGGTGCGTCCGGGCCAGTCACGTTCCGCCGTGGACACCCTAAATGGGGGTGCACGACAGGCATGATCGGGTCCTGACCTTCTCCGCCGAGCCGGCGATCGAAGATCCCGCGAATCTTCGATCGCCGGACGGCGCACGAGTCCTACTCAGCTCAGCGGGCGCTCGCCGCTGACGTCGTACTCGGTGACCGATGCGCTGAGCATCGCGGCGCCCTGCTCGCCGCTGGGACCGTCACCACGGAACGCCTCCACCGCCTCCCGCGACTCCCACCGCTCGAAGATGTTGATCCGACCGTGCTCCACCAGGTCGGCGGTGATGGCGAAGTCGAGGCAGCCGGGTGCCCGGCGGGCCTGCTGGACGACGCCGACACAGCTCGCCAGGTAGGACTCGCGCTGGCCGTCGGCCACGATGATGTGTCCGGCAACGATAACCACGTGGTGCTCCTCGGTCGGGGGACTCCCCGTCGCCGTCGGGACGACGATGCGCTGGTGCGCGGTTCTGACCAGGCCGGTCCGCGAAACTCATCGGGTGCCGCGGATCCCGGGTCGCGCAGAATGCTCCCCACGCACGAGTCAGCGACCGCGCGCCGCCGACGTTCACAGGAGGTCCGATGCACACGACCGCGCCCCTTCGGCGGGAGACGGGACGGCGGAGGTGACCATCCCTCCGCGCCCGCCCGGCCCGGAGAGCCCGGTCGACGCGGGCTTCCGGGTGCGGGTCCGGATGATCTCCCGCTCGGTCGACGAGCCGCACCGGGTGTCGAGCCAGCTCGAGCTGCTGTTCGACCTGACCTTCGTGGTGGCCGTCGCGAGCATCACCGCGCAGCTGGCCCATGCGCTCGCCGGGGGCCACGCCCTCGCCGGGGTGGTGCCGTTCCTCCAGGTCTTCTTCGCCATCTGGTGGGCCTGGATGAACTTCACCTGGTTCGCGTCCTCGTACGACACCGACGACGTGCCCTACCGGCTGATGACCCTGGTGCAGATGGCGGGGGTCCTCGTGCTGGCGGCGGGGGTACCGAGCGCGGTCGAGCACCTGGACTTCCGCGCGGTCACGCTCGGGTACTTCATCATGCGGCTCGGGCTGGTCGCCCAGTGGCTGAGGGCGGCCCGGGAGGACCCGGAGTGCCGGTCCACCGCCCTGCGGTACGCGGTGGGGATCAGCGCCGTCCAGGCGGGCTGGATCGCCCGGCTCGCCCTCGCCGAGTCCGGGGTGGTCTCGACCACCGGCCTCCTGGCCATCTTCGCGGGACTGGTGGTGCTGGAGCTGACGGTGCCGGTGTGGGCGGAACACAACCAGCACACCAGCTGGCACCCGCACCACATCGCCGAGCGCTACACCCTGTTCACGATCATCCTCCTCGGGGAGAGCGTGCTGGCGGCGTCGACCGGCGTGGCCGAGGCGCTCGACACGGGGCTCAGCGGACCGCTGGTGGCGACCGCCGCCGCCGGGCTGGTGCTGCTGTTCACGCTGTGGTGGCTCTACTCCCTCGAACCCAGCGGCGAAGGGCTGGCGAGTCGGCGCCGGCTGTCCTACCTGTGGGGGTACGCCCACTACGGGATCTTCGCGTCGCTCGCCGCGCTGGGCGCCGGGCTCGAGGTCGCCGTCCAGCAGGCCGAACACCACACGGCGTCGTCACCGATCAGCACCGGCTACGGGGTCGCGGTCCCCGTCGGCGTGTTCCTGGTGCTGCTCTGGTTGGTGCACGCACCGATCGTGGCGAGCCCGACGGTGCCGCCCGCCGCGCTCGCCGGTGCCGCCGTGGCCTGCCTCCTGCTGCCGCTGCTGGCCGGCGCCGTCGGGCTGGCGTCCGTCCTGCTGGCCATCGCGGCGGTGTGTGCGCTGGTCATCGTGGTCACCGCGGTGTCGGTGCGGCGGCGCGCGCCGGCCGGCCCGGCGGCTCCCGACGGCGCGGAGCCGTCCGCCTAGCGTCCTGGCTGCCCGGAACCGCCGTCGGCCGGGCTGCCCGTCGAGCCGGTGTCCTCGGTGCGCTCCGGCAGCAGCAGCACGGCGCCGACGAGGAAGAACACCGCGCCCACCAGCGTGCCCAGGTTCGCCCGATCCGCGTTCCGCGCCTGGCCGGTCGCCGGGATGACGTAGCTGGCCACGGCGGACACCCCGAAGGCGACCGACCCGACCAGGTTGACCAGCGTGATCCACCACGCCCAGGACCGGGGGCGCCACGCGAGCCAGCCGTGGCAGACCTCGAACCAGGCCAGCCCGCTCGCGACCAGGAAGCAGACCGAGCCGACGGCATCGGGCCGCCACACCCGCTGGTCCACGGCCGCGACGGTCAGATCGACCTGCATCGCGGCCGCGGTGCTGACGGTGAAGTACGCGGTTCCGACCAGCTGCACCCCGGTGGCCCACCAGTCGACCCGTCGGGGCTGGTAGACGAAGAAGCGGCGCCGCGCGGTGTCCCGCGCCCGGGGTCCGGCGTCGACCGCCTCCCGGTAGGTCAGGAACGCCGCCGAGGTGAAGAACAGCGAACCGACGAAGAACGTGACCGAGTCCCACCGCGTGCCGACGGCGCCCACGTAGCCGGGCAACGCGCCGAACGCGAACAGCAGCGACCCCACCGCGAACAGCACGGCGATCCACCATCCCCGGGCCGCCGGCGCCCACCACGTCAGGCCGTGGCCGGACAGCTCCGTGAGGTGCTTGCGGTGGTGGCGGGACTCCCGCCGCACCACGCGGCCGTCCGCCAGAACGTGGTCGACGAAGGTCGCCAGCCCGCCGAGGCCCTCGGTCGGGCCGGTGCGGTTGCGCCCCGGCATGAACGCACGGTAGCCCTGAGGACCCGTTCCCGGGGCCGGAACCGGGCCGCCCGGTGCGGTCGGGTCAGCTGAAGTAGTCGTGCGTGCTGGACCGGTACATCGACACCATGCCCAGGATGAGCAGCACCAGCTCGCCCCCCACGCAGCTGAAGGTGAACAGCGCGACCTGGTCCATGTTGTGCCCGAAGGCCTTGTTCAACCCGTAGATCTCCAGCGCCTTGATCGCGACGAACATCCAGGTGAAGCTCATGACGGCCACCCGCGCCCACAGCTTCCCGAGCACCATCTGGCTGCCGATACCGAGGAAGACGATCGCCTCGATGGCGGGGCCGATCAACACCATCGGGCCGCTGAGGTGCATCACCAGGTTGACGACGGCGGCGGTCACGGCCAGCACGACGTTGCCGAGGTAGTAGAGGAATGCCAGCCGGACCGCGCGGGGCGCGCCGGCGACGACCGCCCGCGCCGCGTCATTGTTCGGGGCCACGGGCAGACCGTAGCGAACGGCCGGTGGTCGGCCGGGTCGAGGGCGAGGTGCGCGCTTTCGGGGTCCTCCTACCGGGTGACGGCCGCCGTTGCCGACCGTCGGGGTACCGGGCACGATCAGGCCCGTTCGTCTCATGGTCAAGGAGGACAGTTGTGAGCGATTCGGATCAGATCAAGGTGACCCGCACGGTGGACGCCAGCCCTGAGCAGGTCTTCGCGGTACTGACCGACCCGGCCAGGCACGCCGAGCTGGACGGGTCGGCCATGCTGCGCGGTCTCGAAGGCGGTTCGACGCTGACCGGCGTCGGTGACGAGTTCATCATGAACATGAACAACGACATCCTCGGTGACTACCAGATGCGCAACGAGGTGGTCTCCTACGAGAAGGACCGCAAGATCGGCTGGGCGCCGCTGCTGTACCCGGAGGGCGCGTATGCCGACAAGCTCGGTGACATGAAGCCCGGGGGCCACACCTACACCTGGGAGCTGCGGCAGGGCGGGTCCGGTGGCACCGAGGTGACCCAGGTCTACGACTGGAGCGGGGTGACCGACGCCCAGTTCAGGGGCCTGTTCCCGATGCTCAGCGAGGAGCAGCTCGGCGAGTCGATCGACCGCGCGGGCCGCCTCGCCACCTGACGTCGTCGCCCGCCGCGCACCGGCCGACCGGGCGCGGCGGGGACCGTTCGACGGGCCGTCGGCTCCGCTGACCGAGCGGCCTGGAAACGGAGCCGATCGCCGGAGGTAACGTCGGCCGCGATGGGTACACACTGACAGCGGGCGTCGGCCGGTTGGCCGGTACCGGCGCACCGGATGGCCGACGGTACGGGGACGCGCGATGAGCATGGCGACACGCGACGAGAGACCAGCCACGACTGACACCTCCGAGTTCGCCCGCCGCCGCTGGCCCGCGGTGCCCGAGGCGGCGGCGCTGGCGCGGGCGGACGTGCTTCGCTGGCTCGCCCCGTTCGACACGACCGAGGGGTGCCGGCAGGACCTGACCCTCGCGGTCAGCGAGGCGGTCGCCAACTCGGTCGTGCACGCCTACTCCCCCGACGCCCCCGGCTCGGTCGGCCTCACGTTCTGGACCGACGACCGGAAGGTCTGGTTCGCCATCGTCGACGAGGGCTCCTGGCACGCGCCGGAGATCTCCGACGACCGCCCCTGCCTGGGCATCACGTTCATGCGGCGCCTCGCCGACGCCGTGGTGATCAGCTACGGCGCCCGGGGCACGACGGTGCTGCTGTGTCACACGTTGCCCCGGCGTCGCGACCGGCGCCCGGCGGTCCGCTCCGGCGCTTGAGAATCGTGGCTGCGGGTACTCCTTCGCACACGCGGAGCTGAGAAGGAGCCGACGATGACTCGTGATGAGGCCCAGGGCCTGGTCGCCAAGATCCTGCTGGACAAGGTCCGACTGGACCCCTACCCGAGCCGCAACCACCTGGCTCTGATCGAGCAGTCGCTGCCGGTCGCCATGGCGCCGGCGTACCTCGAGGTGCTCATGGAGAAGGTCACCCAGGACCGCTTCCCGAGCGCGGACATCCTGAGCCGGATGCAGCGGATCGCCCAGCTCTGCGTCTCGTAGCTCGCGCGCGGCCGCCACGACGACTCCCGGGCCGGGTAGGCCGGGGGCGTCGGGCCGGGTACGGCTCGAACGCGGGGCCGGGGGCGGTTGTGGGAGCGGCGGGCTCGACCTCGACCGCCCCCGGCCTCGAGCGGACCCTTCGGGGGTGGTCCGCACCGCTTGGGGAGCGGTCTCATTTCTACCGCCTCGACCGGGCGGGCACACCCTCCGGCCAGGGCCTGCACGCCCAGCGGCGCCGTACCCGCGGCCAGTCGTCCGGTTGCGCGCCGGGCGGTGGATCACCCTCGCCGACCGTGCCGGGAGCGGCGACGACCGGGCCGTACCGGACGGGCGGCCCGGTCCGTCGGGCTCGCCGGCCCCGTTCAGCCGCCGACCGCGGTGCCGCGCTCCGGCCGGTAGAGCGTCTTCTCGGGCAGCACGACGCGGGGGGCGGCCGCCCGGTGGGTCTCGACGTCCTCCCGGGCGCCGGTGTCCCGCCCCGGGTCGTGGAACTCGTCCACCAGCTTCTCGAACCGGCGGCTGAGCGTGCGGTCGGTGTTCTCGACCGAGTCGAGCGCCCGGGCCACCTGAGGCTGGGCGCGGACCCGCTCGACGGTGTCCTCGCCGCGGTCGGCCCACTCGCGGTAGGTGGTACGTGCCCGGTCCCGCATCCGGTCGGCGCGGGCCCGCAGCCTCTCCGGACCCAGCTGCTCGGGCAGCTCACGCAGGTTCCGCACCGCGAGGTCACCGAGCCCGAGCCAGGCCAGCACCGGGGCACGAACCATGCCCCACTGCGCGGTGACGATCCTGTCGGCCCGCGAACGGGCCTTGCGGACGTCCGCGGAGGTCGGAAGCGCGATAGCCATCCTGCTCACCTCTCCTTGGCGGGACGCCGGGGGTGGCGCCGGCCTCCGGTGCGTACCGCGGCGGCGTCCAACTCGTCCAGCGCCTGCGTTCTGGTCTCGGCACCCCACCGTAGGCGGGAGTGCTAGCTGTAGCAAGCGCTGTGCTTGCGCAGGTGGGAGGCATTCGCCACGTTTGCCGCGCCCGTTCGGCACCGGTGGTTGGGCTCGGCGAGCCCCGTCCGGGCGCATGACGTGCCACGATGGGCCGATGGGCTCGGCCGATCCCTCCGACGTGCGGCGACCGCGCGTGCTCCTGGTCGAGGACGAGCCGGAGCTGCGCCGGATGCTGCACGAGCTGCTGGTCGGCGAGGGCTACCAGGTCGACGACGCGGGCGACGGCCAGCGGGGCCTGCACCTCGGCCTGTCCCGCGAGTACGACGTGCTGCTGCTGGACCGGCGGCTCCCGGCGATCGAGGGGCTCGACCTGCTGACCCGGCTGCGGGCCAAGGGGGTCGACTGCCCCGTGCTGGTGCTCTCCGCGCTGGCCAACCCGGCGGACCGGGTGGAGGGCCTGGACGCCGGGGCCGAGGACTACCTGTCCAAGCCGTTCGACCTCGACGAGCTGCTCGCCCGGCTGCGGGCGCTGCGCCGTAGGCACCTGGACCAGGCCCGGTCGCTCCCGCTGCCCAACGGCCGGCTGGAGCTGGAGACCCGGCTGGTGCACCGCGCGACGGCCGAGCCGGTCCGGCTGTCCGAGCGGGAGTGCGCGCTGCTGGCCAGCCTGGCCGTCGGCCCCGGCCGGGTACACACCCGAGGCGGGTTGCTGGCCACGGTGTTCCCCGACGCGGAGAATCCGATCGTGGTCGACACCTACGTGCACTACCTGCGCCGCAAGCTCGGAAGGCAGGTCGTCGACACCGTGCGTGGCCGCGGCTACCAGCTGGGCCGGTTGTGAGGCTCCCCCGCCGCCGCCGGGCGCTGGCCGCGGCGCGCGACCCGGACAACGTGCTGGTGCGGCGCGCGGCGGTGCGCACCGGCCTGCTCGTCGCGCTCGGGGTCGCCCTGATCACCGCCGCGCTGACGATCGTGGCCGTCGACGTGCTGCACCGCAGCCAGAGCGAGGAGGCGGCGACGCTGCTCGTCGACACCGTGAACAAGGCGGACGACGTCGCCGACCCCCCGGCCGACATGTGGCTGGTGATCCGGGACGCCCGGGGCGTCGTCGAGGTCACCCCGGGGACGCCGCTCGGCTTCCCGCTGGCCGGCCCGCTGGCCGCGACCACCCGCCCCGGCCAGGCCCGGATCGACGACACCATCGTCAACGGGCACACCTACCGGGTACGTACCGAGACCCGCGCCCACGACACCGTCCAGGCCATCCTGGCGCTGGGCTCGCACCGGATGCAGGCGCTGTCGGTGATCCGGGCCCTCGTGGTGATCGGTGGGGTCGGCCTGGTCCTGGCCGCGCTGGGCGGCACCTGGGCCGGCTGGCGGGCCACCCGGCCGCTCGCCGCGGCGCTCCGGCTGCAGCGCCGGTTCGTCGCGGACGCCGGCCACGAGCTGCGCACCCCGGTCACCCTGCTGAGCACCCGGGCCCAGATGCTGCGGCGCGGGCTGGACGAGCGGGCCGTGCCGGCGAAGGTGACCCAGGAGGTCGAGGGGCTGGCCCGTGACGCCCGCCAGCTCGGCGGGATCCTGGACGACCTGCTGCTGGCCGCGGACCGGCGCCCGTACGACGTGCGGGCCGTCCACGTCGTCGACCTGGTGCGGGAGGTGGTGGCCGCGTCGACCGAGTACGCCCGCACCCGCTCGGTCGAGCTGGTGGGCCCGCCGCCGGACGGCCCGGAGCACCCGGTGTGCGTGGCCGGCTCCTACCCGGCGCTGCGCCGGGCGGTCACCGCGCTGCTGGACAACGCCATCCGGCACGCGCGGGAGCACGTGACGGTGGCGGTGACGGCGATCGGGGGCCGGGTGCGGGTCGACGTCGCGGACGACGGCGACGGGCTCGACCCGCTCGTCGGCCACGGCCGTTTCGAGCGGTTCGCGCCGGTCCGCGGTGAGCGGTCCGCCGACGACGGGCCGCGGCCGGCGGCCACCCGCCGGTACGGCCTGGGGCTCGCGCTGGTCAACGAGGTCGCCGCGCGGCACGGCGGCACGGTGGCCGCTGTCGACCGGACGGAGCGCGGCGCGCTGTTCCGCCTCACGCTGCCCCGGGTGGAGACGCCCCGCGACCCGGCGGGGCCGGTCGAGCCGGCGGGGCCGGTCGAGTCGGCCGGGTCGGCCGGGCCGAGGGCGGGTTCCGCGGCGGAGGCCGGCTCCCCGGCCGCGCTCCGGTCGGAGGCCGGCCCCCCGGGGGAGTCCCGGGCGGGGACCCAGCGCGTCGGGTCGCCCGGGGACGCCGACCGGTCGGCGTCGCACCGGCCGGACTGACCCGGCGGCCCGGACACCTCACCGGCGACCGGTGCGGCCCACTGCCGTGGCCGCCAGCACCGCCCGCCTGGCCGCGGCGCGGGCCCGCGCCTCGGTCGCGGACAGCGGCAGCCGCTCGAAGTGGTAGACCCGCACCGGGACGTCGTGAGCGCCGAAGCCGCCCTTGAACCTGGTCAGGCTGTCCGACTGGGAGAGCCCGAAGTCGTAGCTGCGCCGGCCCCGCGCGCACTCGGCCTCGATCGCGCTCCGGTGCAGCAGCTCGTTCGCGCCGGTGCCCCGGGCCCGCCGCTCGTCCATCGCGCCCCGCCAGTAGATGGCGCGCTCGCCCCGGGCCAGCACGATGATCCCGGCGACCGGCTCGCCCTCGTGCCAGGCGATCCACACCGTGCACCGGGGTCCCAGCCGCGCGGCCACCGCGGCGAACTTGTCCCTCGGGTCGGCCCGGCCCGCCCGCCAGCGCATCATCGCCGACGGCCGGCCGCCCTGCCGTGCCCACCGGTCGACCGAGCGCCGGTACAGCCGGTCGAACACCGGCACCAGCCGCCCGGTGCTGTCCGACTCCACCACCACGCTCCGGCGTTCGGCCTTGCGCGACTGCGACCGCACCTTGCCGGTGAACCGCCGTGCCCACACCTCGCCGAAACCGCCGTCCAGGTCGAGCACCCGGGCGGCGCGCACCGAGCAGGGCACCTGCCGGGGCACCGCCGAGGCCCAGGCGGCGGCCTCGGCCCCGCCGACCATCACCCGGGTGCGCAGGCCGGGGTGCCGGACGAGCTGCTCGACGACCGCCGCGAGCTCACCGGGCGAGGCCTGGTCGGCCACGGCGACCAGCCCGCCGGCGTCGGCGCCGAGCCCCCACCCCGGCGGCGGCGCCTCGAACAGGCCGGGGACCGGACCGGTGCGGCGCAGCCGGGGCAGTACCAGCGGGCGCCCGTCGGCGCCGGCGAACAGCAGGGTGGCGTCGGCGAACCGGCCGGAGTCGCGCACGCAGTCGAACCACTGCGGCGTCTTGGCCAGCGCGACACCGCCGCTGCCGGCCACCAGCTCCTCCCAGGCGGGCCGGGCGGCCGCGCCCTCCGCGACGAGCGCCGGGTGAGCAGCGTGCGGGAGCGCCATGCGCGACCTTCCGGTGGGACGGGGACGGTGCGGGCTCATGACCGCCGCACGATCGGGCCGGCCGCGGTGGCCCGCACGACCAGGATGTAGGCGGCCAGGGCCACGAGGCCGCCGGCGCACAGGATTCCCAGGTCGGTGAGGTGGCCGCCGCCGTAGGACCGCTGCACCCAGCGCACGGCCACGGCCACCGGCACCATCGCCAGACCGGCCAGCAGCACGCTGCCCAGCGCCCTCGGCTCGAGGAACCGTTCCGGCCGCATCACCCGCCGGAGCCGGACGAGCACCAGCGCGGCCGAGGCCAGCTCGCCCGCGAAGATCGCGGCGACCAGCCAGACCAGGCGGGCGCCCCCGGCCGGTACGGTCAGGCTCAAGGCGGCCACCGCGAGCTTCACGCCGAACGCGGCGAGCGCGGCCTGCCGGGGGACCCGGTCGTCCAGCCGGGCGTAGAGGGCCTGCGAGCCGAGGTCGGAGATGCCGCTGATCAGCTGGGCCACCGCGACGATCGCCAGGCAGGCGGCGAGCGGGCCGATGACCGCCGAGCCGCGCAGCTCGCCGTTGGCCAGCAGGTCGGCGGTGGGCCCGGCCAGCACGGCGAGCATCACCAGCAGCGGGGTCCCGGACAGCAGCGCGTAGTAGGCACCCTCCCGCCAGGCCGAGCCGAACTTCACCGTGTCGCCGGCGTGCGCGGCCCTGGCCAGCCCGGGCAGGGCGGCCATCGATACGGCCCTGGCGCTGACGTAGGACAGGGCGAACAGCACCGCGTAGGACAGCTGCACGACGAACACCCCGCCGGGGACCGACCCCGCGATGGCCAGCAGCACGTACATCGCGGCGGCGGGGCTGGCCGCCACCCCCACCGAGCGGGCCAGCCGCCTGGTCACCGCCGCCGCCTCCGGGTCGTCCCGCCACCCGCGCGACGGGCGTACCAGCAGGCCGACCCGGGCCGCCCCGAACAGCTGCACGCCGGCGTGCAGCGCGACGCCCGCGGTGCAGCCGACCCCCAGGACGACGATCATGCTCAGCGGGGCGCGGTCGACGTCCAGGCCCGCTCCGAAGTACCAGCCGGCGAGCACCACCGTGCCGATCTGGACCAGGTTCTCCACCGCGGGCGCGGCCGACGCGAGCGCGAACCGGCCGAGGGCGCGCTGGGCCGCCATGCCGAGGTCGGCCAGGCAGTAGAGCACGATCTGCGGCGCGACGAACAGCACCAGCACCGTGGTCAGCCACTGCGACCGGGCCCGCGTGACGGGGTCCGCGATGCCCAGGGTGAGCGTCCAGGCCACCAGCGGGGCGGCGATCATCACCAGCACCACGACCACCGCCGACATCAGCAGCAGCCAGCCGGTGACCCGGGCCAGCACGTCGCGCGCGCCCGGCAGCGCCCCGGCCCCGAGCGCCCGGACCACGGCCGGCACCAGCACCATCGCCAGCACCGGCCCTGCGATCAGCGTGAATACGATGTTCGGCACGGAGTAGCTGGCCTGGAACGAGTTGGCCAGGTAGGTCGGCCCCAGCACCGCGCCGATCACCACCACCCGGAGCAGCCCGGTGACCCGGCTGAACAGGGTGCACACGGCGACGGTCGCCGAGTTGCGCGCGGTCGACCTCGGGGTCGACATCGGGGGTTCGTCGTCCGGGCCGGTCACGGTCGTGGCCGGGCGGGGCGTCCGGTACGGCGGAGCACCATGCCGGCCCACGATAGCCACGCCCCGGCCCCCGGCCAACACGCCGACCGCGCGCCGACGCGGCGGAGCTCGCCGGCGGAGCCGGTCGAAGCTCTGAGGAACCTCTGAGGATCACCCGCCACGATAGACATTGCCGGACGTGCCGGTACCACCTGATCAGCGGTCGGGCAGCAGGAGGACATATGAGCTCCCACCCCGTCTCTCGTCACCTTCCGTGGCGATGGCCCTGGCAGTGGGACCGGTCGATCCCCGCGCCGAGGGAATCCAGCGACCGCTTCAGCCGCGAGCTGGTGTCGGCGATGGGTCTGGGCAGGCCCCGCATGTCCTGGGGGTCCGCGACGCCGGGCAACCGGCCGGTGCCCGCGCCCCGCCGGGCCGCGTTGGAGGACGCGGCGCGCGCCCGCCGGCCGCTGGCCGCGACCGGGCTGGCCTGGGCCGACCTGACCGGGATCCGGCTGACCGGAGCGCTGCTGCACGGCGCCGACCTGCGCGGCGCCGACCTGAACCGGGCGGAGCTCTCCCGCGCCGAGCTGACCGGCGCCGACCTCACCGGGACCGACCTCGGCCGCGCCGGCCTGCGCGGCGCCGACCTCACCGGCGCCCGGCTGACCGGCGCCAGCCTGGCCGGCGCCGACCTCACCGACGCCGACCTGACCGGGGCGGACCTGACCGAGGCCGTGCTGGTGAACGCCGACCTCGCGGGCGCCCGGCTGGGCGCGGCCTCGATGCGGGCGGCGAACCTCACCCACGCCACGCTCACCGGGTCGGACCTGCGCGGCGCGGACCTGGGCCGGGCCCGGCTGGCCAACGCGCGGGTGACCGGCGCCGACCTGAGCGGGGCCAACCTGCGGGGCGCCCGGCTCGCCGGCGTCGACCTGCACGGCGCCCGGCTGGACGGGGTGGTGTGGGACGGCGCGACGGTGTGGCCGACCGACGCCGACGCGGACGGGCTGCGCCGCCGGTCGGTCCGGCGTGACGACGGAACCCTGCGCGTGGCCGGGGCAGGCGCCCCGCCGCCGCGGTCGAGCGCGGAGTAGGCGCGCCCGGCCCGCCGCGATGGCCATGCCGATGCTGCACACCTACCGGGTCTCGCTCGAGGCCCGGGGCGGCGACGCACGCCCGGAGTGGGACCGGCTGGTCGCCGCGGATCCGAGGATGCCGCTGTCCCGGACACCTGCCTGGCTGGACTGCATGGTCGCCACGGACCGGGTGACCGACGCGACCCTCCAGTTCCGGGGGTCGGACGGCCGGGTGATCGTGTTCCCCCGGGTCGCGTTCCCCGGCCGTCCGGGTTTCTTCGCCTCGCCGCCGCACCTGTGGAACCTGGGCGCCGACGCGAGCGGATTCGTCGCCGAGGGCGGGCCGCTGTCCCGGTGGGAGACGCTGGCCGCCGTGGACGCGCTGGGCCGGCACGCCGGGCTGCGCACCCGGGTGGTGGTGGGCCGGGACGAGGGCCTCGACTGGGCGGCCGCGACCGGCGACGACGTGCTGACCCGGGTACGCACCTCGCACGAGCTCGACCTGCGCGCCGGGTTCGGCGAGGTCTGGGCGCACTCGTTCACCGGCAAGGTGCGCTCCAACAGCCGCAAGGCGGAGCGGCGGGGCGTCGTCGTGGAGTCGGACAGCACCGGGCGGCTCGTCCCGGTGTTCGACGCGCTGTACCGGCGGTCCGTGGAGCGGTGGGCGCGCGAGCGCGGCTACCCGGTGCCGCTGATGCGGGCGATCCACCAGCGGCAGCACCCAACCAGCAAGTTCCGCGAGATCGCCCGCAGCCTCGGCGACCGGTGCACGATCTGGATCGCGTGGCGGGACGGCCAGGCGCTGGCCGGGTCGATCGTGCTGTCCCGGGGCGCGCGGGCCACCTACTGGCGCGGCGGCATGGACAAGCAGCTCGCCAGGGCCACCGGCGCGAACGAGCTGCTGCACCGGGCGGCCATCGAGGCGGCGTGCGCAGAGTCGCGGCTGACCTACGACTTCGGCCTCTCCCAGGCCGACGCGCTGCGCCGGTTCAAGGCCAGCTTCGGCGCCCGCGAGATGCCGGTGCACAGCTTCTTCTTCGGCTCGCTGCAGACCGCCGACCTGGAGGCCCGCTGCTACGACGCGGTCAAGCAGTCGATCCTGCGCACGGTGCGGGTGGCGCGGAAGCTCCGCTGAGCGGCCGGCTACCGGTCGGCCAGCCAGAGCCGGGGCGTCCAGCCGGCGCGGAACGCCTGGCGCAGCTGGGCGCCGGCGTCCTCCAGCGCGCGCCTGCCCTCGTCCATGGCGCCGGCGAGGTTGGCCGCGAAGCCGTGGATCTGCCCGGCGTAGCGGGTGGCCGTCACGGTCGTCCCCGCCGCCGCCAGCCGCGCGCCGTACGCCTCGCCCTCGTCCCGCAGCGGGTCGTACTCGGCGGTGACCACCAGTGCCGGGGCCAGGCCGGTGTGGTCCGCCGCCCGCAGCGGTGAGACCCGGGGGTCGGTCCTGTCGACGCCCTCGGGCAGGTACTGGTCGAGGAACCAGCCCATCAGGTCGGCGGTGAGGAAGAAGCCCTCGCCGTTCTCCCGGTAGGACGCGGACCGCTCGGCGGCGTCGGTGACCGGGTAGAGCAGCACCTGGCAGCGCAGCGCCGGGGCGGCCGCGTCCCTGGCCAGGTGGGCGACCGCGGTGGCCAGCGTGGCGCCGGCGCTGTCGCCGCCCACCGCGATCCGCTCCGGGTCGGCGCCGAGGAGGGCCGCGTTGTCGGCGACCCAGCGCACGGCGGCCCAGGCGTCCTCCACGGCGGCCGGGAACGGGTGCTCCGGGGCCAGCCGGTAGTCGACCGACACGACGACGGCGTGCGCCCGGTTGGCCAGCAGCGTGCACGGGCCGTCCACCACGCCCGGGCCGCCGAGCACCCAGCCGCCGCCGTGGAAGTACACCAGCACCGGCAGCGGCCGGCTGCCCGCCGGGGTGTAGATCCGCACCGGCAGGTCACCACCCGGGCCGGGGATGACCCGCTCGGAGATGTCGGCGACGGTCTCGGGGGCGAGCCCGTGCTCGGCGCAGGCCGCCGCGTAGACCTGCCGCGCCTCCGGCACCGGCATCGTCTCCAGCGGCGGGAGGCCCGATTCCGCAAGGCCCTTGAGCCAGAGTTCGGCCTGCTTGTCCAGTGGCATGTCCGCTCCGTCCGGTGGGGTGTGGCTCAGCGGTCGGCGGCGGCCGGGGCGCCGTGGCTGCCCAGGCGGAACCCCCGGTAGCGGCCGGCGGCCGCCTCGTCGCACAGCCGCCGGTACTCCGGGAACCCGCCGCACCAGGACAGCACCGTCCTGGCCTTGCCGGCGACGTTCGTGCCGGTCCACCAGGAGTCGGTCCGCGGGATCAGCGTGGCGTCGGAGACCTCCCGGTGGGTGGCCAGGAATTCGTCCTCGGACTCCGGCGACGCCTCGATGTAGTCCAGGCCCTCGGCCCGCAGGTGCTCGAGGCACTCGACGATCCACTCCCCCTGCTGCTCGATCAGGGTGGGCGCGTTGGTCAGGATCGCCGGGTTGAACGGCCCGCAGTAGACCATGAACATGTTCGGGAAGCCGTGCACCGCGAGGCCCAGGTAGTCCTTCGGCCCGTCGGCCCACCTGTCCTTCAGCGCCAGCCCGTCGCGGCCCTGGATGTCCATGGCCAGCAGCGAGCCGGTGTAGGCGTCGAATCCGGTGGCCACCACGATGATGTCGACCTCGTACTCGCCCTCGGCGGTGCGGATCCCGGTGGGGGTGATCCGCTCGATCGGCGCGGACTTCATGTCGACCAGGGTCACGTTGTCCCGGTTGAACGCCGCGTAGTAGCCGTGCTCGATGGGCGGGCGTTTGCTGGCGAACGGCACCTTCGGCATGACCAGCTCGGCCACCGCCGGGTCACGGACGATCCCGTCGATCTTCGAGCGGAGGAAGTCCATGTACTGGTCGTTGGTCTCGGTGCTGGCCACCACGTCGGAGAAGGTGGCGAACGCCAGCGGGAAGCCGCCCTGCGCCCAGCGCTCCTCGAAGATCCGCTGCCGGTCCTCGGGGGAGTAGTCCGGGCCGGCGCCGATGAAGTCCGAGTAGGGGAAGCCACCGAAGTTGTTCCGCGCCCGGTCCCAGATCTCCCGGTGGTGGGTGTGGATCTCGTCCCAGTCGTCGGCGTCCAGCTGGTGGTTGCGGCCGGGCAGGCAGTGGTAGGGGTTGCGCTGGAACTCCCAGACGTGCGCGGCCTCCCGCGCGACCTCGGGCACGACCTGCACGGCGGTGGCCCCGTTGCCGACCACGGCGACCCGCTTGCCGGCGAAGTCGACGCCCTCGGCGGGCATCCGCGAGGTGTGGAACCAGGTGCCCTCGAAGCTGTCCAACCCCTCGAAGTCGGGCACCACCGGCTTCGACAGCACGCCCACGGCGGGGATGAACACCCGGGCCGAGACCTGCTCACCGGACTCGGTGGTCAGCGTCCAGCGGTTGGCGGCCCCGTCGTAGGCCGCCGAGCGGACCCGGGTGTCGAAGCGGATGTCGCGGCGCAGGTCGAGCCGGTCGGCCACCCACCGCAGGTAGCGCAGGATCTCCGGCTGGGACGGGTAGCGCTCGCTCCACTCCCACTCCCGCAGCAGCTCCTCGGAGAAGCGGTCGGAGTAGCAGTACACGGTGCTGTCGGAGTCGCTGCGCGCCCCCGGGTAGCGGTTCCAGTACCAGGTGCCGCCCACGTCGCCGCCGGCCTCGTAGACCCGGGCGGACAGCCCGCGCCCGCGCAGCTGGTGCAGCATGTAGAGCCCGGAGAACCCGGCCCCGATGATGACCGCGTCGAGCGTCTCCGCGCCCGACCCGGTGTCCGTCTCCGAGGGCTGCGTGCGGGTCATCCGCCTCACCGTTCCTTCCGGGTCCTCATGGGGTCCTGAACGGGTCCCCGTCACGGTGCCGGGTCACCGTTCGCGACCCGCAGCAGCTCGTCGGCGTGGCACGGCTCGTCGAGGGGGCACCAGCACACCAGGTCGTGCCCGGCCAGCTCGCGGCGCGCGGCCTCGGCCAGGTCGGGGTGCTCGTCGAGGTAGGCGCGGTAGCGCTGCATGGCGGCGGCGCGGCTCAGGCCCTCGCCGCCGCGCGCGGGGCCGATCCGCCACGGGTTGCCCCACCGGGTGGGACGGCCGACGTAGACCGAGCCGGTGGGCATCCGCCACCCCGCGGCGCGGCTGCGGCGCAGGCGGGTGGGCCGGTCGGCGCCCGGCTCCCGGTCACGACTCACGATGGCGGCCTCTCCGTCGAGGATCAGCCGAGCCTGCCAACCCGTGGCGCCGGGGCGCAAGGGGCGGACGAGGTTTCGGGTGACGATCCGCCGGGTGCGCGCGATGGGGCATCACCCGGTCGAGGGGTGCCCGTGACCGGAGAGGATGCTTCACTACCGAGACGACCCCGGCCATAAGAAAAGGCGGGGTAGCCGCCCCGAGCGGCTACCCCGGCCTCCGGCAACCACTCGCCCGCTCCCCAGCGGCAAGTGGCAAGTCCTGCGATCGGGTCTGAAGTGTGCCTCATGTCTCAGGGTTTCCCACAATTGGTGAGCGAATGTCACCCGATTGGACCCGTTTAGATCTACCCCTTGCCGGTTACGGGACCCGAACAGATCCACCACGCGGAGTAATAGCCGCAGGCACCGGGCGCGAACGGAGCCCGAACAGCCAGGCCAGCGCCCCGACCAGGGCCACGCCGGCGGCCGTCGCCAGCGGCACCGCGAACGAGTGGGTGGCGTACGCCAGCGCGCCGGTGACGATCGGGCCGAGGATGCCGCCCACGTTGCTCAGCCCGTTGATGAACCCGGAGGCCGACCCGGGCAGGTCCAGCTCGCGCGCCACGTCCTGGGTGGCCGCCCAGGCAGCGCCGTTGGCGAAGATGATCCCCGAGGTGGAGATGGACAGGTACACGATCGCGGCGCTGGCCGAGGCGGAGAACGCGGTGCCCAGGATGGCCAGCGCGGCCACCATCCCGCCGACCAGCACCAGCTTGCGGGCGTTCAGCGGGCTCATCCCCCGGCGCAGCGCGATGTCCGAGGTACGCCCGGCCAGCACACCCACCAGGAACGCGCAGGTCCACGGGATCGAGGTGGCCAGGCCCGACTTGAGCACCGACATGTGCCGGTCGGCCACCAGGTAGCTGGGCACCCAGGTGACGAACGTGTACTGGACGTACAGCAGGCAGAAGTACCCGCTGGTGATCGCCCAGATCTCCCGGTGGCGCACCAGCGTGCTCCACGGCGCCCGGCCCTCCTGCCGACGCGGCTCCTGGTCGGCCAGGATCAGCTCGCGCTCCTCGGCGGACAGCCTGCTGTCCTCCGCCGGATGCCGGTACCAGGCGTACCAGACGATCGCCACCAGCAGCGACAGCACTCCGGTGGCCACGAAGCAGCTGCGCCAGCCGTGCGTGCTGACCAGCCAGGCCAGCCCGGGCGGACCCACCGCCGAGCCCAGCGCCACCCCGGAGATGAACACGCTGCCGCCCGTGCCCCGCTCCGAGCGGGGCAACCAGTCGGCCATCGTCCGGACCGCGGCCGGGATGAACGGTGACTCCCCGACGCCGAGCAGCAGCCGGGGGCCGAACATCGCCCCGATGGAGTTGACCAGCGCGGTCAGGAAGCAGGACGCCGACCAGATCAGCAGCGCGCCGAAGTAGAGCACGCGGGTGCGTACCCGGTCGGCCAGCATCCCGGCCGGCAGGTTCATGATCGTGTACGTCCAGGTGAAGCTGGACAGCAGCAGGCCCATCACCGCCGCGTTGGTGTGGAACTCGGCCGTCAGCACCGGCGCCGCGACGGACAGGTTGACCCGGTCCACGTAGGCGACCGCGCTGATGAGCAGCACGAACGCGGTGACGACCCACCGCCGTCGGTGTCGCACCATGATTGCCTCCTCGACCCGGGCGCCGGGGCCGCGCGCGGTCTCGGCGCCGGTCCTCGGCGCCGGTTACCGACGGTAGGAAGCGGGGTCGGAGACCGGCAATCATTGCGCTCACCGTGAGTAAAACCCCGGTCGCACCCCGCAGTCGGCGCCGTCGGTGCAGGTCAGCGCCATGAGGCGCGCTGTCCGGTCGGTTCATGACGCCGGACGGCCACATCTCACCCGTTCGGCCGTTGACCGCGCGGTCATTGCCGACTGCCGACCGAGCCCCGCCGACCGGCGTGCCAAGGGTGGCGCGGCGCCGCAACGGTCGTACGGTTCCCCTGCGGTCTTCGGGGGGCTTCCGTGGCACCGTCCCGGTGCACGGTCGACAGGTGGCCGCCGGCATTGTGGAAGGTGCGACGATGCATCAGTGTGATGCGCTCCCCCATACGTCGCGTAGGGCCCGCTCATGACCCGGGTAGGGATCGTCGGGCACAGTGACCTCGCTCCCACCTGCGTGTCCGTGCTGCGGACCGCGCTGCGCCGCCTCCTGGTGACCCACGCCAGGGTCGGCCGGCTCGTCGGGGTCAGTTGCCTGGCCCCGGGCGCCGACCAGCTGTTCGCGCGGGAGGTGCTGGACGTCGGCGGACACCTCGAGGCGATCCTGCCCGCCCCCGACTACCGGACCCGCCAGATCGACCCGGACTGCGCCCCCGAGTTCGACCGGCTGCTCGGCGAGGCCCGCTCGGTGCGCGTGATGGAGTTCGAGCGGTGCTGCACCCAGGCCCGCATGGCGGCCAGCACCGCGCTGGTGTCCTCGGTCGACATGGTGGCCGCGATCTGGGACGGGCGGTCCTGCTCGGACGTGCTGACCGGTGACGTGATCGCCACCGCCCGGGGCCGCGGCGTGCCGGTGGCCGTGATCTGGCCGGCGACCGCCCAACGAACGCCGGTCGCCGAGCCGGCGTGGTGACCCGGGACGGCGTCGGTGGTGTCGGTGTCGCCCGCGGCGGCACCGCCCGCCACCACGTCCTCGAGCTGCGGCTGCGCCGGGTCCTGCTGATCGTCCTGCTGGTCAGCGCCTCGGCGGTGCTGGTGGCGGCGTTCACCGTGGACCTGCTCAGCTGATCCGACCCGCGCCCCGGCCGGCTCCCCGAGCGCCGGCCGGGGCGCGCGCCGGCGTTGATCCGTTCGGCGCCGTCGCTGTTAGGCTGAACGGCCGTACCCGGCCCGCGTGGTCGGGCTGTCAACCCCGAGCCAGCTCGAGAGCCGGTCGATGAAGCCACAGCAGACCTCGGACGACCAGGCGTCGCGGCTGCCCTCCGGTGCCGCCGCCCGGGCGGACGACCGCACGGATGGCGCGACCGGCCCCTCGGGCCGCCCGACCGCCGCGGACCGACCCGCCGGGATCCACCCGGCCGCGGACCGCCCGGTGGGCGCAGGCCCGGACCGCCCGGCCACCACCCCGGTGCGCTACTTCGCCTGGGGCGCGCTCGTGTTCGTGGCCGTGGCGCTCGTCGACACCGGGCTGCGCGCGGGCGGCCACGAGCAGCCGCTCGACCCGACGTCCGGCATCCCGGTCCCACCCCGGGACCTCGCGTACCGGGCGACCTCGAACACGCTCAGCATCGTCTGGGCGGCGTGCGGCGGGGTGTCGGCCCTGATCTACAGCGTCCGGGAGTACGTCAAGACCCGGTCGCTCATCCCGTTCTTCCTGGTGCTGAGCGCCCCGCTGATCGCCTTCCCGGCCACCGTGGCCGACGTCCTCGGCGGCGCCTACATGGCCGACGGCCCGCACTTCGACACCGTGACGATCCTGGGTCGCCACATGGGTCTGTTCGTCTTCGCCGTGTGGATCGACTTCGGCATCTTCATGTACGTGATCTTCACGGCGCTGGGCCGCGGCGCGCGGACCCGGGTGCTGTGGCTGCTGGTCGCCGTGTCCTGTGTAGGTGACATCGTCTCCGAGGAGCTGATGCTGCCGTTCGGCTCCTACCGGTACTACGGGAACCAGCCGCTGGTCCTCATCCATCAGCTCCCCTGGTGGTGGGTGCCGTGCAACGTCGTGGGCTGCTTCCTGGCGGCGACGCTGGCCCACCGCTACCGCCACCTGCTCACCGGCTGGCGCGCGTCGGCGATGCTGGTGATCACACCGGTGTCGGTGCTGGGTGTCTACGGGTTCACCGCGATGCCGTCGTTCATCGCGGTGAACGGCAACCACCCCTGGCTGGTCACCCAGGTCCTCGGCCTGCTCACGGTGGCGCTCGGGGTGGTGACCTTCCTGGCCGTGCTCAACCTCGTGCTGGCGCGGCACCCGTTCGACATGGAGGGCACCGGCGACCTGCCCGACCCGGCCTAGCCGGGCGCCACGCGCGGCTCGCGGCGGGCCCGGACCCGCACCAGGGCGCCCTGGTGGGGGGTGAGCGTGCCGTGCCGGCTGCGCTGGCGTTCGTCGGGCTCGGTGGTGGTGGCCAGCTCGACCCGCCGCAGCACCTCGCGCAGCACGATGCGCATCTCGGCCATCGCCAGGGTGGCCCCCAGGCAGCGCCGGGCACCGCCGCCGAAGGGCAGCCAGGTGCTCGGGCTGAGGGTGGCGCCGAGCATCCGGTCGGGGTCGAACCGCTGGGGATCCGGGTAGTGCCGGGGGTCGGCGTGCACCAGCCCCATCGTGGGGGCCACCACCACCCCGGCGGGCAGGTCGTAGCCGGCCAGCGACACCGGCCTGGTGAGCTTGCGCGCGACAGCGCCGCCGATCGGCCGGACCCGCAGTGTCTCCTTGATCACCGCGTCCAGGTAGTCCCGCCCCTCGGGCTCGTCGCCGTCGGCGGCCCGCACCGCGCGGCGCAGCACCTCGGGGTGCCGGACCAGCCGCTCGAACAGCCAGGACAGCGTGGTCGCGGTGGTGCCGTGCCCGGCCACCAGGAGGGTGACCAGCTGGTCGCGCAGGTCCGCGTCGGTCAACCGGCCGCCACCCCGGATGATCATGGCCAGCACGTCGGCCCGGTCGGCCAGCGCCGGGTCGGCCCTGCGCTCGCGGATCTCGGTGTACAGCAGCTCGTCGGCCGCGGCCAGCCGTCGCCGCAGCCGCCGCCACGGCCCGTGCCCGATCAGCTGGGGGTAGAGCAGCGCGAGCTGGTCGATGGTCCGCAGCTCGGTGAGCTGGGTGATCGCGGTGTGCAGCCGCGCCAGGCGGGCGGGGTCGCTGGTCCCGACGACGATCCGCAGGATGACCTCCAGCGTGAGCGCCGACATCCGGGGCCCCATCGCGAAGGGTGCCCCGACCGGCCACCGGTCGATCTCCTCGGCGGCCAGCCCGGTCATCAGCGCGGCGTGCCGCGCCACGGCGTCGCGGTGGAACGGCGGCATCATCAGCCGGCGCCGCTCCCGGTGCGGCTGCCCGTCCAGCAGCAGCACCGAGCTCGGCCCGAGCAGGCCCCGCGCGGGAGCCACCACCTCGCCGGCGTGGAACACCGACGGGTCGCCCGCGAACACGTCCTTGATGTCGGTCGAGTCGGCCAGGTACACCATGCGGCCGAGCGGGGCGGCGTAGATGCTGAACACCGGACCGTAGCGGCGGTGGCAGCGTTCCTGCATCCACCTCGACGCTGTCCAGATCAGCACCGACTGGAGCGCGGGGGGCAGCCGCGGGCCTGGTGGCAGCGTCGTGAGCCCGGCCTGGCGCATCATCCGTACGCTACCCCGGCCGATCTCCCCCGCCGGCCCGGCCCGGCGTCCGCTCGGAACGTCGGGCCACCGGGGTCAGCGGCAACAGCGTGCGCAGCGCGACGTTCTCGACCGGGTCCAGCACACTGTGCTGCACGCACGCGGGCACCAGCGTGCCGTCCTCCGGGTGCGCCATCTCGTACCCGCACGCGCTCAGCCGTTCCTGGGTCTCCCGGATCCGAGGGTCGTCGCTGGTGACGCCCCGCTGGAGCAGCTCCCAGGCCGGCCCGACGTCCGCCGCGTCCATGAACTGGTGCATCACGAACGTCACCGGCCGGATCCCGTGGCGCAGGATCGGCAGCGGTCCGGCCCGGCGGACCAGACGTGCCGCCCACGCCACCCCCCGGGCGGCGATCCACGGATGCCGCAGCGCCCAACGCACCAGCCGGACGGCCAGCAGGGCGGGCGGGACGCCGTTGAACGGCACCGGGCCGAGGTACCGGTAGAACGCGTCCCTGGCGGCCAGGTCCCTCGGGTCGTCGCCGTCCAGGAACGGGTGCCAGTGTTCGCCGACGAAGAACCCGACGACCGTGCGGTTGCACCGGACGTCGCCGGTCTCGATCACCCGGTAGTCCATCCGGGTGCCCGCGCCCCGCTCGATCTGCTCCCACACGGCGTCCCCGGTGAGCTCCTGGTAGCCCTCCCGCCAGCGGCGGTCGTCGCCGACGAACGCGGCGGGCTGGAAGGAGAACATGCCGTACCCCATCGCCCGGCAGTCGCGCACGACGTCCGCGATCTGGTCCAGGTTGGCCGGGGTGACGGTCATGTTGTGCGCCAGGAAGAACCGCACACCGTGCTCGCGGCGCAGCCGGTGGAACATCGCGGCGAACCGGGCCCGGTACGGGTTGAGCGACCGCTCGTCCGGAGGGCGCTCGATCCCGCGCCGCCCGAACATCATCATGTCGAAGTGCGCGGCGAACGACAGCCGGGGCACCCGGGGGCGGCCGTCCGGACCGATCGCCACCTCGCGCAGGTAGTCGTAGTCGAAGTCGCCGTGGGTGAAGCTCATCGGCTCCCGGCCGTGCGCCCGCATGATCGCGACCGCCTCGGCGTGGTCGGCCGGTGGCAGCAGGCTCACCTCGCCGCCGATCAGCTGGGCGTGCGCGTGCGGCCCCCGCCGCCCGTGCAGGAGCTCCATCTGCCGGGTGATCTAGTCGATGGTGTGCGGGCCGTCGATCCGCACCTGGTTCGCGTCGCGCGAGTGGTAGCAGGGCGTGCACTTCAGGTTGCACTTCGGGAAGACCCCGTGGGTGCCCTCGCAGCCGGTGATCGCCTGGCCGATGAACTGGCCGGGGGTCCTGGCGTGCTGCGGCATCTCCGCCCAGCGGCGCTCCAGCGCGTCGCGGAACTCCGGGTCCACCGGCCGGCTGACCCGTTCCCAGCGCCGCACCCGGCGGCCCACCGCCGCCACCCTCCGCGATAGGGCACGGAGCGGTGTGTCCGTGCGCGAGTGCGGGGGGCGGGTCACTGGGCCAGCTGCCCGAGCCAGGTGGTCAGCGCGTACAGCAGCCCGTAGGTGAGCACGGCGGCCACGAGCACCAGAGCTAACTTGCGCCAGCGGGAGCGGGCGCCGGCCAGGCTGCACGCCTGACGTCGACGCAACGCCCAGACCACCAGCGCGGCGGTGACCGCCAGTCCCGCCAGGCGAAACCACCACGCGTATCCGCCGTACTGGTCTTCCGCCCAGGAGCCTTATTCATAAGGTGACGTAATTGGGTCGAATGCCGCTTGCGGGAGCGGTCTGACCAGTGGGTGTGATGTTGGTCGCGATGTGCGTGGCGGCGCGTGTCGCGGTTGAAAGGCAACAGCTCTTGCCGTCCTTTTTCGGTGTGTTCGACGCATCGAGAAGAACGGCGAAGAGCTGTTGCGGCTTCAGAGTATGACGGGAT
>DASXJJ010000007.1:0-4435 GCA_036497465.1 Pseudonocardia sp. | reverse complement strand
CCGGCCCGGACGGGATCCGGGTGTGCGCGGCGCCCGGCGGCGGCCCGGCCGACTGCGGCAACGGGGTCGCGGCGGGCACCCGGCTGGCCATGAGCATCCTGTCCGAGTCCGGCTCGGACGAGACCGACGGGACCATGCAGGAGCTCAAGTCCGAGCTGTCCAAGATCGGCATCGAGCTGTCGATCAACGACCAGCCGCTGAACACGGTGCTGGCGAACACCTCCGGCTGCACCGCGCCCGGCGGTGGCTGCTCCTGGCAGCTGTCCTACTTCGGCACCCAGGGCAGCTGGTACTTCGACGGCAAGCCGAGCGGCGAGGACCTGTTCGCCACCGGAGCCAGCGCCAACTTCGGCCACTTCAGCGCCCCGGCCGCCGACGCGCTGATCACCTCGACGACGACCGGCCGGTCCCCCGGTGCCATGCTCGACTACAGCGCGTTGCTCGCCGAGCGGCTGCCGGTGATCTGGCTGCCCAACCCGCCCTACCAGGTGTCCGCGATCGACTCGGCGCTGCGCGGGGTGGTCCAGGACCCGCTGGGCGGCCTGCAACCGCAGCGCTGGTACTGGACGAGGTGATCCCGTGACGCGATACATCGGCCGCCGCCTGCTGCTCGCCGCGGTGGTCGTCGTACTGGTCAGCGTGGTGACGTTCGTCCTGCTGCACCTGTTGCCGGGCGGACCCGCGCGGGGCGTCCTCGGGGTGAAGGCCACCCCGGAGCAGATCGCCGCGTTCAACACCGCGCAGGGTCTGGACCGGTCGCTGCCGGTGCAGTACTGGCGCTACCTGACCCGGCTGCTGACCGGCGACCTCGGCCGCTCCTACTCGCTGAACTCCGACGTGAGCACGCTGCTGGCGCAGCGGCTGCCGAGGACGCTGCTGCTCACCGCCACCTCCACGCTGCTGGCCGTCGTGGTCGCGCTGCCGCTCGGGGTGTGGCAGGCGGTGCACCGGGGCAGCGTGCTCGACCACCTCGTGACCGGGCTGGCCTTCCTGCTCTACGCCACGCCGGTGTTCTTCCTGTCGCTGATCCTGATCATCGTGTTCGCCCAGCTGCTGCCGCTGTTCCCCGCGCAGGCCGCGCAGGGCGACGACCTCGCTTCACTGCTCGCCCAGCCCGGCTCACTGGTGCTGCCGGTGCTGGCCGGCGCGGCGGCGACGGTGGCCGCGTTCAGCCGGTACATGCGCTCGGCCACGCTGGACAACCTCACCGAGGACTACGTGCGCACCGCGCGGGCCAAGGGCACGCCGGAGCGGGAGATCCTCTGGCGCCACGTCTGGCCGAACTCGCTGACCTCGGTGTTCGCGATGCTCGGCTACTACGTCCCGGTCATCTTCGGCGGCTCGCTGGTGGTGGAGTCGATGTTCAACTACCCCGGCGTCGGCCTGCTGTTCTGGACCTCGGCGCGCACCGCGGACTTCCCGGTGCTGCTGGGCGTGGTGCTGGTCATCGGCATCGCCACGGTGGCCGGTGCGCTGCTCGCCGACCTGGCCCAGCTGCTGATCGACCCCCGGGTGCGGGTGCCGGGCCGCCAGTCCAGGGCGGGGGCGTCCCGGTGACCGCGGCCGGCCCGCTGCTCCCGGTGAACCCGGAGCCGGCCGAGGCGCCGCGGGCCCGCACCGTGCTGGCCCGGTTGCGGACCGACCGGCTCGCGATCGCCGGCGCCTCGGTGCTGCTCGCGGCGGTGCTCGGCTGCTGGCTCGGACCGCTCGCCTACCACACCGACCAGGTGCACACCGCCCTGTCGGCGGCGCGGCTGCGCCCCGGCGCCGGGCACCCGCTGGGCACCGACGACCTGGGGTACGACGTGCTCGGCCGGCTGCTCGCGGCGGGCCGCACCTCGCTGCTCATCGGTGTGCTGGCCGGCCTGATCGCCACCGCGATCGGTGTGGTGTGGGGTGCGCTGGCCGGCTACCTGGGCGGCTGGGCGGACACCGTGCTGATGCGGGTCGTGGACACCGGGGTGGCCATCCCCGCGCTGTTCCTGCTCCTGGTGGCGGCCACCCTGGTGACCCCGAGCGTCGGCATCCTCGCGGTGCTGATCGGCTGCGTGTCCTGGTTGGTGCCGGCCCGGTTGATGCGCGCGGAGACGGCCACGCTCCGCGAACGCGACTACGTGCGGGCCATCACGGTGATGGGCGCCGGGCCGTTGCGGGTGGTCTTCCGCCACCTCATCCCGAACGCGATCGGCGCCGTGCTGGTCAACGTGACCTTCCAGATCGCCGACGCGATCCTGCTGGTCACCTACGTGAGTTTCCTCGGCCTCGGGGTACCGGCGCCGACCACCGACTGGGGCGCCATGCTCAGCAAGGGGCTGACGTTCACCTACGACGGGGCGTGGTGGCTGATCCTGCCGCCCGGCATCGCCATCGTGGTGGTGGTCTGCGCGGTCAACTTCGTCGGCGACGGGCTCCGGGACGCCTTCGCGGTGCGGGGCCGGCTCAGTTGACCGCGGCGACCCCATCGTCCCCGGCCGTGCCGGTGCTGGCCATTCGGGACCTGCGGGTGGCCTACCGGACCGGGCCGACCGGTGCCGACCGGGTCACCGCGCTGGACGGGTTCAGTGCCGACGTGGCGCCCGGTGAGATCGTCGCGCTGGTCGGCGAGTCCGGCTCGGGCAAGAGCACCGCGGCGCTCGCGGTACTCGGGCTGCTGCCGTCGAGCGCGGCGGTCAGCGGTTCGATCAGACTGGCCGGGCAGGACGTCGCCGGGCTGCGCGGGGAGGCGCTGCGGCAGGTCCGGGGCCGCGGCGCCGGTATGGTGTTCCAGGAGCCGAGGACGGCGCTGAACCCGCTGCTCACCGTCGGCACCCAGCTCGCCGAGGCGATCCGCAACCACGACCCGGAACGACGCGCACTGAGCGGCTACCGACCGGAGTGCGCGGAGTTGCTGGACCGGGTCGGCGTGGCTGAACCGGCGGTCCGGCTGCGGCAGTACCCGCACCAGCTCTCCGGCGGCCAGCGGCAGCGGGTGATGATCGCCATCGCGATCGCCGCCCGGCCGAAACTGATCATCGCCGACGAGCCGACCGCCGCGCTCGACGTGACCGTGCAGCAGCAGATCCTGGACCTGCTGCGGGAGATCACCGACACCGAGCACACCGGCACGCTGCTGATCACCCACAACATGGGGGTGGTCGCCGACCTCGCGGACCGGGTGCTGGTGCTGCGCGCCGGCCGCCTGGTGGAGCAGGCGCCGACCACCGAGTTGTTCCACCGGCCCTCGGCGGCCTACACCCGGGCGCTGCTCGCGGCGGTCCCGCACCTCGGTGAGCGCGAGGCAGCGGCGGCCGGAGACCGGGCAGCGGCGGCGGTGTTGTCGGCGCCGGTGTTGTCGGCACCGGTGTTGTCGGCACCGGTGTTGTCGATGACCGACGTGGTGGTCGACTTCGGCGGTGGGCGGCGCGCGGTGGACACCGTCTCGCTCGCGGTCCGGCCGGGCGAGATCCTCGGGCTGGTTGGCGAGTCCGGCTCCGGCAAGACCATCCTGGGCAACTGCGCACTCGGCCTGGTCGCCCCCAGCTCCGGCCGGGTCCTGGTGTTCGGCGACCCGCTCCCCAAGGGGACCGGGCGCCGAGCGCGCGCGGTGCGCAGGCGGATCGGCGCGGTGTTCCAGGACCCGGCGTCCTCGCTGGACCCCAGGATGACGGTGGCCCAGACCGTCGCCGAGCCGCTCGCCGTGCACGCCGCGACGGGCCGCCGGCACCGGTCGGCCAGGGTGCGCGAGCTGCTGGACGCGGTGGAGCTGCCGACCGCGCTGCTGACCCGCTACGGCCACGAGCTGTCCGGGGGCCAACGCCAGCGGGTCAGCCTGGCCCGCGCGCTGGCGCTGGATCCTGAGCTGCTCATCGCCGACGAACCGACCAGTGCGCTCGACGTGTCGGTGCAGGCGACGGTGCTGGACCTGCTGGCCCGGCTGCACCGGGAGCTGTCCTTCGGCTGCCTGTTCATCAGCCACGACCTGGCCGTGGTGGACAGCCTGTGCGACCGTGTCGCCGTGCTCCACGCGGGGCGGGTGGTGGAGCAGGGGCCGCGCGCCGAGGTCCTTCGCGAGCCGGCCCACCCCTACACCCGGCAGCTGTTGCTGTCCTCGCCGGTGCCCGACCCGGCGCGGCAGCGCGAGCGGCGGCATCGGCGGCTCGCCTCGGCCGCCGCCGACTCGGCTGCGGCCGCTGCCTCCGGCTTGACGCCCCCTTCGACGACCACGACACCCACCCCCGCCGCGTGAGCCCGACCATGAGCCCGGTCCCGGTGGTCCGCGCCTGGTGGTCCAGTCCCGGTGGTCCGCGCCCGGGGCGTCAGCCCAGCAGCCGGGTGGCGTTGGGCATCAGGCCGTCGCCGTAGCGGACCGGCACGATGCGCACCGCGCCGCCGGAGTACGGGGCCTCGACCATCTTGCCGTTGCCGATGAACAGCGCGACGTGGTGGATGGTGCCGC
>DASXJJ010000006.1:0-13900 GCA_036497465.1 Pseudonocardia sp. | reverse complement strand
GTCCGGCACCCGGCACCGGCTGCGCGACCCCGACGACGCGCCGGATCCGGAGCCCGACGGCGACGAGGACCAGCCACCGCCCGTCGCCGCGGCGCAGCCCACCGAGCGGGTCGTGCTGCGCGACGAGCGCGGCGAGGACCTCGGCGGCTTCCGGATCGAGCAGCACCCGCCCGGTCCCGGCTCCGGCGCCGGCACCTTCGGCACCTCGACGTTCCTCGGCGAGGGCGCCCGCAACCGGAGCGACGACCGCCGCACCGAACGGTTCGTCCCGGGCCGCCTGCCGGGGTCCGGGCTGCCGGCGTCGGGGCCGGCGGGGTCCGGGCATCGCGACCCCGACCCGGACGACGCGCCGACCGCGCTCGTGCCGCGCACCACCGACACCGACCCGCGTGCCGACGACATATCCGGCGGTGTCGCCGACGGCGTCGCCGACGACGCGTCCGGCGGTGAGTCCCCCGGGCCACCGGCCGGCCGGCCGCCCACCTCCCGCCGGTCCACCGCGAGCCGACCCGCCGACCACGAGGACGACGACGGGTTCGGCGACGAGGCCGCACCCGAGGGCGAGGTTGCCGGTGGCGGCGACGGGTACGACGGGTACGACGACGGGTACGACGACGGGTACGACGACGAGCGCGACGGGTACGACGGATACGACGACGGGCGCGCCGGGTACGACGGATGCGACGACGGGCGCGCCGGGTACGACGACGGGTACGACGGCGAGCGCGACGGGTACGGCGACGACCCGGACGACCCGGACGGGCGGCAGGACCGCGACCGCGTCGGCTCCGAACAGCGCGTCCGGCAGATCGACGAGACCCTCAGCCGGCTGACCGCGATCCACGCCGGGCTCGGCAAGGAGGTCACCGAGCGGGTCAGCCGATCCGACCGGCTGCCACTCGTGGACCGCACCGGCGAGCTGAGCATCGCCGGCGACCCGGACGACCCGGATGCGCCCGCCGCCGGCGACACCGGCCGGCGCGGCTGGCCGAAGCCGGTGCGGATCGCGGTGCTGGCGCTGGCCGGGGTGCTGTTCGTGGCCACCGCGCTGGGCTGGATCACGACGGCCTGGCTGGACGGCAAGCTGCGCCCGGTGGCCGCGCTGTCCCCGGACGCGAGCACGGTCGTCGACGCGGCCGCCCAGTCCGGCGACGAGAACTTCCTGTTCGTCGGCTCCGACCCGGGTGGTGCTCCGGCCGCCGACAGCGTGATGCTCGCGCACCTGCCGGCGGAGAAGGACCGGGTGGTGGTGGTCTCCTTCCCGCGCGACCTCACCGTCGACCGACCCAGCTGCGACCGGTGGGACCAGGCCGGCGCCGACTACCCGGGCGGCACCAGCCCCGCGCAGCCCCGCGTGCCGATGGCCCGGACCTACACCCTCGGCGGCCCCCGCTGCGTCACCAAGACGGTGCAGCAGCTCAGCGGCCTGTCGATCAACCACTACACCGGGCTCGATCTGGGTGGCCTCGGTGCGGTGGTGGACGCGACGCACGGGCTGCCGATCTGCCCGCTGGCCAGCCCGGGCGCGCCCCCACCCGCCTCGACGGCCGGCGCGCCGGTCCTGACCGGCGACCAGGCGCTGTCCTTCCTGCGCGCCAGCCCCGACGCGGCCACCGCCGACGACAGCCGCATCGGCCGCCAGCAGGTGCTGCTCGCCGCGCTGCTGCGTCGCGCCAGCTCGGCGTCGGTGGTGCTCAGCCCGTCGGCGTTCACCGGGTTCGTCTCGGCGTTCGGCGCGCACAGCCTCAGCGACGAGGCGGACCTCGGTGACCTCGGCGACCTCGCCCACACCATGCAGAACCTGGACCCGTCCCGGGTCGAGTTCGTCACCGCCCCCGCCGACGCCGCCTCGGCCAGGAGCCTGTTCGACGCGGTGCGGGCGGACCGGGCGCTGCCCGGCGAGGGGGCAACGCCGGCCGACGGCTCCGACTCCCGCACGCTCGGGGCGACCCCGGCGTCGGCGCCGCCCGGGGACGTCACCGTCGACGTGCGCAACGGCTCGTCGCGCTCCGGGCTGGCCAACCAGGCCGCCGACTCGCTGCGCACCATCGGCTTCGACATCGGCAAGGTGGGCGACGCCGCCGCGGTGCCCGGCGGACGGACCGTGGTCCGGCACTCGGCCGACCGGTCCGACCAGGCCGCCGCCGTCGCCAAGGCCGTCCCCTCGGCGGTCAGCCAGACGGTCCCCGGCACCGGGGTGCTGGAGCTGGTGCTGGGTGACAAGTTCGACGGTCAAGTGAACGCCGCACCGGGCGCCACCGCCTCGACGCCCACGGTCGCCACCCTCAGCGCCGCCGGGGCCAGCGGCGACTGCCGCTGACCGACGAGAGCGACAGCCCCTGACCGGCGTTCCCGGCGTTCACCGGGCGTTCATTCGCTGCTGCTGCCCGGGTGATGTCGGTGGCCTACTGTTGCCGCTATGCGTGACTCCTACCAGTCGAAGCTGGACGGGCTCGCCGAGGAGCTCGCAGTCATGTGCGCGTCGGTGGGCACCGCCATGCGCAAGGCGACCGACGCCCTGCTCAACGCCGACCTGGCACTGGCCGAGCAGGTCATCTCCGGCGACCTGCGGATCGACGAGCTGCGCAACCAGGCCGAGGAGCAGTCCTTCGCGCTGCTCGCCCTGCAGGCTCCGGTGGCCACCGACCTGCGGGTGGTCGTGACGGCCATCCACGCCGCGGGCGACCTCGAGCGGATGGGCGACCTGGCGCTGCACGTGGCCAGGGCCGCCCGGCGCAGGCACCCGTCAGCGGTGCTGCCCGAGGAGGTGCGGCCGTACTTCGCCGAGATGGGCAAGGTCGCCGGTGAGCTGGCCGAGAAGGCCGCCGAGGTGATCCGGCACCCCGACGTGACACGCGCGCGGGAGCTCGACTCCGACGACGACGCGATGGACGACCTGCACAAGCACATGTTCACCGTGCTGATGGGCCCGGACTGGTCGCACGGTGTCGCCGCGGCGGTGGACGTCACGCTGCTGGCCCGGTTCTACGAGCGGTACGGCGACCACGCCGTCGCGGTGGCCCGGCGGATGGTCTACGTGATCACCGGTCAGATGCCCAACGCCCTGGAGGTCTGACGCCGCGCCGCGGACCGCCGAGTGGCCGCCGCCCAACCCGTCGCCGCGCGGGGAGGCCGCCGCCCAACCCGTCGGCACAGAGCCACTGCGGCCCGTACCGTGTAGCGCCTGTGCGGCCAGCAGCTGGTCTGCGCCGGCGGGAACGGACGGCGGTCAGCCACGGACGGCGGTCAGCCACGGACGGCGGTCAGCCGAAGCGGCCGGAGATGTAGTCCTCGGTGGCGCGCTGCGTCGGGTTGGAGAAGATCTTGTCGGTGTCGTCGATCTCGACGAGCTGCCCGGGCTCGCCGGTGGCGCGCAGGTTGAAGAACGCCGTCTGCTCGCTGACCCGGGCCGCCTGCTGCATGTTGTGCGTGACGATGACGATCGTGTAGTCCTGCTTCAGCTCGCCGATCAGGTCCTCGATGGCCAGCGTGGAGATGGGGTCGAGCGCGGAGCAGGGTTCGTCCATCAGCAGCACGTCGGGTTGCACCGCGATGGCGCGGGCGATGCACAGCCGCTGCTGCTGGCCGCCGGAGAGGCTCCCGCCGGGCTTGGTCAGCCGGTCCTTGACCTCGGTCCACAGGTTCGCCGCGCGCAGCGAGCGCTCGCAGATCTCGTCGAGCCGCTTCTTGTTCTTCTCGCCCCGCAGCCGCATGCCGGCCACCACGTTGTCCCGCACCGACATGGTGGGGAACGGGTTCGGCCGCTGGAACACCATGCCGATCGTGCGGCGCACCTCGACGGGGTCGACGGCGCGGCCGTAGATGTCCTCGCCGTCCAGCAGGATCTCGCCCTGCACCCGAGCCCCGGGGATGACCTCGTGCATCCGGTTCAGGGTGCGCAGCACCGTGGACTTGCCGCAGCCGGACGGGCCGATGAAGGCGGTCACCCCGCGCGGCGGGACGGTCAGGCTGACGTCCTGCACGGCGTGGAACGCGCCGTAGTAGATGTCCAGGTCCTTGAGGTCGAGCCGCTTCGCCATGCCTCGCCTACTTCGTCTTGATGGCCGACCGCCGGGAGACGATCGTCGCGATGAGGTTGAACAGCGTGATGATCAGCACGAGGGTGAGCGCCGCGCCCCACATCCGCTCGACGCCGGCCGGTGTGGGGTTGTTCCGCTCGTTCACCATGACCAGCGGCAGCGCGGCCATGTTGCCGTCGAACAGGTCGAAGTTGATGAACGGCGCGTAGCCCACCAGCACCAGCAGCGGCGCCGTCTCGCCCATCACCCTGGCCAGCGCGAGCATCATGCCGGTGACGATCCCGGACATCGCCGTGGGGATGACGATCTTGACAATGGTCTTCCACTTCGGCACGCCCAGCGCGTAGGCGGCCTCGCGCAGGTCGTTCGGGACGATCTTGAGCATCTCCTCGGTGGTGCGCACGATCACCGGGACCATGAGCAGCACCAGGGCCAGCGACACCGCGAAACCGCTGCGCGGGAAGCCGACGATGGCGATCCACAGGGTGTAGATGAACAGCGCCGCGACGATCGACGGCACCCCGCTGAGGATGTCCACGGTGAACGTGGTGGCCTTCGCCAGCCGGCTCCGCGCGCCGTACTCGACCAGGTAGATGCCGACCATCATGCCGATCGGGATGGAGATGACCGCGCAGATCACCGCCTGGGCGAGGGTGCCGTAGATCGCGTGGTAGACGCCCCCGCCGAACTGCGAGGAGAGCATCCCGGACAGCGAGTGGGTCCACCAGGAGCCGCTGGCGATCGCGGAGACGCCGTACCGCAGCACGGTCCACGCCACCCAGAACAGCGGGATCACGGCCAGCAGGAACGCCAGCGTGACCAGCCCGGTGGCCACCCGGTTGCGGATCTTCCGGCCGGTCTGCAAGCCGGTGAACGCCGGGGAGGTGGCGGGGCGGTCGATCGGCGGGCTGCTCATCGGCGACCCGACCGGTCCGCGACGGCCGCCCGCGCGCCCGCGTTGACCACGAAGGTCAGCACGAACAGCACCAGGCCGGCCGCGATGTACGCCCCGGCCTGGGTCGGGTCGTTGAACTCCGGCGCCGCCTGGGCGATCTTGCTGGCGAAGGTGGAGCCGCCGTCGAACAGGCTGCCGGCGAAAGCGAGGTTGGTGGTGCTCAGGATGACGTACAGGGCGATCGTCTCGCCCAGCGCGCGGCCCAGCCCGAGCATCGAGGCGCTCACGTAGCCGGCCCTGCCGAACGGCAGCACGGTGGTGCGGATCATCTCCCACTTCGTGGCGCCCAGCGCGAGCGCGCCCTCGACGTGCTCGCGCGGGGTGCGCTCGAAGACCTCGCGGGTGACCGCCGTGATGATCGGCAGGATCATCACGGCGAGCACGATCCCGGCGGTGAGCAGGTTGCCGCCGCCCTCCAGCCCGGGTGCGCCGTTGCGCCGGTCGAACAGGAACACCAGGCTCAGGTGCTGGTTGAGCCA
Organism: Pseudonocardia sp.; assembly: GCA_036497465.1. GTDB lineage: Bacteria > Actinomycetota > Actinomycetes > Mycobacteriales > Pseudonocardiaceae > Pseudonocardia. Next base: position 8,426 of record DASXJJ010000006.1, on the reverse strand, counting down.
GTGCGCGACCGGGAACAGCGCCGGCGCCAGCACGAAGATGCCCCACAGGCCGAACACGATCGACGGCACCGCCGCGAGCAGGTCGACCAGGTAGGCGAACGGGCGGGCCAGCCGCTTCGGCGCGTACTGGGTGAGGAACAGCGCGATGCCCAGCGCCACCGGCATGGCGACGACCAGCGCCACCAGCGACACCTCGACGGTGACCAGGAGCAGGTCGACGATGCCGAACCGAAGGTTGTCCAGCGAGTCGGTGTCCCAGATCCGGCTGGTCAGGTAGTTGACCCTGTCCAGGCGCAGCGCCGGGATCGCCTGGATGAGCAGGAACACCCCGATCGCGACGACCAGGGTGACCATCAGGCCGCCGGAGAACAGCGCGGCGCCCCGGAAGATCTGGTCGCCCCGGCGGACGACCGACCTGTCGGCCTGCCGGTCGGGCGGCTCCGGGCGGGGCACGGGTACGCGGGCCTCCGGGTCGATCACGGGCCGGGCGCCCGACCGGCCCGCGACCGAGGCGCGGGCGGTCGAGCGTCCTGCGACGTCCTCACTCATGCTTCTCCACCGACGATGATGCCGGATCCTGGATGGGTGCCGGTCAGGAGATGGCCCGGACCGAGTCCATGATCTTCTGCTGGAACGCCGGCGGCAGCGGGACGTACCCGATGGACGCCAGCTGGCCCTGGCCGTTGGTGGCCGCGCTGGCCAGGAAGGCCTTCACCGCGCCGGTGGTGTCCGGGTCGTAGCCCTTCGAGCAGACCAGCTCGTAGGTGGCCAGGACCAGCGGGTACGTGCCGGGCGTCTTGCTGGAGTAGATCGAGTTCAGGTCCAGCGCCAGGTCGTTGCCCGCGCCGGCGACCTTGGCGCCGTCGATCGCCTTGCCGACGGTGTCGTTGGTCAGCTCGACCGGCCCCGCGCCGCTGTCGATCTTGGCGACGGTCAGCTTGTTCTGCTGGGCGAAGGACCACTCGACGTAGCCGATGGTGCCGTCGGCGGCGGACACGCCCTGGCCCACGCCCGGGTTGCCCTGCCGGCCCTCGCCGACCCCGCCGTTGAAGGTCTTGCCGGCGCCCTTGGTCCAGACCCCGTTGGACGCCGCGCCCAGGTACTTCTGGAAGTTGTCCGTGGTGCCCGACTGGTCGGCCCGGTACAGCACGTTGATCGGGGTGGCCGGCAGCGGCACGCCCGGGTTGAGCACGGCGATCGCCGGGTCGTTCCAGGTCTTGATCTGACCGTTGAAGATCTTGGCGATGGTCTCGCCGTTCAGCGTCAGGTTGTCCACCCCGTTGACCTTGAAGGCCACCGCGATCGGGCCGAACACCATCGGTAGGTTCCAGGCCGGGTTGCCGCCGCAGCGCTTGGCCGCCGCCTCGGTCTCGCCCTTCGCGGCGTCCAGCGGGGAGTCGGAGCCGCCGATGTCCACCTGGCCCGCGCTGAACTGCTTCACCCCGGCGCCGGAGCCGGTGGCGTTGTAGGCGAGGTTGTAGCCCGAGCAGGACTGCTGGTAGGCGGCCACGAACGCGTCCATCGCGTTCTTCTGCGCCGTGGAGCCCTCCGCGGTCAGGCTCTTCTTGCCGGCGCAGGGAGCCACCGAGGCGGCGGCGCCACCCGCCGCCGACTGGCCGCCGGACGAACCGCCGGTGTTGTTGTCGCTGCCACACGCCGTCAGCGCCAGGGCGCCGGCGGTGACCATGGCGAGCACGGCACCGTGCCGCGTGAGCTTCACGTCGATCCTCCGAAGGAACGGGTACGAGGCTGCGCGACTCGGGGTGGCCGCTCGGCGGCGACGTTAGGCAGGCGGGGTGGACGCGGCCCACCGTCGAGGTGAACGGAGGGTGAACACATCACAGGGAGTGATCCATCCCACCGGCGGCCGGCCGGCGGGGCGTGCCGGTGGGTGCCCGGAGGGCTCAGCCGGACGGCGGGTCCGAGGGCGGCGGCGGGTGCCGGAACGCCACGTCGGTGTGCCACCGGGTGAAGCCCAGCTTCTCGTATACCCGCACGGCGGAGCCGTTGTCCGACTCCACGTACAGCATGACCGCGTCGAGCCCGCGTTCGCGCAGGTGTTCCAGCCCGGCGAGGGTCAGCGCGCCACCGAGACCCCGGCCGTGCGCCGCCGGGTCGACCCCGAGCACGTACACCTCGCCGATCGCCGGCTGGCCGGCCGCCGCCGGGTGCACCTTCGTCCAGTGGAAGCCCAGCAGGCGCTCCGGGTCGTCCGGCGAGCCCTCGGCGCCCTCGGTGGCGAGCAGCAAGCCGGCGGGGTCGAACCACGGCTCCTCTTCACGCTCGGTGACCTGTTCGGTGCCCCAGCCGCCCTGCTCCGGGTGCCACGCGAACGCCGCGTTGTTCACCCGGAGGAACTCCGGCTCGTCACGCCCGACGACGAACGCGCGCAGCCGCACCCCGTCCGGGAAGCCGACCGGCGGCAGCGGCTCGGCCAGGCTCCGGTGCAGCTGCCACAGCTCGCGGGCGGTGCCGAAGCCCAGCCGGTCGGCCAGCGCCGCCGCGCCGGGGTGCTCGCCGTGCGCCCACACCCGCAGCGCGCGCCCCGCACCGACCTGGGCCAGCAGCGCGCCGACCAGCGCGGCGCCCACCCCGCGCCGGCGGGCTCGCGGGTGCACGGCCAGCTCGGCCCGCGCCTCGTCCGAGCCGTCCGACTCGTCCGAGCCGTTTGAGCCGGGGTCGAGCTGGGCGTAGCCGACGAGCCTCGGCCCGTCGTGCGCGAGCAGGTGCCGGGCGGGGGAGCCGGGCCGCAGCCCGAGGATGACCTGCTCGCCGACCGGGGCGGTGCCGTCGGCCTCGGTGGCCGCGTCGACCAGGGCGCGCACGTCGGCGGTGAGCATCTCGTCGAGGTCGGGCCGCCAGGTCAGGGACGTCACGCGCGCCGAGGCTACGCCTGCCAGCTGGTCTCCCGGGGGGACGGGGCCGGCCCCCGCGCGGGCGGCTGGCCGTTCTTGTCGATCTCCACCTCGGGCTCGGGGTCCTCGGGCTCACCGGTTCCGGACACGTCGGGGTCGCGGGAGGCCAGGCCGGGGCGGCCGGGGCGGACGAACTTGTAGCCCACGTTGCGCACCGTGCCGATCAGCTGCTCGTGCTCCGAGCCGAGCTTGGCGCGCAGCCGCCGCACGTGCACGTCCACCGTGCGGGTGCCGCCGAAGAAGTCGTAGCCCCACACCTCCTGGAGCAGCTGCGCCCGGGTGAACACCCGACCGGCGTGCTGCGCCAGGTACTTGAGCAGCTCGAACTCCTTGTAGGTCAGCTCCAGCGCGCGGCCGCGCAGCCGCGCCGTGTAGGTGGCCTCGTCGATCATCAGCTCGCCGAGCACCAGCGCGCCGCCGCCCGAGGCGGAGTCGGCGCCCGGGCGGGTGCGCAGCAGCCGCAGGCGCGCGTCGATCTCGGCGGGCCCCGCGCCGGGCAGCAGGATGTCGTCGACGGCCCACTCCGAGGTGACCGCGACCAGGCCCCCCTCGGTGAGCACGGCGACGACCGGCACCTCCATCCCGGTGGTGCCCAGCAGCCGGCACAGGCCCCGGGCGGCCACCAGGTCGGCCCGCGCGTCGACCAGCACCGCGTCGTGCGGGCCCGCGTCGAGGAGGGCCGCGACCTCGGGGGCGGCGGTCCGGACCCCGTGGGGCAGCAGCGACAGTGCTGGGAGCACCGACTCGGGGTTCGGGTCGGCGGTGAGCAGTAGCAACTCCATAGGTTGCCTCCAGACGCGTCAAGGCAGACCCGGTCGTCCCGGGGAATCTGGTAACGGGGAGGATACCGGGGTGAGCACCAGGCGAAACCGCAGCGCGTTGCACTTCACGTCGCCGGTCGCCGCGCTCGGCGTCGCCGAGGGTCCTGATCGGCTCGGTGATCGGTCCCTCGGGTGTGCCGCGCGGTGCGTGGAGGGTAGGAGATGAGGCGAATTCTGATCACCGCGGCGGTGGTGATCGTGCTGCTGATCGCGGTCGACTTCGCGGCCGCGGCCGCCGCCGAGTACCAGGTGTCGAACCGGATGCGCGAGCAGCTCGCACTGCCGGACGATCCGTCGGTCACCATCAACCACTTCCCGTTCCTCACCCAGGCCCTGAGCGGCGACTACGGCAAGGTCGACGTGTCGGCGGAGCGGCTGCGGGTCGGTCAGCTGCGCGACCTCGAGGTGCGCGCCGAGCTCTACCACGTGCGGGTGCCGCTCGGCGAGGTGCTCCGCGGCGCGGTCCGGTCGATCCACATCGACGACGCGCAGGGCTCGCTGATCGTCACCAAGCTGGACCTGATCAAGCAGATGCCCGGGGTGGCCAAGCTCTCCATCCAGCCGGTGGACGACGGCGCGTTGGACCAGGCGCTGCAGAACGCCGCCCAGGCCACACCGGGCTCGTCGGTGACCGGTATCACCCCCGACCAGGCCGTCCGGATGGTCGCCACGACCAACCTGTTGGGCAGCAGGGTCGACGTGTCGGTCATCGCGGTGCTCCAGCTGGCCGGCCGGCAGATCCAGGTCGTCCCTCGGGACATCCGGATCGACTCGGGCTGGGCGGGCGCCGAGCTGCCCGGGCCGGTGCAGGCCGGGCTCCGCAGGCTGTTCACCATCAAGGTCGACCCGGGCACCCTGCCGTTCCAGGTGACGCCGACCACCCTGCGGGCGGTCGACGACGGCCTGATGATCTCCGGTGTCGCGCACGACCTGGTGATCACCTCGGGCACCGGGAACGCGCGCGCCGACCGCTGATCGGTCCCCCGACGGAGCCCGTTCGGTCCAGACCTGCCGCAAACCGCCATCGCTGGGCTACATTGGTGCCCGTGTACTGGCCGCTGACCCGTCGACGTGCCGTCGATCTGTGCCGCGTCGGCAGCTGCCTGTGTCAGGTCCGCTGAGCGCGGACGGTCGTCCTCCCGGGGTTCGCCCCGCCCGCTCGGCGCGCTGACCGCCGCCGAGCCCTCGTGAGCCGCTGACCGCCTGCCGAAGGCCGCACCGATCCCCGCCGCCCTGGAGGCCCTGACATGTCCCGTACGCCCGCGCGTGGCGCCGCCGCGCGCGCTGATCCGCCCGCCGACCCCGACGGCGACCGGTTCGCCGCCGGCCTCACCGCCGTCGTGCTGGTCGGGGTGCTGCCCACCTCGAGCGAGTCGCTGCTGGCCGCGCAGGCCATGGTGTTCGCCGTGGGCGCCCTGGTCGGGCTGCGCTACGCGCCCTACCACGCGCTGCACCGCGGCCTTCGCCTCGTCGCGGGCCGCCGGTCCCGGCCCGGTGCCGACCCGGCCCGGCTGCCCGTCCGCCGCAGGCTGGCGCCCGCCCCGGTTCGCTGCGCGCAGGGCGTCGGGCTGCTGCTCGCCGTGCTCGGCACGGTCGGCTACCTCACCGGGCTCGACGGGCTCGGCGCGGTCGCCACGGCGCTGCTGCTGCTCGGCGCGTCGGCCAACGCGTCACTGGGCGTCAGCGCCGGTGCACGCCTCCACCCACTGCTCACCCGAATCCCACTGCTCACCCGAATCGTCCACCGTCCGTCACAACCGAAACCACAACAGGGAGCAATCGCATGAGCCGCCAGGACGTCCTGGTTACCGCCGACTGGGCCGAGGAGAACCTCGACACCGAGGGCGTGGTGTTCGTCGAGGTCGACGAGGACACCACCGCCTACGAGGGTGGACACATCCCCGGTGCGGTCCGCATCGACTGGAAGACCGAGCTGCAGGACCAGGTGGTCCGTGACTTCGTCGACCGCGCCGGGTTCGAGAAGCTGCTGTCCGAGAAGGGCATCGGCAACGACGACACCGTGGTGCTCTACGGCGGGAACAACAACTGGTTCGCCGCCTACGCCTACTGGTACTTCAAGCTGTACGGCCACCCCGCGGTGAAGCTGCTCGACGGCGGCCGCAAGAAGTGGGAGCTGGACGGCCGCGAGCTGACCAAGGACGTGCCGGAGCGCAAGCAGACCAGCTACACCGCGCAGGAGCCGGACACCTCAATCCGCGCGTTCCGCCAGGAGGCGATCGACGCGATCGGCACCAAGAACCTGGTCGACGTGCGCTCGCCGGACGAGTTCTCCGGCAAGATCCTGGCCCCGGCGCACCTGCCGCAGGAGCAGTCGCAGCGGCCCGGCCACATCCCGAGCGCGATCAACGTGCCGTGGAGCAAGGCGGCCAACGAGGACGGCACGTTCAAGTCCGACGAAGACCTGACGAAGCTCTACGCCGAGGCCGGGCTGGACGGCTCCAAGCCGACCATCGCCTACTGCCGGATCGGCGAGCGCAGCAGCCACACCTGGTTCGCCCTGCACGAGCTGCTCGGCCACACCGACGTGAAGAACTACGACGGCTCGTGGACCGAGTACGGCTCGCTCGTCGGCGCCCCCATCGAGCTCGGGGACGGTTCCTGATGTGCGGCGCGCCCGACCAGGCGCAGCAGCTGCCGCCCGGTACCGACCTGTCGAAGGAGACCGTGCTGGTAGGCACGGTCAAGTCCGGCGCCGAGCCGGTGGCCGGCGCGTTCGTCCGGCTGCTCGACGGCGGTGGTGAGTTCACCGCCGAGGTGGTCTCGTCGGCCTCCGGGGCCTTCCGGTTCTTCGCCGGGCCGGGCACCTGGACGGTCCGGGCGCTGTCCCGGTCCGGCAACGGCGAGACGCAGCTGACGGCCGACGGCCCCGGCCTGCACCAGGCGGAGGTCGCCGTCGCCTGAGCCGGCGCCGCGTCTTCGGAACGTCCGCACCGCCCCGGTGCCGCTGCCACGCGGTGCCGGGGCGGTGTCGTGTCCGACGGCGGCCGCCGGGTCAGACGCCGAACGGCGCCGGGTAGCGCACCGTGCCGGCGGGCACCGGGCGTGCCGGGTCGAGCACCAGCGCCAGCATCGCCTCGTCGGCTACGTCGAAGGCCGGGCGGATGCCGTGGCCGGACGCCCGCACGAAGCCGAACCGCGGGTAGTAGTCCGGGTGCCCGAGCACCAGCACGAGCGGCTCCCCCCGTCGCGGGCGGCGGCCAGCGCGGCGTGGGTCACCGCCGAACCCACCCCGGTGCGCTGGTGCGCGGGGGTCACCGCGACCGGGGCCAGCGCCAGCGCGGGCGACTCGTCGACGTGGCAGCGGCTCAGCAGGGCCTGCCCGACGAACCTCCGGTGTCGGCGCGCCGGGCTCGGGCGGGCGGTCAGGATCCGCCACCGCGCGGGCGGGGGCGGCCGGGGGCATGGACACCACCGTCACCGTCGGACCAAGATGAGCCCAACGAGTTGTCGCTCCAGAGCCCATGAAGGAGGCTCATGGCGGTCGGGATCCAGCAGCTCCGCGCGTTCGTCGCCGTGGTGGACAGCGGGGGCTTCGGGGCGGCGGCCACCCGGCTGGGGGTGAGCCAGTCCGCCGTCTCGCACGCGGTCGCCGGGCTGGAGCGGGCCGTCGGCCGGCCGGTGCTGACCCGCGGCGGGGTGCCGGTGCCGACGCTGTTCGGCGAGCGCATCCTGCGGCACTCGCGGGCGGTGGTCGACGCGGCGGCGGCGGTCGACGCGCTGGCCGCCGGCCGGGACGACCTGGTGCGCGGCCGGCTGACCCTGGCCGCCTCGCCGACGGTGTGCCACGGGCTGCTCACCGACCTGGTGCCGCGCTGGCGGGCGGAGTTCCCCGAGCTGGTGGTGGCGCTGTTCGAGGGCGAGGACGACGAGCTGGCCGGCTGGCTGGAACGGGGCACCGCCGACCTCGCGGTGCTGGTCGACCCGCCGGCCGGGCCGGGCGTGCCGCTGGGCACCGACCGGTTCCACGCGGTGCTGCGCGCCGACCACCCGCTGGCCGGCGAGCCGGAGGTGGATCTCGCCGACCTGGCCGACGACGAGTTCCTGCTCTCCGAGGGCGGTTGCGAGCGGCAGGTCCGCGAGCTGCACCGGATGGCGCGCATCCCGTTCGCGCCGACCCACCGGGTCCGTCAGCTGAGCACGCTGTTCGCCATGGTCCGGGCCGGGATCGGCGTGTCGGCGGTGCCCGGGCTGGCCGAGGGCATGCAGGGTGAGGGCGTGCTGCTGGTGCCGCTGACCCAGCGGGCGTGCCGGACGCTGGTGCTCACCGGCCCGCCCGGCCGCCCGTGGCATCCGGCGGCGCAGGCGCTGCTGGAGGTGGCAGGACGGCGCTGAACGCGGCGACGAGCCGCACGTCGGAGGGGGTGGCGTCGGCGTCCAGCAGCCACTGCACGAGCAGCCCGTCGCACACCGCGATCTGGAACGAGGCGAGCGCGGCGGCCTCGGCGCCGGACAGTCCCGGCAGCCGTTCGGTGATCATCTCGCTGACCTGCTCGCGGATCTGTCGGTAGGTCTCGGCCAGCTGGGTACGCAGCTCGGGCTGCCACCGCGCCTGAGCCACCGCCTCCAGGAAGGCCACCGCCAGCCCCCGGTACTCGTCGAACGACGCCCGGATCGCGCCCCACGAGGCGACCAGGGTCTCCAGCGGCCCGGCGTCCGGGGCGGCGTCCAG
>DASXJJ010000005.1:0-61991 GCA_036497465.1 Pseudonocardia sp. | reverse complement strand
CTGCAGCACGCCGATGAGGTTGGTGCCCAGGGACGCGATCTGGGCGTTGAGTCGGGCGGAGGTTCCGTTGCCCAGGGCGACCAGCAGGATCACCGCGGCGACCCCGATCATGATGCCCAGCATGGTGAGCAGGGTCCGCAGCCGGTTGGCCCGCAGCCCCCGCAACGCGACCCGGAACGACTCCCGCAGACTCATCGGGCGTCACCCCGGACCGCCGGGCGCACGTCGGCGCGGCGGTGCTCGTCCCGGGGCGCCGCAGGGCCCTCGGTTTCCTCCCACACGTACATCAGTGGACGCGCACGCTCCTCCGGCCGACGGTGACGAATCTCGCGTTCGGGGAAACGACGGCCGAGGACGCGAGTTACGTATGTTGAACCTGTGGCCCGGCGACAACGGGTGAGCTGCGACACGCCGACCGCCACCCGGTGTGACCAGTGTTTCTCCTGGTGCTGCGGGAATTGAGGGCACTACTTGATCGTCGCCCCTCGCCCTAACCCGCTGTTAATCTGCGGAAACGTCCGGCCACGGGATACCGCATTAGCCCGGTCGAGAACCCCGGACGGCCGTTCGATGAATTCGCGTCAAACGTGCGCGAGAGTGCCTGCCGGAGCGCTATAGCGTGAATTCGGCTACGCCGCGTGCCTCGGACCAGCTATTTCACTCGAGCGGGTGGGATTCGATATGACCCGAATTCACTCGTGTGAGTGGTTAAGGGATCTACGCACGGTAGATCCATGGACAACGTCTGGTGATCGGACTAAAACGATCACCGGTCGGCGCGGACCGCACCGACCGAAACACCAGTTGGGGAGGCAATTGTGAAGCAGAACCTCGTGCAGCGCGCCGCTGTGGGCGTTGCGGCAGCTGCGCTGGCCGTCGGTGCGTCCGCGCTCTTCGGCGGCACCGCGTTCGCCGGTGGCCACGGTCAGCACAACGACATCGGCGGCTCGGGTGGCAACGGCGGGCACGCCAACGCCAACTGCCTCGTGCCGATCGGCGCGTCGGCCGGCGTCGTCGGCCAGGGTGGCCCCGTGTCGCAGTGCAACGCCACGGGTGGCGCTGCCGGCGACGGTGGCACCGGCGCCAACTACTGATCGTCCGCGGCCCTGAGGGCCGCGTGGAGAGAGAGGGCACAGGCCCCGGATGTGTCGGGGCCTGTGCCCTCCTCCGTCTCAGCTCGACTTCGTATCCACTCCCGCCGAATCGAGGACGGACAGTGAGCGTGACGGGACGGACCGGCCGCCTGACGGCAGGTCTGCTGCTGGCCGTGACCATGGCGGCCTCGCCGGCGCTGTTCGGCGGCCTCGCGGTCGCCGACGCCCGGCCGGCGCCCAGCGCCGACGGCCAGTCGGGGTTCTGCGGGCTCGCCGTGGTCAACCCCGCGAGCCCGCTGCCGTGCACCGGGGACGCGCACGGCACCAACGGCACCGACGGCGGTAACGGCCCCGGCGGATCGCCCGGGGCGAACGGCACCACCGCCAACGGCTACGGGTACTGACACCCCGGCCGGCGCATCCGCTCGGCGCGCCGGCCGGTCAGTACATCATCCGGGGGTCGTCGTAGTACTTGAACTCGAGCAGGTTGTTCGACGGGTCGATCAGCACGAAGCTGGCGTGCTCCTCCGCCCGCCCCTCGAACCGGTGGAACGGCTCGGCGAAGAAGCGCAGCTCCCGGGTACGGGCCAGCCGCAGCAGCCGCTCCCAGTCCTCCCGGTGCCGGAAGGTGACCCCGAAGTGCCGGGGGTAGATCTCCGGCGCGGGGTCGATCCGGTCGCTCAGGTGGCAGACCACCTGGTCGCCGAAGAAGTCCAGGGTGATCCGGTCGGCGTAGCGGCGGGCCAGCTTGCAGCCCAGGCCGGCGACGTAGAAGTCCTGCGCGGCGTCCAGGTCGGCGGCCGGGATGGCCAGGTGGAAGACGTCGTCGGTCGAGCGCATCACAGCTCCCGGGGCATGGTGTCCGAGCGCAGGCCCAGCCGCAGGGTCTCCAGCGCGATGACGTCGTCGAGGTGCACGTTCCCCAGGTTCACCGGGCAGCCCAGCCGGTGCACGAAGAACGCCTGCAGTTCCTTGTTCGGCGCCTCGAACAGCAGCCGGTCGACGGGTACCCCGGAGTCCAGGATCTCGCCGAGCACGTCCTCGCGAGGGACGCCGTCCGCGCTGCACAGGCCACTGCGCCCGCTCTCCCTGGCCTCGGTGGTCACCAGCCACGCCCCGGCGGCGAGATCGGCCCGGATCGCCCGCAGCCAGTCGGACCCGGTGTGCGCGGCGGCCCGGTGGCTGTCCTTGGCGCCCACCTCGCTGATCACCACGAAGTCGTCGGCCAGCTCGGCGACCCAGCCGGCCTTGGTGACGTCGTCCATGTCGATGGTGCCGTTGGAGACCTCCACGTGGGTGGCCCCGACGCCGGCGCACAGTGCCCGCCAGTCCTCGACGAGCCCCTGCAGCGCGAACCGCTCGAACAGCGTGCCGCCGAAGTAGAACTCGATCCCGGCCCCGCGCAGCACGTCGATCTTGCGCTTGATGTCCTTGGTGACCAGCGCGGTGCCCCAGCCGAACTTCACCAGGTCGAGGTGCTCGCCGACGCTGTCGATCGCGTCCTCGAACCGGCCGGTCGGCAGGCCGGGGTCGATCGCCATCGTCAGGCCGACGGAGCGGGGCCGCGCGGTCTCCCGGTCCGGCAGCTCGAGACGGGTGTGGATCATGTCAGTCTCCTCGTGCTGTCCCGGGGCCCGGCGAACCCTCGGCGGCCCGGGACCGGGCCGGGGCGGTGCCGGTCGACACGGCCCGGCCCCGGGTGGCGGCCAGGAACGGTGGCGGTGCCCAGCTCTTCCCGGTGAGGGGAAGGCTGAGCGGCGTGAGCCGGAGCCCCTCGACGAGCACCAGCGAGCCGAGGGTCGCCACCACGTACGCGGCGACGCTCGACCAGGGAAGCGGAAGCCACATCGCCGGCGCGGCGGCGCCTCCGGCGGTGAGCAGCCAGAGGATGAACGGGTGGACCAGGAACACCCCGAACGACCGGTCCGCGGCGCGCTCCACCAACCGCGAGCGCGGGCCGTCGCCGCGCCGGTCCGCCCAGCGCAGCCCGAGCGCGAAGAAGCCGAGCACCAGCGCCACCGACCACGGGATCATCACCGGCTGGAACACGTCGGTGGCGAACACCGCGCCCTCGCCGCGCGCGATCGACCACCAGTAGGAGCCCTCCGCCAGCGCGGCCGTGACCAGCACCCCGGCGGCGACGGTCCGGGGACGCGCCCTGGTCCACGACTCGAGGCGGCCCAGGTGCACCGCCGCGAGCCCGCCGACGACGAAGAACAGCTGGTAGCTCACGACGATCGAGCCGGCGTAGGGCAGCAGGGCCGCCGTGACCCCGGTGGGCGCGGGGTCGTGCAGGTAGAGGTCGATGAGCACCTGCAGCGCCACGCTCGCGGCGAGCACCGCCCAGGGTCGCCGGGCCGCGACCCGCAGCCCCGCCCGGAACAGCGGGAACAGCAGGTAGAACTGCATCGAGACGAGCAGGAAGTAGAGGTGGAACCAGGCCGCCCCGGTGAGCAGGTTCCGGCCGAGCAGCAGGACCGCCTCCGGCACCGGCCGCGGCGCCGCCGACAGCCCGATCGCGGTGTAGATCGCCGTCCACGCCACGTACGGCACCCCGACCAGCAGCAGCCTGCGGCGCCAGAACGGCAGCGGCCGGGGCGCGGCGGAACGGTGGCGGTGGGTCAGCACGAAGGCGGTCAGGACGAAGAACGCCTCGCGGGTGAAGTGCAGCAGCATCACCGGGGCTCCGGCGGGGACGCTTTCCAGCGGGTTGGTCACCGACAGGGTGTGCACGGCGATGACGCACCCGAAGGTGAGCACCCGCACCAGGTCGACCGGGTAGAAGTGCGCCGACGCGCGCCGGCCGGGCTCGGTCACCGGGCCACCGCCGGATCCTCGGCCAGCCGCCTGCGCAGCTCGGCGCGCCGCACCTTGCCGGTGGGACCGAGCGGGAAGCCGGTCACCACCCGGATCTCCACCGGCCGCTTGTACCGGGCCAGCTCGGCGGCGCAGCGCGCGGTCAGCCGCTCGACCAGGCCGGCGGCCGCCCGGTCGTCCGGCGCGTCCTCGGGCATCCGCACGCAGGCGACCGGGACCGACCCGAGCACGTCGTCGGGGCGGCCCACCACCACGGCCTCGGCCACCTCCGGGTCGGCGAGCAGCACCTCCTCCACCTCGCGCGGGTAGACGAGCTCCCCTCCCCGGTTGACCACGTCGTCGGCCCTGCCCGCCAGGTACAGGTACCCGTCGGCGTCCCGGTGCCCGAGGTCCGCGGTGTCCAGCCAGCCGTCCAGGTCGACGGTGCCCGCCGCGCCGCCGTCGGCGTACCCGCGGATCACCCCGGCCCCCCGGATGCGCACCCGGCCGACCACGCCCGGCGGGAGGTCCCGGCCGTCCTCGCCGACCACCCGCAGCTCGACCTCCACCGGTGGGCCGACCGAGCCCGGCCGGTGTGCGGCCTCCAGCGGCGTGGCGGTGATCTGGCTGGCCGCCTCGGTCATCCCGTAGCTCTCCACCACGGGCACGCCGGTACCGGCGCGGACCGCGTCCCGGACCGACCTGGGCAGCGCCGCCGACGCCGAGCGGACGAACCGCAGCCGCGCGGGGCGGCGGTCCACCGGGTCGCGGGCCAGGATGGCGAGGATCGCCGGGGCGCCGTTGAGCCAGGTGACGTCGTGCGCGGCGAGCAGCGGCCAGAACCCGGTGCGGTGGAACCGGTCGTCCAGCACCACGGAGCCGCCCGCCACCAGCGTCGCCAGCAGGCCCACCACCTGCGCGTTCACGTGAAACAGCGGCAGCGGGTTGAAGCCCCGGTCGTCCGGGGTCAACCGGTTGTGCCGGGCCACCGCGCGCGCCACGTGCAGCAGGCGGGCCTCGTCGAGCAGCACCGTCTTCGGCCGGCCGGTGGAGCCGGAGGTGAGCAACGCCGCGGCGCCACCGCCCGGTCCCGTGCCGGGCGGGCCCGGCGGGGCGTTCCCGGCGGCGGTCGCCGGGGATGCGGCGGCGGGGCGGGGCAGCCCGGTGCGCGGGTCGACGGCCAGCTCCGCGCGGCCCGGCCGGTCACCGACCACCAGGGCCGGCCGCAGGATGTCCCGCGCGCGGCGGCGCGCGGCGTCCGGGGCGTGCGGGTCGACCGGTGCCGCGCACCGGCCCGCCGCGATCACCGACAGGTAGCAGGCCGCGAAGGCCAGCGGGTCGGCCACGTCGATCATCACGCGGGCGCCGAGGGGCAGGCCGAGCCGGTGCAGGGTGTCGGCCCAGCGTGCGGCGGCCTCGGCCAGGTCCCGGTTGCCCAGCGTCCGGTCCTCCCGGGCGTGTCGCAGGTAGCCACCTTCGGGGTCGGCCTCGCGGCGGGCGAGGATCAGGTCGCGGAGGCTGCCTGGCATGGAACCCGAGGGTGGCTCGCCCTGCTGTGTGCCAGCTGTGGGGGACGTGTGGAAAGCGTGGTCCGCGATCAGGTTCCGCACCGCTGGGATGGTTGCGCACCGCGGCCGCCGCCCGCAAAATCTGGGCCGTCGAAAGGCGCCCGAACGGCCCTTTCTCCTGAGAACGCGCTGATCAGCCACGGCGGGGCGACGGCCGCCGAGCGACTCCCGACAAGCCCGGACACGCCCCGCATCTAGTGGTGTGCCTGGCTGAGGACGACTACATGTAGGGTCTGCGTCGTCGATGGTTCCCGCCCGCCGGCGACGGCGGACGGGTGGCAACAGGGAACCCGGTGCGAGTCCGGGACTGCCCCGCAGCGGTGAGTGGGAACGACCGCCGTCACGAGCACTGGGTACGACACCCGGGAAGCGACGGCGTGGTAGGTGGCCGACGGCCGAGCCCACGAGTCCGAAGACCTGCCATCGGTGGGCGCACCGCCGGTGCGCCCAGGTCCGACGCCTCTCGGGTGGGCACGTCGGGCGGCACGGGGCGTGGTCCCCGTGCGCGGCCCCGTCGGGTGCATCCGTGGCTCGGTCAGCGCAGCGAGCTCGCGAGGAGAGAGCCCTGACCACGATCGCCGCTCCCCCCAGTGGAATGCCCGTCATCCGCCGTACCGGCGAGGTGACCCCCTTCGACAGCACCAAGATCTCCGTTGCCCTCACCAAGGCCTTCCTCGACGTGGAGGGCACCGAAGCCGCCGGCTCCAGCCGGGTGCGCAGCCTGGTCGTCGAGCTGACCGGGTCGGTGGAGCAGGCGCTGCGCCGCTACGCCGAGCCGGACCGGCTGGTGCACCTCGAGGAGATCCAGGACCAGGTGGAGCTCGCGCTGATGCGCGGCGGCCACCACGCCGTGGCCCGCTCCTACGTGCTCTACCGGGAGGAGCACGCGCGGGCCCGCGCCGACGCGGCTCCCGGCGGGGCCACCGGGGCCGGCACCCCGGTGGCCAACATGTCCGGCGACTTCACCGTGATCAACCAGCACCTGGTGCGCGACCTCGCGGAGCGGGGCCTGTGGGACGCGGTGATGGTGGGCGACCTGAAGTACTTCGACGGTGCGCTGGGCGAGATCTCCCGGGTGCCCGAGGACCTCAAGGAGCTCTACGCCACCGCGTTCGAGGTGGACAGCCGGTGGCTGGTGGAGGCCGCCGCGCGCCGGCGGAAGTGGCTGGATCAGGCGCAGTCGCTGAACCTCTACATCGACCGGCCGGACGGCCGCGCGCTGGACGCGCTGTACCAGCTCGCCTGGGAGCGCGGACTGAAGACGACCTACTACCTGCGCTCGCAGGCGGCCACCCGGGTGGAGAAGTCCACCCTGGCCGGCACCGACGGCCGGCTGAACGCGGTCGCGCCGGGCGCGGTCGCGGCGGACGCGGTCGCCACCCCGGACCCGGCCGCGGCTGGTCCCGCCGCGCCCGCCGCCTGCTCGATCGACGACCCGGACTGCGAGGCCTGCCAGTGAGTCTCACCTTCGGCCCCGCCGGGGTCGCCCCGACCCCGACAGCCCCGACCCCGACCACGCCGACCCCGACCACCGGGCTGGACACCATCGAGCGCGGGGCCGCCCGCGTCTCGGTGTCCGACAAGCGCATGATCAACGCGCGGGCCGACGTGAACCAGCTGCTGCCGATGAAGTACGGCTGGGCCTGGGAGAAGTACCTGGCCGGCTGCGCGAACCACTGGATGCCCTCCGAGGTGTCGATGCAGGCCGATATCGCGCTGTGGCGCTCGCCGGGCGGGCTGACCCCCGACGAGCGGCACATGGTCACCCGCAACCTCGGGTTCTTCGCCACCTCGGAGTCGCTGGTGGCGAACAACGTCGTGCTGGCGGTCTACCGGCACCTGACCAACCCGGAGTGCCGCCAGTTCCTGCTGCGGCAGGCCTTCGAGGAGGCCGTGCACACCCACACCTTCCAGTACGTCTGCGAGAGCCTCGGGCTGGACGAGGGGGAGCTGTTCAACGCCTACCGGGAGGTCCCGTCGATCACCGACAAGGCCGCGTGGGCGCTGGAGCACACGCGCAGCCTGGACGACCCGGACTTCGTCACCGGCAGCCCGGCGGCCGACCAGGCGTTCCTGCGCGACCTGGTGGCGTTCTACGTGGTGTTCGAGGGGATGTGGTTCTACACCGGGTTCGCGCAGATCCTCTCGCTGGGCCGGCGCGGCAAGATGGTCGGCGTCGCCGAGCAGTACCAGTACATCCTGCGTGACGAGTCGCTGCACCTGAACTTCGGCGTCGACGTGATCAACCAGATCGTGGCGGAGAACCCGCACCTGTGGACCGACGCGTTCCGCGCCAGGGTGCGGGAGATGCTGGCCGAGGGCTGCGAGCTGGAGATCGCCTACGGCCGGGACACCCTGCCCAGGGGGATGCTCGGGCTGACCGCGGAGTCCTGCGAGCGGTACCTGCGGTTCATCGCCGACCGGCGGTGCGCCCAGCTGGGCCTGGCGCCGCTGTTCGGGGAGACCACGAACCCGTTCGGCTGGATGTCCGAGACGATCGACCTGACCAAGGAGAAGAACTTCTTCGAGACCCGGGTCACCGAGTACCAGACCGGCGGCGCGCTCACCTGGTGAGCAGCCCGCCCGGGCCGGGACCAGCGGGAATACGCCGGCCGGCCGGACCGTTGCGACGGTGCCGGCCGGCCGGTGCGACCGCTCGGCGACGGCGGCACCGAGGTGGTCAGCTATGACTAGTCACGTATGACTACCCGGGCGCATACTGGCCCGGTGAGCGCCGTGCGGCTGTTCGTGCTGGGCACCCTGGCCCAACAGGGTCCGATGCACGGCCACCAGGTGCGCCGGGTCGCCGAGGGGCGCCGGCAGGACCAGTGGGCGAAGGTGCAGCAGGGGGCCATCTACGGGGCTCTGCACCGGCTGGCGGCCGACGGCGCGGTCGAGGTGGTGCGCACCGAGCGGGCGGGCAACATGCCGGCCCGCACGGTGTACGGCATCACCGAGGCGGGCGTGATGGAGCTGTCCCGGCACCGGCACGCCGCGCTCAGCGACGCCGCGCTGGCCCCGGACCCGGTCGACCTGGCGCTGCACTACACCGACGGGATGAGCCACCAGGAGCTGATCGACCTGGTGGAGGCCCGCCGCGCCAGCCTGACCGCCCAGGTCACCGAGCGGCTGCGGTTGCGCGAGCAGCGCAGCCACCTGCTGCCCCGGATGGGCTGGCTGACCTTCGAGCACTCCCTGATCCGTCTGCGCGCCGAGATCCGGTGGCACGAGCAGCTGCTCTCCGAGCTGCGCGAGAACCCGGGCGCGGGCGACCGTCCGGCCCCGGCCCTGAACGAGGAGCCTTCCGATGGCCCAACCGATGACCCGGGGGTCGACGGGTACCGAGCCCGCCGTCGCTGACCCGACGGTGGCGGCCCCGCCGGGCGCGGGCCCGGCGACGGCGGTAGCGGCCCCACCGGCTCCGCCCCGGCCGCAGGCACCGCCGGCCGGGCCGTCGCGGGCACCCGGGCCGCTGGCCCCGGCGTCGGCCACGCCCCCCGGCGGATGGGGGTTGCCGCTGGCGGTGCTCATCATCGGCATGTTCATGTCGATCCTGGACACCAGCATCGTCAACGTGGCCATCCCGACCATCCAGAAGGAGTTCGGCACCACCACCGAGGACATCCAGTGGATCGCCACCGCGTACACGCTGTGCCTGGGCATCGTGGTGCCGGCCAGTAGCTGGCTCGGCGACCGGGTCGGGCTCAAGCAGCTCTACCTGGTCTCGCTGGTCGCGTTCTCCGCCGCGTCGGCACTGTGCGGCATGGCGTGGGACCTGAACAGCATGGTCGCGTTCCGCATCCTGCAGGCGGTGCCCGGCGGCATCATCCCGGTGGTCTGCCTGACCACGCTGTACCGGATCGTGCCCAAGCGGAAGATCGGCATCGCGATGGGCCTGTACGGGCTGGGCATCGTGGTGGCGCCGGCGATCGGCCCGGCCCTCGGCGGCTACCTGGTCGAGTACGTGGACTGGCGGCTGATCTTCTACATCAACGTCCCGATCGGCGTGCTCGGCGCGATGGCCGCCCTCGCGGTGCTGCCGAGCTTCCCCAGGATCGCCGGGCGGCGGTTCGACGTCCCGGGCTTCCTGACCATCGCGGCCGGCCTGTTCGCGCTGCTGCTGGCGGTGTCCGAGGGCGCCGACTGGGGCTGGGACGGCTACCGGGTCCGGCTGCTGGTCGTCGGCGGGTTGATCCTGCTGGCCCTGTTCGTGGTCATCGAGCTGGAGGTGGCCCAACCGCTGCTGGACGTGCGCGTGTTCCGGTGCTGGCCGTTCGTGAACTCACTGATCCTCATCATGATCAACTCGATCGGGTTGTTCACCGCGCTGTTCTACATCCCGCTGTTCCTGCAGGAGGGGCAGAACCTGGAGGCGTTCGACACCGGCCTGATGCTGCTGCCCCAGGCGCTGGTGATGCTGGTGATGATGCCGATCGCGGGACGGCTGTTCGACCTGATCGGCCCGCGCATCCCCGCCTTCGTGGGCCTGTGCGTCAACGGCGTCGGCACGCTGCTGCTGTGCGGGATCAACGCGGACATGACCCACTCCGAGGTGGTCGGCTGGCTGATGCTGCGCTCGTTCGGCATCGGCCTGTCCATGATGCCGATCATGACCGGTGGCATCTCCGCCATCCCGCCCGCGATGATCGGCGCCGCGAGCGCGTTCAACAACGTGGTCCAGCGGGTGTCCATGGCGTTCGGCGTCGCGGCGCTCACCGCGCTGGCTACCGCGATGCAGGCGCAGGTCATGGCCGACCGCTCCGGGCTGCTGCCCGGCGGCGACCCGCGCGCGGCTGGCATGGGGCACGACGGCCTGACGGGCATGTACCCGGTCATGCAGCGGCTGCGGCTGGCCACCCTCGCCACGTCGTACAGCAACGTCTTCCTGGTGGTCGCGGTGCTGACGTTCATCGGAGCCGGGCTCGCGCTGTTCATGCGGCACGGGCCGGCGCCCGAGACCGCGGAGAAGGCCGCCGTCGAGGTCTGAGACGTCATGATCCGGTAAGAACCGCGGCCGGCGGCCGCGGCTAGGGTCGATCACCGTGGCCACCGGGTTCGAGCGGGTGCGCCGGCCCGTCCGGGTGCGGCGGCCGGCCCCGGCGCGGCGGGCGGGCCTGGGGGAGCGGGCGGCCCGGGCGCGGCGGGCGGGCCTGGCGGACCTCGCGGCGGTGCTGGCCGCGGGTGCGCTGGTGCTGGCGGCGGCGCGGGCAGGGTGGGCGCTGCTGGACGCCCACACCGACATCTTCCTGGGCTGGCCGCCGCTGTTCGCCACCTGGGCCCCGCACCTGGGCCCCGGGACGCCGGCCGCCGCGGCGGTGGCCGTGCTGGTGGTCGTGCGCGGGCCCGCGCTGGCCGAGCGGCTGCGCTGGCCGGTGCTGCTGCTCGCCGGGTACGCCTCGGCGGTGGCCTGGACCCTGGCGCTGGCCCTGGTGGACGGCTGGCGGACCGGGGTGGCCGGGCGGCTGGCCACCGACGACGAGTACCTGCACGACGTGCCGAGGGCGCCCGACATCCCGGCCCTGCTGCGCACGTTCGCCGACCACATCCTGACCAGCGCCATCGACCCGGCGCACCGCGACTTCTGGACCACGCACGTCGGCGCGCACCCGCCCGGGGCGTTCCTGGTCTTCCTCGGGCTGGACCGGCTGGGCCTCGGTGGCGGCGGGGCGGCCGGGCTGGCGGTGGTCCTGGTCGGCTCCTCGGCGTGCGTGGCCGTGGCGGTGGCGCTGCGCGCGCTGGGGGCCGAGGCGGTGGCGCGCCGGGCGCTGCCGTTCGGCGTGCTTTTCCCCGGCGCGGTGTGGGTCGGGGTCTCGGCGGACGGGCTGTTCGCGGCCGCGGTGGCCTGGGGCGTGGCGCTGCTCGCCGTCGGCGCCGGGGGCCGGGGCGTTCGGGCCGACTCCGCCTCGGTGGCCGGCGGCCTGCTGCTCGGGTACTCGCTGTACCTGTCCTACGGGTTGGCGCTGGCCGGCCTGCTGCCCGCCGCCGCGCTCGCCGCGCTGTCCCCACCGAGCCGGCGGTGGCGCGCGGCGCTGCTGGCCGGCGGGGGAGCGGTGGCGGTGGTCGCGGCGTTCACCGCGAGCGGGTTCTGGTGGTTCACCGGGTACCAGGACGTGCGGCTGATCTACACCGCGAGCATCGCGAGGGCCCGGCCGTACGGGTACTTCGTATGGGCCGACCTGGCCGCGCTGTTGGTGGTCCTCGGGCCCGCGGTGGTGGCCGGCCTGCGCCGGCTGGCCGCCGCGCCGCGCGGCACGCCGCCGGCGGTGCCGCTGCTGGCCGGCGCCGCGCTGCTGGCGATCCTGCTCGCCGACCTATCCGGGATGAGCAAGGCCGAGGTGGAGCGCATCTGGCTGCCGTTCGCGGTGTGGCTGGTGCCCGCCTGCGCGCTGCTGCCCCGGCGGTGGGCCTGGTTGGCCGCCCAGGCGGTGCCGGCGCTGGCCGTGAACCACCTGCTGCTCACCGCCTGGTGACCCTGGCCCGGCCCGAACGGGCTCAGGGCAGCAGGTCGTCCAGCGCGGCGAGCACCTCGGCGCCCCGGCGTTCGGCCGCCTCGGCAAGCCCGATGAACGCGAAGTAGCCGTGGATCAGCCCCGGCCCCGGCAGGTGGCGCACGGTGACCCCCGCCGCGCGTAGCGCCTCGGCGTAGGCGTCGCCCTCGTCGCGCAGCGGGTCGAACTCGGCGGTGGCGACCACCGAGGGCGGCAGCCCCGCCAGGTCCGGCGCGCGGAGCACCGCCACCGAGGGGTCGGCCCGGGCGTCCGGATCGGGCAGGTACTGGTCGTAGAACCAGCTCATGTCGTGCCCGGTCAGGAAGTAGCCCTCGGCGTTGTCCCTGGCCGACGTGGTGTCCATGCCGGGTGCGGTGGCCGGGTAGATCAGGAGCTGGGCGGCCAGCGGCGGACCGCCCGCGTCGCGGGCGCGCAGCGCGGCACCGGCGGCCAGGCTGGCGCCCGCGCTGTCGCCGCCCACCACGTGCGCCCGGCCGGGGAACCGGACCGCCGACCAGGCCAGCCCCGCGCAGGTGTCGTCCAGCGGGGCGGGGTGCGGGTGCTCCGGGGCGAGCCGGTAGTCGACCGCCACCACGGTGGCCCCGAGCGCGTTCGCCACCCGGCGGCACACCGGATCGTGGGTGTCCAGGTCGCCGACCACCCAGCCACCGCCGTGCAGGAAGGTGACCAGCCGACCGCGTTCGGAGACCGGCTGGTAGACCCGCAGCGGGATCGGGCCGGCCGGACCCGGGGCCTCGGCGTCGGTGACCTCGCCGACCGGCTCGGGACGGTAGTCGCCGCTGCGCCGGGCCATCGCCAGCGACCGGTAGTGCTCCCGGGTCGCCGCGGCGGACCCCCGCACCAGCGGGGTGGCCCCGGCCTCGGCGAGCTGGTCCAGGATGGCCCGGAACGTGGGATCGAGGGACAACCTTGCCTCCGCTGCGCGACTCGGACGGTCCCCCGGCAGGCTACCGGTGGGCCGCACGTCGATCGACGTGCGAACACCGCCCGGAGGGCGCAGAGTGGGATGCAGGAGGCGCCCATGACTGTCCCGGCCGACCCACCCGCCCGCTCCGACCGGCTGGACGTGGTCATCGTCGGAGCCGGTTTCTCCGGGATGTACATGCTGCACCGGGCTCGGGAGTCCGGCCTGTCGGCGGTGGTGCTCGAGGCGGGCGACGGGGTCGGCGGGACCTGGTACTGGAACCGCTACCCGGGCGCCCGCTGCGACTCGGAGAGCTATTACTACTGCTACTCGTTCTCCCCCGAGCTCGAGCGGGAGTGGACCTGGTCGGAGCGCTACCCCGAGCAGCCGGAGATCCTGCGTTACCTCAACCACGTCGCCGACCGGTTCGACCTGCGCCGGGACATCCGCTTCGGCCGGCGGGTGGCCACCGCCGCGTTCTCCGACGACGACCCCGGCTGGACGGTGTGCACCGAGGGCGGCGAGAGCTACCGGGCGCGGTTCCTGGTCACCGCGGTCGGCTGCCTGTCGGCGGCGAACGTGCCGGACATCCCGGGGCTGGAGAGCTTCGCGGGGCGCTGGTACCACACCGGGCAGTGGCCCCACGACGGCGTGGACCTGGCCGGCCAGCGGGTCGGCGTCGTCGGTACCGGGTCGACCGGCATCCAGGCGATCCCGGTGATCGCCGAGCGGGCCGCGCACCTCACGGTGTTCCAGCGCACCGCGAACTACAGCGTCCCGGCGCGCAACGGCCCGGTCGGCGCGGCGGAGCAGCGCGCGCTGAAGGAGGACTACCCGGCGATCCGGCGGGTGCAGCGGGCCTCCACCAACGGCCACCCGTTCGTCGTCAGCGGGAGGCCCGCCCTGTCCGTGCCGGAGGACGAGCGGCGGTCGGTGTACGAGGCGGCGTGGGACCGCGGCGGGCTGCGGTTCCGGGCCAGCTTCGCCGACCTGCTCACCGACAAGCAGGCCAACGACACGGCGTCCGAGTTCATCCGCGACAAGATCAGGGAGACCGTCCGCGACCCGGGTACCGCGCGCGCCCTGCTGCCGACCGACCACCCGTTCGCCACCAAGCGCCCGCCGATCGACACGGACTACTTCGAGACCTACAACCGGGACGACGTGACGCTGGTGGACGTCCGCCGCTCGCCGATCGAGGAGATCACGCCGGACGGGGTGCGCACCTCCGACCGCGAGCACCCGCTGGACGTGCTGGTCTTCGCCACCGGGTTCGACGCGCTGACCGGTCCGCTGCTCGGGATGGACCTGCGCGGTTCCGGCGGCGCCCGGCTGCGCGACGAGTGGGCCGCCGGCCCGCGCGGCTACCTGGGGCTGCTGGTGCACGGGTTCCCGAACCTGTTCACCATCACCGGGCCCGGCAGCCCGTCGGTGCTGACCAACATGCCCATCGCCATCGAGCAGCACGTCGACTGGATCACCGGCTGCCTGGCGCACATGCGCGACGACGGGCTGACCCGGGTGGAGGCCGACCCGGACGCCGAGGGGGAGTGGGCGCGCGAGGTCCGACGGGCGGCCGACGCCACCCTGCTGCCGCAGGCGTCCACGTCCTGGTACCTGGGCGCGAACGTGCCGGGCAAGCCCCGGGTGTTCCTGCCCTACGCGGGCGGGTTCGCGCACTACGCGCGGACCTGCGACGAGGTGGCGGCGGACGGCTACCGGGGGCTGACCTTCGCCTGACGGTGCGAGTGGCCAGGCCGGCGCGCGGTGCGGCCGGGACGGCGGGTCAGCGGTGCTGGCGTCGGCTTCCGCCGTGCCAGTCCTCGCGGGTACCCACCTCGTCGTCGGCGACGCCGAACGCCCGCAGCGTGGGCCGCTCGCGCAGGCTGCGCTTGAGCTCGGCGAACCCGGGGAACCGGGCCAGCCCGATCACGTGGTCCCACAGCTCGACCGCCTGCTCCCCGGACGGCAGCCGGCTGATCACCGGCCCGAAGAAGGCCACCCCGTCCGGCGGCTCGAAGTGCAGGATCGGGGTGCCGACGTCCTTGCCGGTGAGCGCCAGCGCCTCGTCGCTCTCGGCCTGGATCACCGCGTCCCACGCGCCCTCGTCCAGCGCGTCGGCCAGCGCCGAGGGCAGCCCGGCGCCGGCGAGCAGCGGCTCGACGAACTCCCGGGTGCCGCGCCGCTCCCGCCTGGCGGTGGGGTCGGTGCCGTCGTACCAGTCCTGGCCGTGGTCGAAGATCCGGGCACCCAGCCGCTCGTACAGGGCGGCCACCGCGGCAGGCCCGTGCTCCTCGCGGGCGCGCGCGGCCACCCGCAGCAGCCGCAACCCGGCGGTGTGCCCGGCCTCGTACTCCGGCGGGAACTGGGCGTCGTAGTCCACCTGGGCGTTGATCAGCCGTAGTGAGATGAACCGCCAGTCCACCCGGTAGTCCCGCCGGGCGGCCACCATGCGCACCCATTTGCTGGTCAGCCAGGCGAACGGGCACACCGGGTCGAAGTAGAAGCGCAGGTCGGCGTCGGCCATGCGCCGAGGCTAGTGGGCACCCGGCAGCGGCGCCCGCCCGTCCGGCACGGCCAGCTCGAACCACAGCCGCTCCCCGCCGGGGATGGGCTCGCGACCCCACCGGTCGGCCAGATCGGTCAGCAGCGCGCGGCCGGCGGCCCGGCGACGGCGCAGCCCGGCGGAGGGCATCGGCGCGGACGCGGGCAGCGCGTTCGCCACGGTGCACCTCAGGCGGCCGCCTCGGTACTCCAGGTCCAGCCGCAGGTCGACGTCGTGGTCGGCCCGGTCCCAGGCCAGCTCCAGCGCGGCCGCGGTGAGGAGCCGGACGTCCTCGGCCACCGCGGAGCGCTCCAGCCGCCAGCCGTGCAGCGCCGCGCGCACCAGCAGCTCGCCGCCGACGCCGGCCCGGTCGCTGGCCGGTAGGTCGACCCCGGCGGCCCGGTGCGGGAGCGCGGCGCGGACGCCCGGCCCCACGCGCCGGCCGCCGCCGTTCCACGGCTGCCCGGAGGGTGGGTCGTCCCGGGAAACCCTCCGGAACGGCGACACCACTGACCTCAACATTCCCACGTTCCCCCCGGTCCCGACCACCTGAACAGCAGCCACCATTCAACCGCGGAACCGCAGGTGGTTACCACCGCTAATTAGGTAACGACCCGTACCCGAAGATCAGGTGAACGCGCTCAGGCCGGTGATGGAGCGACCGACGATCAGCTGGTTCATCTCCCGGGAACCCTCGTAGGAGTAGAGCGCCTCCGCGTCGGCGAAGAACCGGGCCACGTCGTTCTCCAGCAGGATGCCGTTGCCCCCGAACACCTCCCTGGCCAGCGCGACCGTCTCCCGCATGCGGGTGGTGGCCACCGACTTGGCCAGCGCGGACTGCTCATGCCTGCGCACTCCCTGCTCCTGCAGCTGGGCCAGCCGCACCACCATGGCCAGCCCCGAGGTGACGTTGCCGAGCATGGTCGCCAGATGGTCCTGGACGAGCTGGAAACCGCCGATCGGCCGGCCGAACTGCTCGCGGTCGGCCGCGTAGCGCACGGCCAGCTCGTAGGCGGCGAGCATGCAGCCCACGGCACCCCAGGCGGCGCCGCCCCGGGTCTGCCGCAGCACCCGCGCGGTGTCCCGGAACGAGCGGGCGCCGGGCAGGCGGTTGGCTTCCGGCACTCTGCAGCCGCGCAGCTCGATCACCGCGTTCTGGGTGATCCGCAGCGCGATCTTGCCCTCCATCTTGCGGCTGCCGAGGCCCGGCGTGCCGCGCTCCACCACGAACGCTTTCACCTGGTCGTCCGCCACGTCCCGTGCCCAGACCACGACCAGGTCGGCGAACGTGCCGTTGCCGATCCAGCGCTTCACGCCGTCCAGCACCCAGCTCCCGCCGCCGGTGGTCCGCATGCCGCCGGCGACGTCCGAGCCACCGTCCTCCTCGGTCAGCGCGAACGCGCCGAGCTGCTCCATCCGGGCCATCGGGGGCAGCCAGCGTTCCCGTTGCTCGTCCGAGCCGCAGCGGTGGATGCTGCCCATCGCCAGCCCGGCGTGCACCCCGTGGAAGGAGTTGTCCGACGCGTCGACCCGGCACAGCTCCAGCGCCAGGAACCCGTTGAGCAGCTCGTTGCCCTGGTGCTCGGACAGGCCGTAGCGCAACCCGGCGATGTCCAGCTCGGCGAATCCCGGCACCAGCTCGAACGGGAACTCGGCACGGGTCCAATGGTCGGTCACCACCGGCCGCACCTCGCGGTCCAGGAACGCCCGGACCCAGGCCAGCAGCTCGAGGTCGGCGTCGGGCAGCAGTGCCTGGAAGCCGAAGAAGTCACCGTCCAGCGGCGCCAGCGGGGAGCTCCCGCCGGTGGTCCCGCCGGGGCCACCGGCGGTGCCGGCCGAGTTGCCGGCCGAGTTGCCGGCCGAGTTGCCGGCCGAGGTGGCGGTCGAGGTGGCGGTCACGGCAGGAGCCCCCGCTCGTCGTCGAGTTGATCGCTTCGGTCCGGGACTACCCGGCAGGCGGGCGGCCAACCACACTCGAATGGATGTTCGATCTGGGCTACTGTCGGGACATGTCCGAGGAGTGGGCCTGGCAGCCGTCGCTGTTCGGCGGCGGGGGGGACCACGAGGCGGTCCCGCCCTCGGTCGACGCGTCCTTCGCCGGGCTGCGCCGCCACCGGCTGGACGAGAGCGCGTGGGTCGACGTGGTGCCGGCGTGGGTGAGCGGGTCCGACGCGCTGTTCGCCCGGCTGCTGGCGGGCACACCGTGGCGCGGCCACCGGGTGCGGATGTACGAGCGCTCGCTGCCCGAGCCGCGGCTGACGCACCGCTGGTCGGCCGACGGTCCGCTGCCCGACCCGGTGCTCGGCGAGATGGCCAGGCTGCTGTCCGGGCGGTACGGCGTCCGGTTCACCCAGGTCGGCGCCAACCTCTACCGCGACGGCAGGGACAGCGTGGCCTGGCACGGTGACCGGGTGGCGCGCGAGCTGCCCAGCGCGGTGGTCGGGTTGGTGTCCCTCGGCGCGGCCCGCCCGTTCCGGCTGCGCCCGGTCGGCGGGGGAGCGTCGGTGGGATTCCTGCCCGGTCCCGGCGATCTGCTGGTGATGGGCGGGTCCTGCCAGCGTGCCTGGCAGCACGCGGTGCCCAAGGTGCGTGCCGTGGCACCGCGGATCAGCGTCCAGTTCCGGCACGCCTACCCGACGGGCCCGGAGGCCGGTCGGCGGGAGCCCCGGTAGCCGGGGGCTCAGTTCCCGAGCAAGCCCGAGGTGACCGGCGCGGTCAGTGAGCCGAGGCCCGAGCCGTCCGGGTCGTTCCGGTCGTCGTCGTCGCGGCGGTGCCGGCCCTCGCCGGACTTCCGGTCACCGAGCAGCCGGGAGGCGCTGTCCCCGGGTTGGGTGTCCGAACCGGCAGCGTGCCGCCCCGAGGACTCGGACGTCGAGCCGCCGCCCAGCGAGCCGACCGTGTCGCCCACGGCTCCGACGGTGTCGCCGAGGGAGTCCACCGTGTCGCCGACGGCTCCGGTGAGCCCGCCACCGTTGCCGCCGCCGTTGCCGCCGGTCGACCGGCTGGAGCGGGCACCGGCGCCAGACCCGGCCGGTTCGCTGGCCGGGGTGGTGTCCCGGGGGGCCGTGCGCGGGGTGCCACCAGGGGCGGACGAGCGCGGCGCGGCGGCCGCCGGGGCCGGACGGGCGGGCGCCGTGCTGGTCGTGTTGCCGGCGAGCACCGGGTTGCGGCCACCCGGGGCGGCCGCGGCGGGGCCGGCGGACGCCGGACCGACCGGATCCGGGTTCCGCGCCGGGTTCTGGGCCGGGTTCTGGGCGGGGTTCTGGGCGGAGCCGGGGCGGGGGCGCCGTACCGCCGGTGGTGCCTGCGGCGACGGCGCAGGGGGCAGCGCGAACGCGGGCGGCAGCTGGCCCGGGGTCGACGCGGACGGCGGGTCGGCCGGGCTGGGCAGGGCAGCGCCGGGTGGCTGGCCGGAGACCTCCCGGCGGGGCTGCCCGCTGCCGGGCTCGTCGGTGCCGGTCGTCACCTGTTCCACGTGCCCGACCAGTGCCGCCGTGCCCACCAGCGAGCCGATGGCCACGGCCGCGCCGGCCGAGGTGAGCAGCGCGCGGCGCCGTCGGCGACCGACCCGGGTCCCGGGCACGCCGGAGGAACCGGCACGGCCGAGCAGGTCGGCGACGGTCAGCTCGTCGTCACGGCGGGACGGGTCCCGCTCGGGCTGTCCGGGCGGGGGCTCGGGGTGGGACACGGGGGTGAAGACCTCCTCGGGGCACAGGCGCTGAAACGTGTGTACCGAAGAGTGATGGCCGACGACAGTTGACACCCGATCCACTCGGCTCCTCCACTCGACCGTGTCATCTGACCGCACCGGGTGACCGCCGTCAGTAGTTGCCGTCATCAACGACATACCTGCCTGAGTCAACGACAGGGGAGTCGTGGCCGACACGGTCGCCGCCGGGCGGGACTCAACCGGTGGTACACCCGGCTCGTGGGCGCGCTGGGACGCCGACCTGGTCGGCTCTGGCCATACCCTGGCCGAGGCGGCGTGCTGTACGAGCTCGCCCAGCGCCCGGCCACCGAGGTGGGCGCCCTGCGCGCCAGGCTCGGGCTGGACGCCGGCTACCTCAGCCGGCTGCTGGCGCGCTGTACGCCGCCGAGTACGGGTGGGACGTCGGCTTCGAGGCAATGGTGGCCCGGATCCTGGCCGACGAGTGCGCGACCGCGACCCGGCCCGCGCGGCCGGCTGGATCGCCGAGCCGGACGGCGCCCCCTCGAGCTGCGTGTTCCGCATGGCCGACGACGAGCACACCGCCCGGCCGCGGCTGCTGCTGGTCGAACCGGCGGCGCGCGGCAGCGGCCTGGGAGGCCGGCTCGTCGACGAGTGCGTGGCGTTCGCGCTGCGGGCCGGTGGTACCGCGGTGATCGGCTCGGGGCCGCCGGGATTGGCTACGGTTGACGGCGTGCGGTTCGCCATCTCCATCCCCCAGTACGCCCCGGACGGCAGCTTCGACCCGAGGGCGCTGCGCGAGTACCTGGCGCGCGCCGAGCAGCTGGGCTTCGAGAGCGCCTGGACGGTGGAGCAGGTGCTCGGCACCCGCCCGCAGCTCGGCCCCACCGAGGTGCTGACCTTCGCCGCCGCGCTGACCGGCCGGATCCGGCTGGGCTGCGCGGTGTACGTGACCCCGCTGCACCACCCGGTCCAGCTAGCGAAGAGCCTCAGCACGCTCGACCAGCTCAGCGGCGGCCGGCTGGAGGTCGGCGTAGGCACCGGTGGCCGGCACCGGATGTTCTCCGCGTTCGGGGTCGACCCGGACACCCTGGTGGCCCGGTTCACCGAGGGCATCCGGCTGATGAAGGCGCTGTGGGTCGAGCCGACGATCGACTTCGACGGCCGCTTCTGGCGGCTCGACGGCGCGGCGATGGAGCCGAAGCCGGCACAGCAACCGCACCCGCCGCTGTGGTTCGGCGGCCACGCCCCGGCCGCGCTGCGGCGCGCGGTGCGGCTCGGCGACGGTTTCTTCGGCGCCGGGTCGACGACCACGGACGCGTTCGTGGAGCAGGTCGGGGTGGTGCGCGAGGCGCTCACCGCCGCCGACCGCGATCCGGCGACGTTCGGGCTGGCCAAGCGCGTGTACCTGGCGGTGGACGACGACGCGCAGCGGGCGCGGCGGCGGATGACCGAGGAGTTGTCCGGCATGTACGGTCCCGGGGCCGGTGAGCGGCTGCTGCCGGTGACCGTGGTCGGCCCGCCGGAGGAATGCGCGGCGGGCCTGAGCGAGGTGACCGACGCCGGCGCCGAGCTGCTGCTGCTCAACCCGCTCTACGACGAGCGCGAGCAGATGGAGCGGTTGGTCGCCGAGGTGCTCCCGCTGATGGGCTGAGCCGTGCGCGGTCGGCGGACGCACCGGAACGGCACGAGGAGAGCGCGGACCCGGAGATGACGAACAGCATCGCGGTGGTGCGGGAGACCGAGCGGAAGTACGAGGCCGACGACCTCGCGCCGCTCGACCCGGCCGAACTGCTCGGGATGGACACCGGCGGCCACGCCGAGGAGCAGTCCCTGGAGGCGGTGTACTACGACACCCCCGATCTGCGGCTGCTGCGGGCCGGGATCACCCTGCGGCGCCGCCGGGGTGGCTCGGACGCGGGCTGGCACCTCAAGCTGCCCGCCGGCGCGGACACCCGCGACGAGCTGCGCCTGCCGCTGACCCGGGCCCGCCGGCACCCGCCGGCCGACCTGGCCGCCCTCACCCGGGTGTACAGCCGGGGCGAGCCGCTGTCCCCGGTGGCCCAGCTGGACACCCGGCGCCGGCGCTGGCTGCTCTACGGCGCCGACGGCCGGGTGCTGGCCGAGCTGGTCGAGGACGAGGTGCGCGCGCACAGGATGGGCGGGTCCACCGAGGCGGTGTCCTGGCGCGAGGTCGAGGTGGAGCTGTCCGAGCATGGCGACCGTCCGCTGCTGGACCGCATCGAGGGGCGGCTGCTCGGCGCGGGCGCGCGGCGGTCCGGCTCGGGCTCCAAGCTGGGGCGGCTGCTCGCCGACCGGCTCGCCGCGGCGGCACCCCCGGTCGGGGCGGAGGGGGGCTCGGCGGGCGGGGCGGTGCTCGAACGTCTGGCCGGGCAGGCCGGCCGGCTGCGCGCCTACGACCCGCTGGTGCGCAGGGACGCCCCGGACGCCGTGCACCAGATGCGGGTGGCCGCGCGGCGGATGCGCAGCATCCTGCAGGCCTTCGGGCGGGTGCTGGATCGCGGGGCCACCGCGGCGCTGGTCGACGAGCTGCGCTGGCTGGGCGCCGAGCTCGGACCGGCCCGGGACGCCGAGGTCATCGACGAGCAGGTGGCCGGGCTGCTCGCGGCCCTGCCCGGGGGCCTGGTGCTCGGCGAGGTCGCCGCCGAGGCCGCCCGCGCGACGGCCCGCCACCACGCCGAGGGCCGGGCGGCGGCGCTGGCCGTACTGGACGGGGACCGGTACCTGGCGCTGCACGAGGCGATCGACCGGCTGCTCGCCGACCCGCCGTTCGCCCGGCACGCGGCCCGGCCCTCGGGCACCGAGCTGCCCCGTGGTGTGGCCCGCGCCTGGCGGCGGACCGCGCGGCGGATGGCGGCCGTCGAGCTCGCCGCCGACCGGCCCGGACGCGACGAGGCGCTGCACGATGTGCGCAAGGCGGCGAAGCGGCTGCGCTACGCCACCGAGGCGGCCGAGCCGGCCGTCGGGGCGGTGGCCACCCGGCTGCGCGAGCACCTCAAGCGGGTGCAGACCGTGCTGGGCGAGCAGCACGACGCCGTGGTGTCCCGCCCGGTGCTGCGCGAGCTGGCCGCGCAGGCGCACCGCGACGGCGGCAACGGCTTCACCTACGGGGTGCTCTACGCCCGGGAGGAGGAGCGGGCCGCGCGGGCCGAGGAGGCGCTGCCCGGCGTGTGGGCCGAGCTGGACCAGCCGGCGGTGACCCGCTGGCTCCGGCGACGAGGCGGCTGACCCCCGGCCCGGGGCGCGCGGCCGCCCGGCCCGGGGCACCGCGTGCCCCGGGCCGGCGCCTGGCTCAGACCGTGACGGCGGAGCGGCGGCGTGCGGTGAGCACGTGGTCCACGCTGTACCGCCCGGCACCGGCGCCGATGAGCAGCAGGGCCGCGGCCGCGATGACCCCGACCAGCTCCCACCCGCCGGACTGCGCGAACACCCCGTGCGACACGTGCACGATGGCGAACGCGCCCAGCATGTCCAGCACGACCAGCGCGCTGACCACCACGGTGGCCGCGCCCGCGACCAGCAGGACGCCGCCGACCAGCTCGACGATCCCGGCGTAGCCCGCCGACACCGGGGCCAGCGGCACGCCCATCTTGCCGAACGCGGCGCTGGTGGCTCCGAGGCCGTTGGTGACGATCTTCTGCCAGCCGTGCGCGATGAGCACGACGCCCAGTACGACTCGGCCGAGCAGCAGGGCGACATCCCCGGTGGAACCGGGCAGGGGACGGGTCATGCCCGCGACCTCCAAAGTAGATGAGAGTTGAACTACCTCGGCGAGGATAGCGGCGCACCCGGCGCGCGGCCACCGTTTTGCGCACCGCACCGCACCGCACCGAACAGGCCGGGCCGGACAGCGCGAGGGCCGCGCCGACCGAGTGGTCGACGCGGCCCTCGAGCCGTGCGGGCGGCCGGTGACGGCCGTGGGGAGCTACTTGTCCAGCGAGTTCCGGATGCCCTTGACGGTGTCCCGTACTCCCTGGCCGGCCTGCTTCACGTGGGCCTTGGCCTGGTCGACCTGGCCTTCCGTCTGCAGTTCCTGGTTTCCGGTCGCCTCGCCGACGACCTCCTTGGCCTTGCCGGCCATCTCCTCGGCCTTGTTCTTGATCTTGTCGCCGAGACCCATCGTCGGTTCCCTTCGCCAGCGCCGGAGGCCGGACCCCCGGCTCGCATCCGGTCGGACACCCCGGCGGCGGCGCCTCGTCCACCGCCGGTGTGATGAGGGACACTACGCCGGAGGGGTGGAGATCGCGGGACGAACCGGCCCCGCCGGTGTCTACCAGGACAGGACCGACGACCGGATCGGGAGGAAGCGTGGGACAGGCGGGCGGCCGGACGCTGGCCGGCCCGGCACCGACGGGCGTGCTGGACGACGCGACGCTGGTGGTGCGGGCGCGCGAGGGCGACCTCGCCGCGTTCGAGGCACTGGTGGCGCGCTACCAGCGGCGGATCTACCAGCTCGCGCTGCGGATGACCGCCAACTCCGGCGATGCCGAGGACATCACCCAGGAGGTGTTCCTGATCGCCTGGCGCCGGCTGCCCGAGGTGGAGCAGGCCGCCGCGTTCTCCGGCTGGCTGTACCGGACAGCCACCAACCGCTGCCTGAACCTGCTGCGCCGGCGCAAGCCGCTGGGTGAGCTGGACGAGGAGTCGATGGCCACCTCGACCCCCTCGGCCGACCCGCAGCGGGCGGCCCAGGCCTCGGCGCAGGTGGCCGCGCTGACCGAGGCGCTGCAGCGGATCACCCCCGAGCAGCGGGCCGTGTGGCTGCTGCGCGAGGCGCACGACCGGTCCTACGAGGAGATCGCCCGGATCGTCGGGACCAGCCCGCAGGCCGTGCGGGGCCGGCTGGCCCGGGCCCGTGCCCAGCTCGCGGAGTTGATGTCGTCATGGCGCTAGACAGCACGGTGCAGGGGCACGGGTTGCCCTGCGGCGGGTCCGTCGAGGAGGTCTTCGCCTCGGCCGAGACCGGCCGGTGGACCGAGCACCAGCTCGGCTGTGAGCACTGCGCGGTGGCCCGGCGGGGGGTGGAGATGCTCAACGAGGCCACCCTGGCGCTGCTGGACGATCCGGCCGAGCCGCCGCCCGGGTTGCTGGACCGGGTGATGACCGCGGTGCGCGCC
Organism: Pseudonocardia sp.; assembly: GCA_036497465.1. GTDB lineage: Bacteria > Actinomycetota > Actinomycetes > Mycobacteriales > Pseudonocardiaceae > Pseudonocardia. Next base: position 37,770 of record DASXJJ010000005.1, on the reverse strand, counting down.
GAGCTGCGCCGGGGCGACACGCTCGACCTGCCCGCGCTGCTCGGCCCGGCCTCGGTGTCCAGCCAGGCCGTGGCCGTGGTGCTGCGCTGGGCGGCGGACGGGGTGCCCGGGGTACGCGCGCGGCACTGCCGGGTCGAGGCGGACCCGGAGAACCCGGGCGCCGTGGGCATCCGGATGGGGCTGTCGGTCCGCTACGAGAGCACCGCCACCGTGCCGCCGATGCTGGACGAGGTCCGCCGGCGGGTCGCGGCCGCGATGGCCGGACAGGTGGGGCTGGTCGCCACTAGGGTCGACCTGGAGATGGTCGACCTGTGGGACGCGGAACCCGGTGGTGAGTCGACGTGAGCGCCGAGCCGGTGGGCCAGGACGTCACCACCGAGGTGCGGCTCGCGGTCGCGGCCGCCGGCGCCGCCCGGGCCACGCCCGGGGTGGTCCGGCTGCAGCCCGGCCTGTGGGGGCTGGTGCAGCAGCTGACCCGCGAGCTGTGGGAGCGGGCGACCGGCCAGTGCTATCCGGACGTCGGCGGGGTGCGGGTGAGCCTGGGCGGCGGCGCCGCCACGGTGGAGATCGCGCTGGTCACCGACGCGCGCTTCGAGGCGGCCTCGGTGGCAGTCGCGGCGCAGCGGGCCGCCGCCGACGCGGTCGGGCTCGCCGCGGGCGCCGACGGGCCGGAGCTGCGGTCGGTCGCGGTGCACATCAGCGAGATCAGCCTGACCGGGCTGCTCAACGGCGCGCCCTCGGCGTAGTGCCCTGCACGGCCGGCGTCGGCGGGGCGAGCTCGGGCGGCCGGATGGTGGGGATCCGGTTGCCCCGGCTGCCGAGCAGCACGCCCAGGATCACGACGGCGCTGGCGCAGAGCTCGAACACCGCGGGCCGCTGGTGCAGGACCAGCCAGGCCGCGGCGATCCCGATCACGGGGATGAGCAGGGAGAACGGCGCGACCACGGCGGCGGGGTGGCGGCGCAGGAGGTTCGTCCAGATGCCGGCGCCCAGCACGGTGGCCGGCAGCACGATGTAGCCGAGCGCGGCCAGCGCCGTCCACCCGGTGGGGGAGTTGATGCCGCTCAGCGCGTGCCGGGCCGCCGCCGGCCCCTCGACGAGCAGGGACAGCAGCAGCATCGGGACCGGCGGGACGACCGACATCCAGAGCGTGAGCCGCAGCGGGCTGTCCGGCCGGGCCTGGCGGTTGCACACGTTGCCGACGGCCCAGCCCAGCCCGCCGCACACGGTCAGCAGCACCGGCACCGCGGCGGCGACCTGCGCGCGGTAGCAGACCAGCGCGGCCAGCCCGGCGACGGCGATCACGATGCCCGCCACCTGGGTCCGGCTGAGCCGTTCGCGCAGGAACGCCGCCGCGATCAGCACGGTGAACGGCGCGGAGGACTGCAGGACCACCGAGGCGAGCCCGGCCGGCATCCCGTCGCGCATGGCGATGTAGAGGAAGGCGTACTGGGCGGTGCCGAACCCGAGGCCGTAGCCGATCAGCCAGCGCCACCGCACCCGGGGGCGGGGCACGAACAGCACGGTGGGCACCGCGAGCACCGCGAACCGCAGCACGATCATCAGCAGCGGCGGGAACTGGCGCAGCCCGAAGTCGGTGGCCAGGAAGTTCAACCCCCACAGCAGTGCGACCGTCCCGGCCAGCAGTCGGTCGCGAATCGGCACCCGCCCAGACTCCAGCCCGGCATCGTGAAGCACCAGCGAATAGTTCTGCACCATACTTGTAGGCTCGCTTCATGGACCTGACCCGGTTGCGCACGCTGCGGGAGTTCGCCGACCGGGGCACGGTGACCGCGACGGCCGCAGCGTTGCACCGCACGCCGTCGGCGGTCTCCCAGCAGCTGCGCGGGCTGTCGGCGCAGGTGGGGGTGGCGCTGACCGAACCGGCCGGGCGCGGCCTGCGGCTGACCGACGCCGGGCGGGCACTGGTGGCCCGGGCCGACGCGGTGCTGGCCGCCGCCGAGCACGCGGAGGCGGAGCTGGACGCCTACCGCACCCGTCCGCGCGGCCGGGTGCGCGTCGCGCTGTTCCCGTCCGGCGCGGTGATGCTGCTGGCCGGGCTGCTGCGGCGGGTGGCCGAGCTGCCCGGGCTGGTGGTGGAGTGCCGCGACGTGGACGTGCGCCACCACGAGGCGACCGCGCTGCTGGCCGACTTCGACGTCGTGGTCACCCACCGCGCCGAGCAGTCGCCCCCGGCCGACGGGGACCGGGTGGAAGCGGTGCACCTGCTCCGCGAGCCGCTCGACGTGGCGCTGCCGGCGGACCACCGGCTGGCCCGCGCGCCCTCGGTGACGCTGGCCGACCTCGCCGCCGAGCAGTGGATCTGTGTCCAGGTCGGGTTTCCGATCGACGACGTGCTCAACCACCTCGGCGACCGCACCGGCACGCGGCCGGTCGTCGCGCACCGCATCAACACGATCGCCATCACCGAACGCCTCGTCGCCGCGGGCCTGGGCGTGGCGCTGCTGCCCCGCTACGGCACCGGGTGGGAGCACCTGGCGCGTCGGCCGCTGGCCGATCTCCGGCCGGCACGCCACATCGACGCCCTCATCCGCCCCGGCACCGCCGAGATCCCCACGACCGCCGCAGTGCTGGATGCGCTCCGGGTCGAGGCCGACAGCCTGTCCGCCCAGCCGCACCGAGCCGGTCCCTAGGCCCGCCTGGGCGGCAGCGGCACGAAGCCGCTGGTGCGCCGCACGTACTCGGCGTATCCCGGGCGGCGTTCCCCGATCGTCGACTCGAGCAGCCGCGCCCCGCTGCCCCGGGTGAGCAGGAAGGTCATCACCGCGGCGGACAGCAGCCCGACCAGCCCGAGCGGCTGGTGCAGCGCCAGCAGCGTCAGCCCCCACCACACACAGGCGTCGCCGAAGTAGTTCGGGTGCCGGGTGTAGCGCCACAGGCCGCGGTCCATCACCTGGCCCCGGTTCGCCGGGTCGGCGGTGAACCGGGCCAGCTGGGCGTCGCCGACGGTCTCGAACGTGAAGCCCAGCAGCCAGAACGCCACGCCCAGCCAGGTGGTCACCTCGCTGCCGCCGAGCAGCGTGTCGCCGCCGCCGTACTGGGCGACCTGCACCGGCAGCGACACCAGCCACAGCAGCGCACCCTGGGCCAGGTACACCGTGCGCAGCGCGTACAGGTGCGGGTTGCCGGGGGCCTTGGCCAGCAGCGTGCGGTAGCGGGCGTCCTCCTCCTTGCCGCGGTTGCGGGCGGCGATGTGCCAGGCCAGCCGGCCGCCCCACACCACGGTGAGGGTGGTGACCAGCAGCCGGCGCCAGGTCTCGGCCGCCGCGTCGCCGAGGGTCGAGGAGAAGGCGAACGTGCCCAGGGCGACCAGCGCGAATCCGGCGCCCCACAGCACGTCGACCCCGTCGTGCCGGCCGCCGCGCAGCCACACCGCCACGGCCGCCCCGCCGAGCATGAGTAGCGCGACCAGGCCGGCGGAGACCCCGAGGTTCGCCAGCACCGGGCCCAGCGGCGGCGCGCTCATCCGGTGCGCACGCCCAGCGGCTCGCCGGGGGAGACGGCGGGGTCGGCGCCGAGCAGCGCGGTCCGGCTCGCCGGCAGCCCGGACCGCCCGCCCGGTTCCGGGCGCACGGCGAGGATCTGGTGCACGCCCATCCGGTTCTCCTCGAACGACAGGGCGGCCCCGGCCAGGTAGAGCAGCCACACCCGGTACTGCTCCTCACCGACCAGGGCGACGGCCTCGTCCCGGCGCGCGTACAGCGTGTCCAGCCACGGGCGGACGGTCCACACGTAGTGCTCGCGCAGCGCCTGCACGTCCACCACCTCGTGCCCGGCCCGCTCCAGCATGCCCAGCGTCGCGCCGAGCGGGCGCATGAACATGTCCGGCGCGATGTAGCGCTCGATGAACGCCCCGCCACCCGGGGCACTGTCGGCACCGGCCGCGCCGCGGGACATCTGCTGCAGCAGCAACCGGCCGCCGGGACGTAGTACCCGGTGCAGGGTGGCGGCGTAGGCCGGGTAGTTCCGCTCGCCGACGTGCTCGCCCATCTCGATGCTGGACACCGCGTCGAACGGCTCGTCGGTGATCTCCCGGTAGTCCTGGGCGCGGATGTCCACCCGGTCGGCCAGGCCCAGCTCGGCCACCCGGGCCAGCCCGTGCTCGCGCTGCGCGGCGGACAGCGTCACGCCGGTGGCGCGCACCCCGTAGTGCCGCGCGGCGTGCACCACCAGGGCGCCCCAGCCGCAGCCCACGTCCAGCAGCCGCATCCCGGGCCGCAGCGCGAGCTTCCGGCAGATCAGGTCCAGCTTGGCGCGCTGCGCACCCGCCAGCCCGGCGTCGTTCCCGCCGGCCGGAGCCTCGGCCCAGTAGCCGCAGGAGTAGACCATCTCCGAGTCCAGCAGCAGCCGGTAGAAGTCGTTGCCCAGGTCGTAGTGGTGCGCGATCGCCGCCCGGTCCCGGCTCCGGCTGTGCAGCCGTCCGGTCAGCCGCGCCTCGGACACCGGCGGTGCCGGGCGGGGCCCGACCGCGCCGAGCCGCAGCGCCAGCCGCACCGCCCGCCGCCGGGTGCCCCGGGGCAGTCCGGTGGGTTTCTCGGCGGCGGGGGACCCGGTCCGGTCGCCGGCCAGCCGCCGGAACCGGCGCAGCCCGTCCGCGAGGTCCCCCTCGACGTCCAGCTCGCCGGTCACGAACGCCCGGGCCAGCCCCAGCTCGCCGGGGTTCCACAGCAGCCGGCGCAGCGCCCGGCGGTGCCGCACGACGGCGACCGGGACGCCCGGCCCGGCGGGTGCCCCGGCCTCGCTGCCGTCCCAGGCACGCAGCCGGACCGGAAGCGCGGCGCCGAGCGCGGCCTCCACGAGGTCGACCAGCTGGGGCGCGACAGGGGTGGGCACAGCGGGTCTCCTCGGGTCGGACAGCGGTGTCGGCGGGGCGGGCCGAGGGTCAGCCGGGTCGGCGCAGCGCGAACTGGCGCACGTCCAGGTAGCCGACCCGGAACCCGGCCTCGCAGTAGGCGAGGTAGAACTCCCACATCCGGCGGAAGGTCCCGTCGAAGCCCAGCTCGGCAACGCCCTCCCAGTTGGCCAGGAATCGGCGCCGCCAGTGGCCCAGGGTGCGGGCGTAGTCGCTGCCCAGCCGGCGCCCGCTGGAGATGCGCAGGCCGGTGTGCGCGGCCAGCGTCTGCTCGATCGCGGTGACCGACGGGATCAGGCCACCGGGGAAGACGTACTTGTGGATCCAGCTGTAGTCCTGCCGGGTGGCGATCATCCGGTCGTGCGACATGGTGATCGACTGCAGGCCGACGGCGCCGCCGGGGGCCAGCAGCCGGTCCAGCGCGGAGAAGTACGTCGGCCAGTACGCCTCGCCGACGGCCTCGATCATCTCCACGCTGAGCACGGCGTCGTAGGAGCCGCGCGCCTCCCGGTAGTCGCGCAGCAGCACGGTCACCCGGTCCGCGACGCCGGCCTCGGCGATCCGCCGCTCGGCCAGGTCGCGCTGCTCGGCGGAGATGGTCAGCGAGGTGACCCGGGCACCCCGCTCGGCCGCGCGGACGGCCAGCGAGCCCCAGCCGGTGCCGATCTCCAGCACCTGCTGCCCGCAGCGCACCCCGGCCAGGTCGAGCACGCCGTCCATCTTGCGTCGCTGCGCGTCCTCCAGGGTCTCCGTACCGTCGGCGAACCAGGCCGACGAGTAGTTCATCGTCTCGTCCAGGAACGCGGCGAACAGGTCGTTGGACATGTCGTAGTGCCGGTGGATGTTCAGCCGCGCCCCGTCGATGGTGTTCGACTCGGCGCTCGGGGTGCGCGGCACCACCCAGCGGCGCAGCCGTTGCAGCGTCGGCGGGATCAGCGAGCTCATCCGGGCCGCGAACGGGGTCAACAGGTCGGCCAGCGCGGTCGAGGTCCAGTCGCCGACCAGGTACGCCTCGCCGAACCCGATGTTGCCGTCCGCGCCGAGGCGGTGGAAGAACGCGGCCGGCCGGTGCACCCGCATGACCGGGCTGTCCGGCCCGCCGGCGCCGAACCGCTCCCCGCCGGGCAGCAGCACCCGGATGGGCAGCGGATGCACCGCGCGGCGGAACAGCGACTCGGCGATCCGGGCGCGCGCGGGGGAGTGCGGCGGGGTGGCCAGGCCGGGCCACACGCCGTCCCGGGGGCGCGGTACCGCGCGCGCCACCAGCTCGTCAGGGGTACTGGTCATCGACTTCCCTCCCGCACGGGCACCCGTGGTGGGACACCGGCCGGCCGGGGGACGACCGGCAGCCGGCGCAGCCACAGGGCGATGCCGTGCACGTGGATCATCAGCCAGGTGCGGTAGGTGGTCAGCGGGCGGCGCAGCAGCAGCCGGACCAGTCCGCCGGGGGTGGCCGGCCGCCGCTCGCCGCGCACCGAGGCGGTCAGCGCCGTCCCGCCGTCCTGGCGCAGCGTCACCGAGAGCGCGAGCCGGCGGTCCGGCAGCGGCAGGGACAGCCGGTAGTGGCCGGCCACGGTCAGGAACGGCGAGACGTAGAACTCCTTGTCGGTGCGCGCCCGGCCCCGCTCGTCCGGGCGCAGCAGGTAGGCGTGCCGCTGGCCGTGGGTGTTGTGCACCTCGGCCACCACGCACGCCAGCTCCCCGTCGCGGCGGTGACACCAGAACACGCTCAGCGGGTTGAACACGAACCCGAGCAGCCGGGCCTGCGCGAGCATCAGCACCCGCCCGCCGTCGAGGTCCACACCGTGCGCGGCGAGCAGCCGGTCCAGCCCGGCGCGGACCGAGCGCGCGGAGCCGGCGTGCCGGTCCCCGTCGAAGTGGTCGCGGCCGGGGAACCGGGCGAACGGGCGCAGCCACCACGGCAGCCGGGGCAGCTCGTCCAGGTCGACCAGCCACAGGTACAGCCGCTGCCGGAAGGCGTTGTCGATCCGTTGCGCCCGCAGGTGGGTGACGACCACGTCGTACAGCGCGGGCACGGCCGAGGGTGCCGGAGCGGTTCCCGACGCCGGCGCGGAGCCGGCCGAGACCTCGGGCGGGGGGCTCACCAGCTCACCCCGAACGCGGCGGCCGCGCGCACCCCGGCCGCGCAGCCGTCCTCGTGGAAGCCCCAGCCGTGGTAGGCGCCGGCGTACGCCGTGCTCGCCGTGTTCAGCCCCGGCAGCTCGCGCTGGGCGGCCACCGACCCGGGGGTGTACACCGGGTGCTCGTAGACCATCCGGGCCAGTACCGAGTCGGGCGCCACCCGGCCCGCCGCGTTCAGCGTGACCACGTAGTCGTCCGGCTCGACCAGCCGCTGCAGCCGGTTCATGTCGTAGCTGACCAGCACCGGGGAGTCGTCGGACGCGCAGGCCGGCTTGAGGTGGTTCCAGGACGCCCTGGCCTGCGGCGCACGGGGCAGCACCGAGGTGTCCCGGTGCAGCCAGGTCTCGTTCCGGGTGTAGCGGAACGCCCCGAGCACCCGCCGCTCCCTCTCCGTGGGGTCGGCCAGCACGCGCAGCGCCTGGTCCGGGTGGGTGGCCAGCACCACGTGGTCGAACCGGCGATCGGTGTCGCCGTCGTCGCGTACCAGCACCCCGCCGTCGGCCGGCCGGCGCACCGCGCGCACCGGGGTGGACACCTCCACGGCGGTGAGCGCCTTCGCCACCCGGTGCACGTACTCCTGGGAGCCACCGACCACGGTCCGCCAGGTCGGCGACCCGCCGATGCCGAGCAGCCCGTGGTGCTCCAGGAAGGCGAACAGGTACCGCGCCGGGTAGCGGGCGGACACCCGCGCGTCGGCGGACCACACGGCCGAGACCAGCGGCAGGATGAAGTGGTCCACGAAGTAGCGCGAGTAGCCACCCTCGGCGAGGAACTCGCCCAGGGTCTGCTCCGGACCCCCTCCGCCGACCCCGACCCCGCCACCGGCCGGGCCCGGGCCGGCCAGCCCGCGGCGGGCGTGCCGGTGGAACCGGGGCACCTCGGCCAGCATCCGCAGGTAGCGCGGGCGCGTCAGGTTGGCCCGGCGCAGCGCCGACCCGGCGGCGGGGAACAGTCCGGGCAGCCCGCGGGCCCCGGCGTACTCCAGACCGCAGCCCTCGCACCGCACGCTCATCGACATCTCCGAGGCCTGGGTGGCCACGTCGAGCTCGCCGAACAGCCGGATCAGGTTCGGGTAGGTGCGGGTGTTGTGCACGATGAACCCGCTGTCGACCAGCGCGGTGGTGCCGTCCGGGGTGGGCAGCTCGTGGGTGTGCGCGTGGCCGCCCAACCGGTCGTCGGCCTCGAACAGCGTCACGTCGTACCGGCGTTGCAGCAGGTAGGCCGCGGTGAGCCCGGCGACCCCGGCACCCACCACCGCCGCGGTCGGGCGGGTCATCGTTCTCCCGTCATTCCGTCAGCTCGGCCCGCAGGCCGTACGGCGCGGGCGTTCCGAAGGCGTTCGTGATCTGGGGCGCCATCGGTTCGACGCCGAGCTCGCCCAACACGAAGGTGCGAGTGAGATCACACCAGGCGCGGCGGCGGCGCAGCATCGGATGCCCGTCGCCGTGCACCTCGAACCGGCACACCCGGTCGGAGACCGCGCGGGCCCGGGTGGCGAACTCCAGCGACCCGGCCGGGGAGGTGATGCGGTCCCGGTCGCCGTGCGCGAGCAGGACGGCGCGCCCGGCCAGCTGCGCCACCGGGTCCACCGGGCCGACCCAGGGCGCCAGCCCGCACACCGCGACCACCGAGGGGTGCCCGGCGGCCAGCAGCGCGGCCCGGCCGCCCATCGAGTGGCCGACCAGCACCACGGGCACCTCGGGGTATCCCTCCCGAGTCCGGTCCAGCACCTGGAGGGTGTCCCGCAGGGCGTCCGCCCGTGCCCCGTTCCAGCCCATGGTCCGGTAGCGCACCAGCCCCACGCCGACCCCGGCCGCGTGCCCCGCCGAGGCGAGCATCCGGGCGATCGGCACCATCCGCAGGTAGGCCAGGCGCACCGCCCTCGCCGGCGCGTCGGAGTGCACCCGACCGCCGTGCAACACCAGGACCAGCGCGCCGGGCCGGCTGATCGCTCGGCCGACGGGCTGGACGCCTGGGCGCCGGTCGGGGGATCCGCCGCGGGTAGGGGAGGTCACTTCGCGCATCCTCACCCGCACCCGCCACGGCCGCGACCGGAAGGTTAGGGCCGGATCACGTGCTCCGGGTTCGGCTGGTCTTCCGGGCCGCCCTGGCTGTAGTCGCCGAACGGCCCGTCACGCCGGGTGACGACGTCGCGTACCCCGTGGTCGCGGGCGGTTCGGATGAAGTCACGCGCGTCCGGGGTGTTGCGCATCAACCCGTCGATGATCGGCCCGAGCAGCTGCGTGCCGGCCAGGCCCTGGTTCTCGTAGACCTGGTTGACGACCAGCTTCATCGCGGCGAGCTGGGAGCCGGGGATGGAGGCGAGCTGGCCGGCCAGCCCCGCCACGGTCGACTCCAGCTCGGCGAACGGGACCGCCCGGTTGATCAGCCCGATCTCGGCGGCCTCGACCCCGGTCAGCGCCTTGCCGGTCAGCGCGTACTCCTTGGCCCTGGTCAACCCCAGCCGGAACAGCCACATCCCGGACAGGTACGTGCCCCACATCCGGGAGTACGGGGTGCCGATCCGGGCGTCCTCGCTGGCCACCACCAGGTCCGCGCACAGGGCGTAGTCGCTGCCGCCGCCCACGCACCAGCCGTGCACCTGGGCGATCACCGGCTTGGGCGAGCGCCAGATGCTCATGAACTTCTGGGTGGGGGCCAGTGCCTGGGCGGTGGCGAAGACGAAGTCCCTGCCCGGGTCCCACTCGCCGTCGGTGGTGAGCTCGTCGTCCCAGTGGTGGAAGCCGCCGTCGAAGTCGAACCCGGCGCAGAACGAGCGACCCGCCCCGCGCAGTACGATGACCTTCACCTCCGGGTCGCGCACCGCCCGGGTCACCGCGTGCTCCACCTCGTCCGGCATCGGCGGGACGATCGTGTTCAGCCGCTCCGGCCGGTTCAGCGTGATCGTGGCGACCTGGTCGGCCGTGGAGTAGAGGATCGTGCGGTACGCGGTCTGGTCGGTCACGCACGGGATCGTGGCAGTGCGCCCGGAGGCCGGACAATCACTCGTCCCGGCGGGTCCTGGGCTGATCCGGTGAACGCCAGCGAGCCGCTATGGCCAACTCTGCCTTATTGCTGTTGTCTTGCAGTGCGTTATGGCCAGGAGGTGGCACATGCATATCCCTGACGGTTACCTGAGCCCGCAGACCTGCGCGGCCGGGTTCGCGGTCGCGGTGCCGGCACTGGCCGTCGCCGCCGTGAAGGTCAAGCACCGGGTGAAGACCCGCAACGTGCCGACCCTGGCGGTGCTGGCCGCCGTCTGCTTCCTGGTGATGATGTTCAACGTGCCGATCCCGGACGGGACCACGGCACACGCGGTCGGCGGAGCGCTGATCGCCTTGCTCCTCGGGCCGTGGGCGGCGCTGATCGCCGTCACGGTGGCACTGCTGTTCCAGGCGCTGCTGTTCGGCGACGGCGGGGTGCTCGCGCTGGGCGCCAACATCGTCAACATGGGCATCGTCCTGCCATGGGTGGGCCTGGCCGTGTACCGGCTGGTCGCCCGGGGCGCCACGCTCACCGCCCCGCGGCGGGTGGTGGCCGCGTTCCTGGCCGGCTACGTCGGCATCACCGCGGCCGCCGTGGCCTGCGGCATCGAGCTGGGCATCCAGCCGGACCTGTTCCAGGACGCGAACGGGGCGCCGCTGTACTCGCCGTACCACATCGCGCAGGCGGTACCGGCCATGCTGCTGGCGCACCTGCTGGTGGCCGGGGTCGCCGAGGGCATCCTGTCCGCCGCCGTGCTGGCCTACCTCCAGCGGGCCAACCTGCCGCTGCTGCGAGTCAACCACCCGGGCGTCCCCACCGACGACGAGGCCGCCGCCGGCGAGGGCGAGCGCCGGCGCAGGCTGCGCCCCGGGCTGGTCGCCGCCGTGCTGATGGGCGTGGCGGTGCTGCTCACCCCGCTGGGCCTGCTCGCCCCGGGCGGCGCGTTCGGCGAGGACGCGCCGGAGGACCTCACCGCGAACCTGGGCCTGTCCACGGTGCCCGCCGGCATGGCCCGGTACGCGGACTTCTGGCGGAGCACCCTGTTCCCCGACTACCTCTCCGGCAGCGCGTGGACCTACGTCGTCTCGGCGGTGGTCGGCGTCCTGGTCGTCGGCCTGGTCGGCTACGGCGTCGGCTGGCTCGCGGTGCGCCTGGGCGGCCGCCGCGAACGGTCGGGCACCGGGTCCGACGAGCGCACCCCGACGAGCGTCTGATGGTCTCCGCCGAACCGAGGCCGACCGCCGAACCGAGGCCGACCGGCGCGGCCCCCGCCTGGCTGCTCGCCAAGGACGTGGCTATGTGCCCGTGCGGCTGCATCGGCACGCGCCGGCGGGGCAGCTACCTGGCCAAGACCGTCCAAGCCGGCTCCACCGTGCTGGGGCAGGTGCTCTTCGGCGACGAGATGGCCGGGCGGGCCGGACTGCTGCAGCGGGTCGAGCCCCGGGTGAAGATCATCAGCCTGGTGTGGCTGCTGGTCGTCGCCGGGCTGGCGCACTCGGTGGGCACGCTCGCCGTGATGTACCTGGCCGCGCTCGGGCTGGCCGCCGCCTCGGCGCTGCCGCTGGGCTTCTTCGTGAAGCGGGTGTGGCTGTTCATCCCGATCTTCACCGGGATCATGGTGCTGCCGGCCACGCTGTCCGTGGTGACCCCCGGCGAGGTGGTCTGGACGCTGTGGCACTGGCACGGGGCACCGGAGGGGTTCACCGCGCAGGGCCTGCACGGCGCGGTCCGGGTGATCAGCCGGGTGGCCGTGTCGATCTCGCTGGTCGTCCTGCTGACCCTGACCACCCCGTGGGTGCGGCTCCTGGCGGCGCTGCGCGGGCTGGGCGTACCGAAGATCTTCATCCTGATCGTCGGGATGGCCTACCGGTACATCTTCCTGCTGCTCAAGTCGGTCACCGACATGATCCAGGCCCGGCAGGCGCGCACCCCGGGCACCCCCCAGCACGACCGGGGTGCCCGCGCGTTCGTCGGCGCGAGCGTCGGCGCGCTGCTCGGCAAGTCCGCGCAGCTGTCCGAGGAGGTGCACCAGGCGATGACCGCGCGCGGGTTCACCGGCGATGCCAAGACGCTGCGCCGCTCCCGGTTCCACGCCGTCGACGCCTGGTACGCCGCGGCGGTGCTGGTGTTCGGCGTCCTGATGCTGATCGGAGACCACGTCCTTGCCCACCGATAGCCCGCTGCTGGTCTGCGAGCACCTGCGCTACCGCTACCTCGAGCGGTTCCCCGCGCTGGACGACGTGAGCCTCACCGTGCACCGGGGGGAGCGGCTGGCGCTGCTCGGGGCCAACGGCTGCGGCAAGTCCACGCTGCTCAAGGTGCTGGACGGGCTGATCTTCCCGGAGGGGGGCAGCTACACGGCGTTCGGCCACCCGGTCACCGAGGACAGCCTCGAGGACGAGCAGATGTCGCGGGGGTTCCGCTCCCGGGTGGGTTTCGTCTTCCAGAACTCCGACGCGCAGGTGTTCTCCCCGACGGTGCGGGAGGAGATCGCGTTCGGGCCGCTGCAGCTGGGCCTGTCCCGGGAGGAGACCGCCGACCGGGTGGCCGACGTGCTGGGCATGCTGGACATCGCCGAGCTGGCCGACCGCGCGCCGTTCCAGCTCTCCGGCGGGCAGAAGAAGAAGGTCGCCATCGGCACGGTGCTGGTGATGAGCCCCGAGGTGCTGCTGTTCGACGAGCCCACCGCCGCGCTCGACCCGCGCACCCAGCACTGGCTGATCGAGCTGGTCGAGGAGCTGGGCCGGGCCGGCAAGACGATCGTGCACGCCACCCACGACCTGGACGTGGTGGAGCGCATCGCCGACCGCGCCGTGGTGTTCGGTGAGGACCACCGGATCGCCGCCGAGGGCAGCCCGGCCGACGTGCTGGACGACGAGGACCTGCTCGCCCGGGTGAACCTGATCCACCCGGGCGTCAGCCCCCGGGGCGTCACACGCTGCTGAGCTCCGCCCGCTCCGGCGCGCCCCGCCCGTGCCGGACCGCGTCGACCAGCAGGAACAACAGCACCGACGCGCCGAACACGGGCAGGAACACCCCGACGGCCACCGCGGCGGCGGCCACCGTGAGCACCGCGCCGAAGCCGGGCCGGCGGGCCCCGCCGGGCGCGCCGGCGACCGGGCCACCCCGGCCTCCCGACGGGGGGCGGCGCAGCCACCACATCCGGTAGCCCCACACCACCATGCACAGCAGCCCCAGGGCGAGCGCGGCCAGCGCCACCTGGCTGACCGGCCCGAACAGCAGCCCCATGTGCGCGTCCACCCCCCACCGCGCGAGCTTGGCGGCCAGTGGCCAGTCCGCGAACCGCACCTGGTGGGCCAGGGCGTCGCCGTCGGGCGTGGCACCGAGGCCGACCGCCATGGCGTCCTGCTTCTCCGGCCAGCTGCGCTGGACCTGCTGCACCTGCCACGCGACGCCGGGCCCGTCGGGCGGGGTGAGCGCCACCGGGTCGGTCATCCCGTGCGCGCGGGCCACGGCGAGCGCTCGCTGGGCGGCGTCGGGCAGCGCGGGGGCCGGGGTCGCGGCGGCTCCGGCGGCGACCGGGGTGGGCAGCGTGGTGGGCACGTCCGGGGTGCTCCAGCTCAGCGCGGACCGCAGCGTGGTGACGTTGTCCCCGGCGAAGTGGGACCAGGTCAGCCCGGTCGCGGAGAGGAACAGCAGCCCCAGCGTGGCCCACACACCGACCGTCGCGTGCCAGGACAGCAGCCGACCCCGACCGGGCTCCCCGCCCTCGGGCAGCAACGTGCGGCGGACCCGTCGGGTGCGCCGCCGCCGGGCCAGCCAGAGCGCGAGGCCGCTGAGCGTGAGCACCCACAGCCAGCTGGCGGCCAGCTCGCTGTACAGCCGGCCGACGTCGCCCAGGTGCAGGGTGCGGTGCATCTCGTCGAACCAGGCGCGCACCGGCAGCCACTCGCCGAAGGTGGTGAGCGTGCCCCGCACCTGCGCGGTGTAGGGGTCCACGAACACGGTGCGGCTGTAGTCCGGCGGGGTGCCCGGCGCGTCGAACACCACCCTGGTCGTGCCGCCGGTGGCACGCGGCGGGCGGATCTCCGTGACCGTTCCCTCGGGCAGCGCGGCTACGGCCGCCGAGACCTGGGTGGCCAGCGGGAGCGCGCTGGCTCCCGGCGGCACCGGGGCGGTCAGCTCGTGCCGGTGCACGATCTGCTCCAGCTGCGGGGTGATCGTGTACAGCAGCCCGGTCAGCGCGGCCACCAGCAGGAACGGGCCGACGAGGATCCCAGCGTAGAAGTGCAGCCGGAGCAGCAGCGGTCGCAGCTCGCGCCACCACCAGGAGCGCGGCCCGCCGGCGGTCCGGGAAGCCGGCACGTCGTCGGCGGTGTCGAGCGGGACGGGCGGCGTCGTGGTGACGTCGGACATGCTCCTCCTCGGGGGCGCGCGGTCGGGGCCGCGGCGGTCACCGTCGGCCGGCGCGGTCACCGGCCGTCGGTGGGTCGTGCGGGCGGGTCCGGGGGTCGTCTCGCGCTACAGCATCGCCAGCAGCATCGCGGCCATCCCGAGGCTCATCGCCAGGTGGCAGACCGCGTCGGTGCGGGTGGACAGTGCGGCGGGCGGCCCGGCCGCCGGCCGTACGGCGAGGCCCACCCCACCCTCGGTCGCTCCGGCAGCGGCCGCCGTCCGGTCCGCCGCCCGGTCCGCACGGCCGTCGCCGGCCGGGTGGCCGGGAACGCCCCGCGCGGCCCGCGCCAGCCAGACGGCGGCCACCACCACCAGCGCCGAGGCGAGCAGGACCGTCAACGCCACCACCCGGGCGGGCGGGGCGGCCGCCATCCCGTGCGTCCCCGACCCCGCCGTACCCGACATTCCCGGCATATCGGGCATCGCGGCACCGGAGTGGTCCGCGTGGCGGCCGCCGGTGGACCCGGACCCGCCGCCCCCCATCAGCCAGGGCATCGAGGCGATCATCCACACCATCGCCGCCGCCATGACCAGGTGCAGCCCGGCGCCGGCACAGCGGTGCGCGCCGGGCCGGCGGGCGCGGCCGCGCACCAGATGGACCAGGAAGTAGCCGGCGAACCCGGTGAACACGATCAGCTGCACCGTGTCGAGGACCGAGCCGCCGTAGGCCCACACCATGGCCAGCATGCCCAGGCTCATCAGCACGTGGGACAGCTCGGCCACCGGGTCGCCGGGGTGCCCGACGCCGGTGCGCACCGACGCCCAGCGGACCAGTGCATAGGCGCCGGTCAGCACGAACACGACGGTCAGCGCCACGCTGAGCGGCACGGATGAGATCACCTGTCGGCCCCCTGCTCATGATGTCCGGTTACTGTCCAGTCCCCGGTACGTGGCACGAAGTTCCCGACCGGACACCAGGGTCGGCAGGATCACACTGATGGTCCAGCGGCCCCGTGCCGCGCAGCCGCCGGGTCTGTGGCTCGGCGGGTCGGTGGCTCGGCGGGTCGGTGGCTCAGCCGTCGGCGCGGTCGCCGGCCGCTACCGGCGCCGGCGCCGAGCCCCCGTCCGCGCGGGCGGGCAGCGCCCACGGGGCGGTCGGCACCGGCGCGCGGTCGTCGCGGGTCCAGCGCACCATCAGCGCCACCACGGCCAGGATCACCGGTACCTCGGCCAGCGCCCAGCCCAGGATCACCCCGAGCCGCTGGTCGGCGAGCAGGTCGGGCACGTAGGGCAGCCGCAGCGACGTGTAGAAGCCCTCCGCCACCGGCGCCGGCCGGCCGAGCAGCCACGCGGAGAACCCCGCGTGCAGCCCCATCACCGCGAACACCATGACCATCTGGCCCAGCGCCGGCAGCCCTCGGCCGTCGCGTGCCGCCGAGCGGCCCAGCACCGGCCAGAACAGCGCCAGCCCGGTGCCGAGGAACGCGGCGTTCATGCCCAGGTGCGCCCAGTGCTGCTGCAGGATCGCGGCGTAGAGCCCGGTGGCGTACAGCCCGAACAGGGTGACCGCCACCGCACACCACGCGACCAGCGGGTTCGCCGCCAGCCGAAGCGGCGGGCTGTCCAGCAGGGCCAGCCACCGCGCCCGCACCGGCTCGCCGGACACGCGCGTGACCAGGCTCGCGCCGTGCCCCAGCACCAGCAACACCGGCACCATGGTGGCCAGCAGCATGTGCTGCACCATGTGCACGCTGAACACCGCGGGCGCGTAGAGGCCCAGCCCGGAGCAGGTGGCCACCAGCAGCACCGCGCAGCCGGCCAGCCAGGCGACCGTGTAGCGCACCGGCCACCCGTCGCCGCGACGGCGCACCCGGCGCACGCCGAGCAGGTAGCCCGCCGCGCCCAGCACCGCCGCGGTCCCGAACACCAGGTCCGGCCGCCAGCGTCCGGCCAGGTCGAGCCCGGTGAGCCGGTCGGGCAGGTCGTAGCCGACGAGGTAGACGTACCGGCTGGCGGAGTAGCCGACCTCCGCGGGCGGCACCAGCCGGGTCAGCCCGGTGCCCGCGACCGCCGCCGCGGCCAGCAGCCCCAGCTCCAGCCCGACCAGCCGCATCGCCCGCTGCCGCCCGCCGCCCTGGCCCGCGCCGGCCTGGGGAGCGCCGCCGAGGGCCGCGCCGCCCTGGGGAGCGCCGGAGGCCACCGCGCGCCGGGCTAGGACGGCCAGCGCCGAGAGCCCGGCCAGCAGCGCAGCGCTGATCAGCACGAGCACCCCGAACCCGCTGCTGAGCAGGTCGGCGGGGGACACCGCGTACGCCGAGGACACCAGCCCGGACAGGCCGACCACCGGCAGGCACCAGGCGGCGATCGCGGCGTGCCGCCGGGTGTCCACGCCCGGGTGGTCCCGGCGCGTCCACAGCCGGACGCCGGTGGCCAGCGCGCTGCCTGACCAGACCACGGCGCCGAGCACGTGCAGGGTCAGCGCGTCACCGGCGATGTCGTGCGAGCGATCGGCGTTGGTGGCCGCGGTGAGCGCCGCCGGCAGCAGCCCGGCCAGCGCGAGCAGCAGCGCCCCGACCGCGCCCCGCCAGCTCAGCGTCCAGCCGGCCAGCCCGGCGACGGCCAGCGCGAGCGCCGAGGACAGCAGCCAGCCGGACGCCGGGGCGATCTGGCCCAGCCCGATGACCAGCGCATCCGGGTGGCCGACGAACCGGCCGGGCGTCATCCCGCTGTTCTCCGCCACGGTCAGCGCCGCCACCGCGGCCGAGGCCACCGCCTGCGCCACCGACCAGGCCGAGGCCCGGCGCAGCGCGGTGTAGCCGGCCGGGGAGACCGTGCCGGTGGGCTCGCCGGGGGCCAGCACCGCGGCCACCAGCAGCTGCGCGACGACCACCACCGCGGCGCCGACGGCCAGCACGCGCGCGGCGGGCAGCCCGGCGTCCAGGGTCGCGCTGGGCAGCGCCAGGCCGTAGAGGACCGACACGCTGGGGGCGAACGCGGCCAGCAGCGCACCGGTCAGCGCGGCCAGCGCGACGACCGCGCCCGCGACAGCCGGCCACGCCCGCGCGTCGTCGGTCCCGGCCGGAGCCCCGGTCACCCCGCCTCCCGCGCCGGGTCCGACACCGCCCGCCGGGATCGCGGCCGGGATCGCGGCCGGGACCCGGCGGGGGAGAAGCGGCGCAGGCGGAGGCTGTGCGACACGACGAACAGCGAGGACAGCGACATCGCCGCGCCGGCTACCAGCGGGCTGAGCAGCCCGAACACCGCCAGCGGCAGCGCGGCCACGTTGTAGCCGAACGCCCAGACCAGGTTGCCCCGGATGGTCCGGTGGGTGCGCCGGGCCAGCTGCACGGCGGCCGGCACGGCCAGCAGGTCCTCGCGGGCGAGCACGATGTCGGCCGCCTCGATGGCGGCGTCGGTGCCGTGCCCGACGGCCATCCCGAGGTCGGCGGCGGCCAGCGCGGCCGCGTCGTTCACCCCGTCGCCGACCACCGCGACCCGGTGCCCCCGGGCCTGCAGGTCGCGCACCACGTCGACCTTGCCCTCCGGCAGCACCTCGGCCACCACGTCGTCGATGCCCACCTCGGCGGCGACCGCGGCGGCGGTGGCGGCGTTGTCACCGGTCACCAGCAGCGGCCGCAGCCCCAGCCCGCGCAGCGCGGCGACGGCCGACGCGCTGGTCGGGCGGACGGTGTCGGCCACCGCGAGCAGCCCCCGGGCCTGCCCGCCCCAGCCGACCAGCACCACGGTGACCCCGTCGCGCTCCAGCTCGCGACGCTCGGCGCGCAACGGCTCCGGCACGGTCAGCCCCTGCTCGACGAGCAGCCGGTCCCTGCCGAGCACCACCCGCTCGCCGTCGACCTCGCCGCGGGCGCCGAGCCCCGGCAGCGCGGCGAAGTCGGTGACGTCGGGGAGCTCGATCAGCTCGGCGCGGGCGGCGGCGACCACGGCGGTCGCGATCGGGTGCTCGGAGGCGGCCTCCACGGCGGCGGCCCGGCGCAGCAAGGCCGCCCGGTGCGCCCCGTCGGTGCCTGTCCCGACGCTGCCGGCCCCGGCCGTGCCGGTCGCCGCCGTGCCGGTCGCGGGGGAGCCGGCCGCGGGGGCGCCGGCGAACGGGCGGGCCTCGACCAGCCGCATCCGGCCCTCGGTGAGGGTGCCCGTCTTGTCCAGCACCACCGTGTCGACGCCCCGGGTGGACTCCAGCGCGCCTGGACCCTTGATGAACACCCCGAGCTGGGCACCCCGGCCGGTACCGACCAGCAGCGCGGTCGGCGTGGCCAGGCCCAGCGCGCACGGGCAGGCCACCACCAGCACCGACACGGCCGCGGTCAGCGCGGTGCCCGCCGGGTGCCCGGTGAGCAGCCAGCCGGCCGCGGTGACCGCCGCGAGCAGCAGCACGACCGGCACGAACACGGACGCGATCCGATCGGCCAGCCGCTGGGATCCCGCCTTCTCCTGCTGCGCCCGCTGCACCAGCCGCGCCATCCGGGCGAGCTGGGTGTCCGCGCCGACCCGGGTGGCCCGCAGCAGCAGCCGGCCACCGGCGTTCACCGCGCCGCCGACCGCCTCGTCGCCGGCCACCACCTCGCGCGGCACCGGCTCGCCGGTGACCATGCTGACGTCCAGTGCGGAGCGCCCGCCGAGGACCACCGCATCGGTGGCGATCCGCTCGCCGGGGCGGGCCACGAACTCGTCGCCCACCACCAGCTCGGCGATCGGCCGCCGCACCGGGACGCCGTCGCGCAGCACCTCGACGTCCTTGGCCCCCAGGGCGAGCAGCGCGCGCATCGCGGCACCGGCCGAGCGTTTGGCGCGGGCCTCGAAGTACCGCCCGGCCAGCACGAACGTGGTGACCCCCGCCGCGACGTCGAGGTACAGTGCGTGCGACCCGCCGGCGGTCACGGACAGTCCCTGGCCCAGCCCCGGGGTCACCCCGGCGCCGTTGACCATCGACCACAGCGACCACGCCGTGGCGGCCAGCACACCACCGGAGACCAGGGTGTCCATGGACGACCGGCCGTGCCGCAGCCCGGCCAGCGCGGCTCGGTGGAACGGCAGCGCGCACCAGCCGACCACCGGGGCCGCCAGCACCAGCACCACCCACTGCCACCCCGGGAAGCGCAGCTCGGGGAACAGCGACAGTGCCAGCGACAGGTCGCAGATCGGCACCGCGAGCACCGCGGCCACCGCGAGCCGCCTGCGCAGCAGGGTCAGCCGGCGCTCGTGCTCGGCGTCCTCCTCGCCGTCGACCACATCGTCGACCCGGCGGGCAGTGTACCCGGCGCTCTCCACCCGCTCGATCAGCCGGCGGGGGTCCAGCTCCGGCGGGCAGCTCACCTCGGCGCGCTCGGTGGCGTAGTTGACCGTTGCGGCCACGCCGTCCAGCTTGTTCAGCGAGCGCTGCACCCGGGCCGCGCAGGCCGCACAGGTCATCCCGCCGACGACGATGTCGTACCGGCGCGGGACCGCGGGTGCGGGCGCGGTGGTGGTCACCAGTTACCTCCGGAAAGCCTCGCCGCCAGCCTAGTCGCTGGTCCGGTCGGCCCTGCCGGCTGCTCCGTCCCGGCCGCCGCGGGGCGCGGTGCGGCCGCGACGCTCGTTCAGCGCCGCCAGCATGGCGTTGTAGGAGTCCAACGCGCGCTGGTCGTCGTCGATATCCGGGCCGAACCCGTCGTGGTCCACGTCACCCTCGAGGTCGCCACCGAGAGCACCGCCGGCGCCCGCGGCGTCACCGAGCACCGCGCGCCGCCGGGCCCCCTCCAGCCACTCGCCGAGGCCCTGGCTGTCCGCGCCGGCCCGGCCCCACTGCACCGCGACCATGATCATCAACAGCATCATCAGCAGGTCGCCGCCGAACCACATGATCGCGCCGGCGACCTCCTGGTCGGCCAGCGCGGTCGGACCCCAGCCGGGGTGCGCGGCACCGTAGGCCGGGGCCAGCGGGCGGCTGGTCAGCATGAGCGCGACGCCGGTCAGCGTGTCGGCGCCCATGCCCACCACGAGCAGGACCAGGCGCAGCAGATGCGGCAGCGTCCAGGGACCCCGGTCGGACCCGGCCAGCGGCAGGAAGTACAGGTAGCCGGCCAGCAGGTACATACAGAGCTCCACCGCGCGCACGCCCGTGTCGGTGGCCGACAGCTGCTGGAACCCGGTGAGGTGGGTCAGCACCACCACGGCCGCGTACGCCGCGAGCCCGGTCAGCGGTGCGGTGGCCCAGCGGAACGGCCGCGAGCCCAGCACGCCGTCCAGCCGCGCGCGCCCGGACGGCCCCGCCGCGCGGCGCGCCAGCCGGATCGGCTGGGACCACACCACGAGCAGCGGCACGATCATGATCAGCAGCAGGTGCTGGGTCATGTGCACCCAGAACAGCACGTCGGAGAACCGGCCGACCGGGCCGTCCAACGCCACCACCAGCACCAGCACGGCACCCAACCAGGACGCGGTGCGCGCCGCCGGCCAGCGGGCGAGCTCGTCGGAGCCGGACACCGCCGGCCGGCGGGACAGCCAGAGGTACCCCGCCGTCGCCGCGAGCACGAGCAGCTCGGCGACGCTCGGGAACGTCCAGCTGGCCAGCACGTCCTGCCAGGTCGGCGCGGTGGCGGTCACGGTGGGTCTCTCCCGGGCGCGGAACTCGATGGTCGGTGTCCAGCTTCCCACCACCGGCCCCGGCCCGTCGGGTCACCTCCGGTCCCGCCCCGGGTCAGCCGCTCGGAGTGTTCGATGACCCGCCGGGGCCGGTCGTCTGGTCCTTCGGTGGTGCGGGCCGCGCCGGTGGTGCCGGCCGGTCCGGCTGGGTCGTGGTCGGCGCCGGCTCGTGGGTCTTCTCCGGCTGTGCGGGCGGCTGCTGCGGCTGGGGGTGCTGCTGTGTCGGTTCGGGGCGCGGCCTGGGCTCCGGGCGCGGCGTGGGCCGCTCGGCCGACCGCGGGTCCGGCCGGGGACCGGACTCCGGCTTCGGGTGCGTCGGCTTGGCCGTGGACGACTCCGAGCTCGGCGGGGTGGAGTGCCCGGGCTTGGCCTCGGCGGAGCGGGGGTCGGCGGTCCGGGGGTCGGCGGAGGCTCCGCCGGTGGACGGGGCGGAGTGCCCGCCGGCCTGCCCGGCCGGCTCGTGCCCCATCTCGGTGCCGCGCTCGTCGGTGTGCACCGGCTTACCCTCGGGGGTGTGCTCGGCGGCGCCGTTGAGGTTCGCGGCCATCCGCTCCAGGTCGGCCCGGCGGGCCGGGTCGGCGACGTCCTTCAGGGTCGGCTGGGCCTTGCGCAACATCTCCTTCGCGTCGGAGATGCGGCCCTCGGCCAGCGCGGTACGGGCGGCCACCAGCACGGTGTCCAGCTGTGCGGCGGCCTTCCCGGACGCCGCGTCACCGTTGACCATCGTGGAGACGCCCCACAGCGCGTCACCCGGCTGGGCGGTGCCCACCCCGGCCGCCAGCCCGGCGCCGGCGATCACCAGCACGGCCGCGGCGGCGGCAACCGGCATGAGCCTGCGGCGGGCCGGGCGGGCGCCACCGATGATCAGCTTGCTCGCCTCGTCGACCGAGCACAGCTCGGGCAGCGGCTCGCCCAGCACGTCGGCGCGCCAGGCCGCCAGCGTGGCCTGCATCCGCTGGTCGTCGTACACCCCGAGGTCGTGCTGCGGGTCGAGCGCGACGGAACGCATTCCGGCCGGGCCGCCCGGTGGCCGGCGACCGGCCAGCATGTCCAGCAGCTCGTCGTCCGCGCCGATCGCCGACAGCTCGATGGGGTCGAGCACCGCGGTCTCCTCCGTCACCGGCGCAGCGGGCCTCCCGGCCCGGGCACCGCTCCTGGGTCGGCGGCCGGAGTCCCGACCGAATCGGCGCACGGGGTCACCGTCCCGCCTGTGTCCGGTCATCGTCAGGCCACCTCCCTCGTCCTGATCGGTGTGTCCCAGTGCTGAGCGCGAGCCGACCCGGTCGCCGGCGGACCCCCGCCGGGGGGACGCCGGCGGCCGACGTGCCCACTCGGTACCCCTCTGCCGTATCGGCTCACGCAGCGGCCCCTTCGCCGTTCGACTGGTGGATTCGCGGTGGTCACCCATGCCGGGGGACCGGGGACTAACCGCGTTCCGCATTCCAAGCGGAAATGTTTGTCGTTCGTCCGTGTGTCGCCGGTGCCTGTGCCCGTGTTACCGGGTCGGGGGATACGTGTCGGGAGACACCCGAAATCCGCGACGAGCGGTATCACCAGGCCCTTTGTCGCGCCGGAACGCCCGGTCGTCGCTCGCCGCGGGGGCTGGCTACCGTGCACCGGGGCCGGGCGCTGTCGATCTCGGTCGAATCTCGGCGGGACGAGGAGGCCACGGGTGCGCACGTTGCGGGTGATCGGTATCGGGGCCGGCGATCCCGAGCATCTCACCGTGCAGGCGATCAATGCGCTGAACGCCGTCGAGGTGTTCTTCGTCCTGGACAAGGGGGAGACCACCGCCGACCTCACCGAGGCCCGGCGGGACATCCTGCGGCGCTACGCCGAGCGGCCGCACCGGGTGGTCGAGCTGACCGATCCGCCCAGGGACCGCGGCGCCGAGGACTATTCGGGAGCGGTGCGCGACTGGCGGGACGAGCGGGCCCGGCTGCTGGAGCGCGCCATCGAGGCGGAGCTGGGGCCGGACGGCCGGGGCGGGATCCTGGTCTGGGGCGACCCCGCGCTCTACGACGGCACGATCCGCACCGTCGAGTCGATCCTCGCGGCCGGGCGGCTGGAGCTGACCTACCAGGTGATCCCGGGCATCAGCAGCGTGCAGGCGCTGGCCGCGCGGCACCGGATCGCGCTGAACCGGGTCGGCGGGGCGGTGCACGTCACCACCGGGCGGCGGCTCGCCGAGGGAGTGCCCGCCGGGGTGGACGACGTCGTGGTGATGCTCGACGCGGGGCTGCGCTGCGGCGACCTGCGCGGCCACGGCTTCGACATCTACTGGGGCGCGTACCTGGGCACCCCGGACGAGGCGGTCGTCGCGGGCCCGCTGGACGAGGTGTTCGACGAGGTCCGGCGCACCCGCGACGAGCTGCGCCGCCGCAAGGGTTGGATCATGGACACCTACCTGCTGCGGAGGCGGCGGCCGGGCTGAGCCCCGGTGGTGCGCCCGGCGGTAACCCGTGCGGTGCCGGACACGCCCGGGCCGCCGTCCGGCCGACCACCAGCATTGGGCACCGCCACCCGACTGGTGCATACTTTGCCCACCCGAATGGACCAGGCAGCATCAGCTCGCACGGAGGTGGACGCAGTGGCCGTTCGACAGGGCGCACGGCTGGGACTGGTGGCCGCCTGCGCGGCGCTGGCGGTCGTTCTCGTCCCCGGATGTTCCTCGTCGCCGCAGGTGAACCCGCCGGCCCCGCCGCCAGCCAGCGCACCCGCGCCCAACGCCGCGCCCCCGGGCCCGGCACCGGCCGCGCAGGGCAACTCGACGCTGGCCACCGCGCTCGGTAACGCCCATCAGGGCGCGGCCGCGCTGATCGCGCTGGGCGGGCTGGGCACCGCCAAGGGGATCGGTGAGCAGGTCAAGGGCCTCGCTCCCGAGCTGACCAGCCAGGGCCAGGCGATCGACCAACAGATCCGGCAGCAGGCGCAGGCCTCCGGCGCCACCCTGAACGACCAGCTCAGCCAGGAGCAGCAGGCCACCATCGCCGACCTGCAGGCCCGTTCCGGTGAGCCGTTCGACCAGGCCTGGCTGCGGGCCGCGTCGGACCTGATGCAGCAGGCCAGGGACGCCGCGAACGCCGTGCTCAACGACCCGTCGGCGAGCCCGGAGGCCAAGGCGGCCGCGCAGGACACGCTGACCAAGCTGGACGCGCTGCGCAGCCGGCTCGAGCGGGCGTCCTCCTCGGCCGGCGCGGCCACCCCGGGTTCGGTCAACGCCGGAACCGGTGGCCAGGCCGAGCGCGGCGCCTGGCCCAGGACCGGT
Source organism: Pseudonocardia sp. (assembly GCA_036497465.1). Classification (GTDB taxonomy): domain Bacteria; phylum Actinomycetota; class Actinomycetes; order Mycobacteriales; family Pseudonocardiaceae; genus Pseudonocardia. The sequence goes on along the minus strand of DASXJJ010000005.1, from coordinate 13,504 downwards.
GCGGCCGGCCTTGCCGGGCTCGCCGCGCTGCTGCTGATCGGTGGCGCGTGGCTGCGCCGGCGCTCCGCCGCCTGACCGAGCGGCCCCGGCGGCCACCGCCACGACCGACGGGTCAGGCGGTGCGCCCGCTCCGGCCGCCCCGCCGCGCGCCCCGCGCGGTCCGGCCCGAGCGGCGCCGCGGCCTGCGCGGGCTGGCCCCGTTCCGGCGCCCGTCGCCGCGGCCGGCCCGGCCCGGCCCACCCCGTCGGCGCCGGCTCGGCGGGGGCCTGCCCCGGCTGCGCACCCCGGGCCGGTGGATGTCCCGGGTCCACCTGCCCCGCCTCCGGCCGCCGCGCGTCCCGTTCCCCGGCCGGCGTCGCGCGGGCGCCGGCGAGCCCCGGCGTCGCCGTCGAGGTACCGGAGCGGCGGCGGGATCGCCGGTCGCGATGAGCGGCGCGCGCGGCCCGCGACCGGCCCGCCACCGCCGGGACACCGGGCGGCTGCCGTTGAGCGTCCTGCTCTGCGGGCTCGGCTGCCTGATCGGGGCGGGCGTGCTGCTCGGCCTGCAGCCCGCGCCGGACGTCGGCGCCCTCGGCGCGGCACCGGCCACCTCGGCGAGCGCGGGCCCCCGACTGCTGCTGCCCGCCGGGCCGGCCCCCGGCGGCAGGGTGCTGTCCCGGCCGGGCGGTCCGGTCCCGCCGCCTCCGCCGGTGGGCAGCGTGCCCACCCGGGTGTGGCTGCCGACGGCCGGCGTGACCGCCCCGGTGGTGGCGGTGGGCACCGACTCCGCCGGCGCCCTGGTCATCCCGGAGCGGCCGACGACGATCGGCTGGTGGTCACCCGGGGCGATGCCCGGCGCGCCGTCCGGCACCGCCGTGCTGGCCGGGCACGTGGATTCGCGGGTCAGCGGGCTGGGCACCTTCTCCGTGCTGCGCGACCTGCAGCCTGGTGACCCGGTGCGGGTGCGGGGCGAGGACGGTCGCACGTTCTTCTTCCGCGTGGTGGCCCGCCGCGAGGTCACCAAGGGCGCGCTGCCCGACGAGGTGTTCAGCCGGCACGGACCGGCCCGGCTGGCCCTGGTCACCTGCGGCGGCCGGTTCGTGCCCCGGCTGCACGGCTACGAGGACAACGTGATCGTGTTCGCCGAGCCGGACCGCGCGCGACCGCCGCGCTGAGGCCCGGGCCCGGGATCCTGCGACGTTCACTCCGCGGAGGTCCCCGGATCGGACGAGATGGGAGTAGGTTCTCCGATCGGCACCGCGCCGGGTTCCCCGGGCGCGCCACCGCGCGGACCCCGACCTCGGGCTCCCGGCCGCGGCTGGACCGGGGTCGGGAATGCGCTGCGCAACGTGGTCACGGCGGCGCGCGCGGCGCGCCGACCGGCCCGCCGGCCACCCGCCCGGCCGCTCGCCCCGGGTGGCACCCGGCCCGGTGCAGGGGGCCGCGTGACGTGCGGCGGCTCGCATGGACTTCCATGGACTTCCTACTTTATGATGTGCGAGTACCGGGCGGTCGAACATTTCGTGCCTGACCCGGTGAAGCGTGACGTGCCCGCCGGCCATCCCGGCCGGACCGCGACCTGTGAAAGCGACGGCCATGACGTCTGTGCTCACCCATTTCGTAGCCGGCAAGCGTGTCCCCGGCTCCTCGGACCGCTACAGCGACGTGTTCGACCCGAACAAGGGGACCGTCCAGGCCAAGGTGCCGCTGGCGTCGGCCGCCGAGGTCGACGCGGCGGTCCGCGACGCCGCCGAGGCCCAGAAGGAGTGGGCCAGGTGGAACCCGCAGCGCCGGGCCCGGGTGCTGATGAAGTTCGTTCAGCTGGCCACCGACGAGATGGACTCGCTGGCCGCGCTGCTGGCCAGTGAGCACGGCAAGACGGTTGCCGACGCCCGGGGCGACGTGCAGCGCGGGCTGGACGTCATCGAGTTCGCCATCGGCGCCCCGCACCTGCTCAAGGGCGAGTACTCGACCAACGTCGGCTCCGGCATCGACGTGTACTCGCTGCGCCAGCCGCTCGGCGTGGTCGCGGCGATCACCCCGTTCAACTTCCCGGCGATGATCCCGCTGTGGAAGCTCGGCCCCGCGCTGGCCTGCGGCAACGCCGTCATCCTCAAGCCGTCCGAGCGTGACCCCTCGGTGCCGCTGCGGATCGCCGAGCTGTTCCTCGAGGCCGGCCTGCCGCCGGGCGTGCTGAACGTCGTCAACGGCGACAAGGAGGCCGTGGACGCGCTGCTGAACCACCCCACGATCCAGGCGGTGGGCTTCGTCGGCTCCACCCCGATCGCGCACTACATCTACTCGACGGCCACCGCCAACGGGAAGCGCGCGCAGTGCTTCGGCGGCGCCAAGAACCACATGATCATCCTGCCGGACGCCGACCTGGACCAGGCTGTCGACGCGCTGGTCGGCGCCGCGTACGGCTCGGCCGGCGAGCGCTGCATGGCCATCTCGGTCGCGGTGCCGGTGGGTGAGAAGACCGCCGACGAGCTGGTCAAGCGGCTGGCCGAGCGCACCCGCACCCTCACGGTGGGCACCTCGGACAACGAGACCGCCGACCTCGGACCGCTGGTCACCGCCGCCGCCAAGCAGAAGGTCGTGGACTACATCGGGGCCGGTGTCAGCGAGGGCGCCGAGCTCGTGGTGGACGGCCGCGACTTCAGCCTGGAGGGCAACGAGGACGGGTTCTTCCTCGGCGGGTCGCTGTTCGACAAGGTCACCCCGGAGATGTCCATCTACAAGGAGGAGATCTTCGGCCCGGTGCTCACGGTGGTCCGCGCGAAGGACTACGAGGAGGCGCTGGCGCTGCCGAACACCCACGAGTACGGCAACGGCGTGGCCATCTTCACCCGCGACGGCGACGCCGCACGGGAGTTCGTCTCCCGCGTGGAGGTCGGCATGGTCGGCGTCAACGTGCCGATCCCGGTGCCGGTCGCCTACCACACCTTCGGCGGCTGGAAGGCCTCCGGCTTCGGCGACCTCAACCAGCACGGGCCGGACTCGTTCAAGTTCTACACCAAGACCAAGACCGTGACGTCGCGCTGGCCGTCCGGGGTCAAGGAAGGCGCCAGCTTCGTCATCCCGACCATGGACTGAGGTTTTCCCATGAGCGTCAACCGTGAGCTGGACTTCGAGCTCAGCGACGACCAACGCGCGCTGGTCGAGATGGTGCGCGACTTCGCGCAGGAGCACCTGGCCCCGCACGCGGTGGACTGGGACCAGCGCAAGCACTTCCCGGTGGACGTGCTGCGCAAGGCCGCCGAACTCGGCATGGGCAGCATCTACGTGTCCGAGTCCGGCGGCGGGTCGGACCTGACCCGGGCCGACGCCGTGCTGATCTTCGAGGCACTGGCGACCGGCTGCCCGTCCATCGCCGGGTACATCTCCATCCACAACATGGCGACCTGGATGGTCGACAACTACGGCAACGAGGAGCAGCGCTCCCGGTGGCTGCCGGGGCTGGTCACCATGGACCAGCTGGCCAGCTACTGCCTGACCGAGCCGGACGCCGGCTCCGACGCCGCCGCGCTGCGCACGGCCGCCAAGCGCGACGGCGACTCCGACGACGCCGACTACCTGCTCACCGGGGTCAAGCAGTTCATCTCCGGTGCCGGTGCGGCGGACATGTACCTGGTGTTCGCCCGCACCTCCGACAACGGGTCCAAGGGCATCTCGGCGTTCCTGGTGCCCAAGGACGCGACCGGGCTGTCGTTCGGCCCGAACGAGCAGAAGATGGGCTGGAACGCCCAGCCCACCCGCCAGGTGGTCCTGGACGAGGTCCGCGTCCCGCTCGCCGACCGGCTCGGCAACGAGGGCGACGGCTTCCGGATCGCCATGTCCGGGCTGGACGGCGGCCGGCTGAACATCTCGGCCTGCTCGGTGGGCGGTGCCCAGGCGGCGCTGGACAAGACCATCGCCCACCTGTCCGAGCGGGAGGCCTTCGGCGGCCCGCTGAGCCGCCAGCAGGCGCTGCGATTCCGGGTCGCGGACATGCACACCGAGCTGGAGGCGGCCCGGCTGCTGCTGTGGCGGGCGGCCCGGTCGCGCGACCGCAACGAGCCGGACGCCACCCGGCTGTGCGCCATGGCCAAGCGGTTCGCCACCGACACGTCGTTCGACGTGGCCAACCAGGCGCTACAGCTGCACGGCGGCTACGGATACCTTGCCGAGTACGGTCTGGAGAAGATCGTGCGTGACCTCCGGGTGCATCAGATCCTGGAGGGGACCAACGAGGTGATGCGGGTGATCGTGTCCCGCACGCTGGTGGGAGCGGAGTAAATGACCGAGGAGGCCAACGGGCAGGACGACGCGCTGCTGCTGACCCGCGACCGCGGGCTCGGGCACATCGTCCTGAACCGGCCGAAGGCGATCAACGCACTCACCCACGACATGGCGGTGCGGATGAACCGGGTGCTGGGTGAGTGGGCCGACGACCCGGCCGTCTCGGCGGTGCTGATCACCGGCGCGGGCGAGCGCGGGCTGTGCGCGGGCGGCGACATCCGGGCGATCTACTTCGACGCCAAGGAGGGTGGCACCGAGACGCTGGACTTCTGGCGCGACGAGTACCACCTCAACGCCCGCATCGCGGACTACCCGAAACCGGTGGTCGCGGTGCTGCACGGGCTGGTGATGGGCGGCGGGATCGGCGTGTCCGCGCACGCCGGCCAGCGCATCGTCACCGAGGGCTCGAAGCTGGGCATGCCCGAGGTCGGGATCGGCCTCGTGCCGGACGTCGGCGGCTCCTGGCTGCTGGCCAGGTCGCCGGGGGAGCTGGGCACGCACGTGGCGCTGTCCACCACCCAGTTCGGGCCGGCCGACGCGATCGAGATGGGCTTCGCGGACTGGTACCTGCCGGCCGAGGCCCTGAGCGGCCTGGCCGAGGCGCTGGCCGCGGTGCCGCTGGGTCCGGACGCCGCCGAGGCGGTGCGGCTGGTGATCGAGTCGCGGGCGGAGCAGCCGCCGGCGTCGACGCTCGCCGAGCAGCGGGAGTGGATCGACACCTGCTACCAGGGCGACTCGGTGGAGGACATCGTCGCGCGGCTCGCCGCGTCCGGCGAGCCCGACGCGGAACGGGCGGCCAAGGAGATCGGCCGCAAGTCGCCGTCCTGCCTGAAGGTGGCGCTGGCCGCGCTGCGCCGGGCGCGGGCACTGTCGCTGCACGAGTGCCTGAACCAGGAGCTGCGGGTCTCCACCCACTGCTTCCAGGCACCGGACCTGGCCGAGGGCATCCGCGCGCAGGTGATCGACAAGGACCGCGACCCGAAGTGGTCGCCGTCGGTGCTGGAACAGGTGACGGAGGAACACGTGGAGCACTACTTCGCCGCATTGGGCGAGCGGGAGCTGGGGCTGGCATGACCGAGAGCACGCAGAGCAGCGCGGTCGCGGTGATCGGGCTGGGCAACATGGGCGGCCCGATGGCCGCCAACCTGGTGAAGGCGGGACACACGGTGGTCGGGTTCGACCTGAGCGAGGCCGCCCGCGGCGTCGCCGTCGAGGCCGGGGTGAGCATCGCCGGGTCCGCCGCCGATGCGGTCCGCGAGGCCGATGCGGTGATCACCATGCTGCCGGCCGGCAAGCACGTCCTGGCCTGCTACAACGGCGAGGACGGCGTGGAGGGCATCATCGGCGCGGCCAAGCCGGGCACGCTGTTCATCGACTCCTCCACGATCGACGTCAGCTCCTCGCGGGAGGCGCACGAGATCGCGCGCAAGGCCGGGCACCTGTCCGTGGACGCCCCGGTCTCCGGCGGTACCGTGGGCGCGTCGGCCGGCACGCTGACCTTCATGGCCGGCGGCAGCGACGAGGCGCTCACCCGCGCCGAGCCGCTGCTCACGGCGATGGGCAAGCGCACCGTGCACTGCGGCGACGCCGGCGCCGGGCAGACCGCCAAGATGTGCAACAACCTGATCCTGGCCATCTCGATGATCGGGGTCAGCGAGGCGTTCGTGCTGGCCGAGAAGCTGGGCCTGGACCCGCAGGCGCTGTTCGACGTGTCGTCCACCGCCACCGGGCAGTGCTGGGCGCTCACCACGAACTGCCCGGTGCCCGGCCCGGTGCCGACCAGCCCGGCCAACCGGGACTTCTCCGGCGGGTTCGCCAGCGCGCTGATGCTCAAGGACCTCGGGCTGGCGATGACCGCCGCCGACGAGACCGGTGCGCCGACCGAGCTGGGCCGCGCGGCCGCGAAGATGTACGAGGAGTACGTCGGCAAGCACGGCGGCACGCTGGACTTCTCCTCGATCATCACGGGCATCCGCGATCAGGTGGAGGGCGCATGAGCGACACCGGGTACGAGACCATCCTGGTCGAGCGTCCGGGCGACGGCGTCGGCCTGATCAGGCTGAACCGGCCCAAGGCGCTCAACGCGCTGAACCTCACGGTGATGGCCGAGGTGGTGGCCGCGGCCACCGCGCTGGACGAGGACACCGAGATCGGCGCCATCGTCATCACCGGCTCCGAGAAGGCCTTCGCGGCCGGCGCGGACATCTCCCAGATGGCCCCGCTGACCTACCCCGAGGTCGTCGCGCAGGACCTGTTCGCCGGGTGGGACGCGCTCGTCCGGGTGCGGACGCCACTGATCGCCGCCGTCTCCGGGTACGCGCTCGGCGGCGGCTGCGAGCTGGCCATGCTGTGCGACCTGCTGATCGCCTCCGACACGGCGGTGTTCGGCCAGCCGGAGATCAAGCTCGGGGTCATTCCCGGCATCGGCGGCTCGCAGCGGCTGACCAGGGCCGTCGGCAAGGCGAAGGCCATGGACCTGTGCCTGACCGGGCGGAACATGAAGGTCGAGGAGGCCGAGCGGGCCGGGCTGGTGAGCCGGGTGGTTCCGGCCGCCGACCTGGAGACCGAGGCGCTCGACGTGGCCCGCACGATCGCCGGGATGTCCGCGCCGGCGGCGATCATGGCCAAGGAGGCGGTGAACGGCGCCTTCGAGACCACGCTGGCCGAAGGCATCCGATACGAGCGGCGGATGTTCCACGCCACCTTCGCCACCGAGGACCAGAAGGAGGGCATGGCCGCGTTCCTGGAGAAGCGGCAGCCCAAGTTCCGCAACGCGTGAGCCAGCGGCCCCGCCCGGCCGGTCGCCGGGTGGGGCCTTCTCGCGAGATCAGCCCGTCCCGGGCCAGGTGTAGAGCAGCTCGCCGGGGCGCACCTCGGCGCCCGGGTGGTCGGGGCAGACGCTGTCCGGGGCGGAGTCCAGCACCACCACCGGGCAGACCGCCGAGAGCCCCCGGCCGCGCACCTCGGCGGGGTCGAAGGTGACCACCCGCTGCCCGGCCGCCACCTCGTCGCCCTCGGTGGCGCGCGCGGTGAACCCGGCGCCATCGAGCGTCACCGTGTCGATCCCGACGTGCACCAGCACACCGGTACCCGACGCGCTGAGCAGGATGAACGCGTGCGGGTGCAGCTTCACCAGCCGCCCGGCGACCGGAGCCAGCACGTCGAGGAGCCCCGCTCCCCCCGGTGGTTGGACCGCCGCCCCGGCGCCCACCAGCTGGCCGGCGAACACCGCGTCGGGTACCGCCGCCAGCGGCTGCACCGTGCCGGCCAGCGGTGCGCCGACGGGCAGGCTCACAGCAGGTCCTGGATGTCGTCGGCGAGCAGGTCCGCCTCCGGACCGACGACGACCTGCACGACCTGGCCGGCCCGCACCACCCCGTGCGCGCCCAGCCGCCGCAGCGCCAGCTCGTCGACCAGCGCCGGGTCGCGGAGCTCGGTGCGCAGCCGGGTGATGCACCCCTCCACGTCCACGATGTTCTCCGGACCGCCCAGCCCGGCCACGATGTCCTCCGCCTTGGACATGTCCGCTCCTCCGTGAACCCGTGCCGCGTCGCCTCGCCGATGCCGGGCCGGTTGACAGGGCCGGGCGCCTCGGCCCATCCTCTGGGCACTGGTTATGACCGGACCGTACCGGTGGTCCCGCGCGTCTGGCAACGGCCGGCACCGGCACCCGGGCGAGTCCCTCCCCTGATCCTGCCGGAGGTCGCCATGAGCAGCCGCGCCACCCCCAGCTACCCCGACCCCGGGGGTGCCGGGAGCGCCGAGTCACCGGGCCGGCGCGGGCTGGCCGGCCTGCAACGGCTCGGTCGCAGTCTGATGCTGCCGATCGCCGCGCTCCCGGCGGCCGGGCTGCTGCTGCGCCTGGGCCAGGACGACCTGCTCGGCCGGTTCGCCAGGCTCAAGACCGTGGCGGCGGTGTTCGCGGCGGCCGGCGGCGCGCTGTTCGACCACCTGCCGCTGATCTTCGCGGTGGGCATCGCGATCGGCTGGGCCCGCCGCTCGGACGGCTCGACCGCGCTGGCCGCGGTGGTCGGCTGGCTGGTGCTGGACGGCGTGTTCACCGCGATGAGCCCGGTGGTGCTGGCCGGTCGGCTGGACGAGGACGGCAAGCAGGCGGTGGTCAACTACGGGGTGCTCGGCGGCATCGTCGTGGGGCTGCTCTCGGCCGTGCTCTGGCAGCGGCTGCACCGCACCCGGCTGCCCACCTACCTGGGGTTCTTCAACGGTCGCCGGTTCGTGCCGATCGTGGTGGCCGTGGTGATGATGGTCGTCGGCGTGCTGATGAGCCTGGTCTACCCGCTGTTCGACTCCGGGCTGACCGCCCTGGGCCGGGCGGTCGACGCCAACACCGTCGTCGGCGGCGGGGTGTTCGGGGTGGTCAACCGCCTGCTGCTGCCGCTGGGCCTGCACCACATCATCAACTCGGTCGTCTGGTTCATCGTCGGCGACTTCCACGGCGCGCACGGTGACCTGAACCGGTTCTTCGCCGGCGACGCCACGGCCGGCACCTTCATGACCGGGTTCTTCCCGATCATGATGTTCGCGCTCCCGGCCGCCGCGCTGGCCATCTGGCACGAGGCACGGCCGGAGCAGCGCACGGTTGTCGGCGGGATCATGCTCTCGGTCGCCGCGACCTCCTTCGTCACCGGTATCACCGAGCCGCTGGAGTTCGCGTTCGTCTACGTCGCCTGGCCGCTGTACGTCATCCACGCGGTGCTCACCGGCACATCGCTTGCGCTGGTCAACGCGCTGGGCATCCACGACGGGTTCACCTTCTCCGCCGGCGCCATCGACTACGTGATCAACTTCGGCCATGCCACCCGGCCGCTGTGGCTGATCCCGATCGGGCTCGGCTACGCCGTCGTCTACTACCTGCTGTTCCGGCTGGTCATCCGCCGGTGGAACCTGCGGACCCCCGGCCGTGAGGAGGAACCCGAGCCGGGCTTCGGTGCCCAGCCGGAGCCGTCGGCAGCGCCCCCGCCGTCCGCCGGACCGTCCGTGCCGAGCACCTCCGGGGAGTGAGCACCGTGGCCGAGCGCACCGTCACCGTCGCCTCTCCGGTGGGCCTGCACGCCCGCCCCGCCGCGACCTTCACCCGCGCGGCCGCCGGCACCGGGCTGGCCGTGACCCTGAGCGTCGCGGGTGGCGAACCGGTCAACGCCGCCAGCATGCTCGCCGTGATGTCGCTCGGGGTCGAGCACGGGCAGCGGGTGACGCTGAGCGCAGAGGGAGACGGCGCGGACGAGGCACTGGACGGCCTGGCAGCGCTGCTGGCCGGCGAGCCGGGACGGCCGTGATGGACCGCCTCGCCCCCCGAGCGCCGGGCTCGGGGACGCCGGCCACGGGCGCGCCGACCGCCGGGGCATCGACCGCCGGGACGCCGGGCGGGGAGCTGACCGGTCGAGGGGTGAGCCCGGGCCGGGTCCGGGCGCCGCTGGTGCGGCTGGCCGCCCCGCCGCGCACCTCCGTGACCGACCCGGTGGGGAACGACCCGGCGGCCGAGCACGCGCGGGTGGAGCGTGCGCTGGCCGAGGTGTCCGCCGACCTCGCCGGCCGGTCCTCCCGCGCGGGCGGGGTGGTGGCCGAGGTGCTGGACGCCACGTCCGCGCTGGCCGCCGACCCGGAGCTGGCCGGCGCCGTCGGGCGGCACCTGCACGCCGGGGCGCCCACCGGGCACGCGGTGACCCTGGCCGTCGAGGAGTACTGCGACCGGCTGGCCGCGCACGGCGGCTACCTGGCCGAGCGGGTGACCGACCTGCGGGACGTCGGAGCGCGCGCGGTGGCCGTGCTGGCCGGCGTCCCGATGCCCGGGATCCCCGCACCGGGGCACCCGGTCGTGCTCGCCGCACGCGACCTCGCCCCGGCGGACACCGCGACCCTGCCCGGCGGCGACGTCGTCGCGCTGGTCACCGAGCAGGGCGGGCCGACCAGCCACACCGCGATCCTGGCCCGGTCCCTGGGCCTGCCCGCGGTCGTGGCGTGCCCGGGCATCGCCGCCGTGGCCGAGGGCACCGAGGTGCTGGTGGACGGGACCGCCGGTCGGGTCTGGGTCGACCCCCCGGCGGCGCTCCGGGACGACCTGCCCGGTGCGGCCGACCGGCCGGCCGGCGCCGGGCCCGGGCGCACCCGGGACGGCCGCGCGGTGCCGCTGCTGTGCAACGTCGGCACGCTCGCGGAGGCGCGCGCGGCCGGGTTCTCCGCCGCGGAGGGGGTCGGCCTGCTGCGCACCGAGTTCCTGTTCCTGGGCCGGCGCACCCGCCCGCGGGTGACGGAGCAGGCGGAGGCCTACGCGGGCGTGCTGGCCGCGTTCGGTGACCGGCCGGTCGTGGTGCGCACCCTGGACGCCGGCTCGGACAAGCCGCTGGAGTTCCTGCCGCTGGGCGCGGAGGACAACCCGGCGCTGGGACTGCGTGGCCTGCGCACGGCGGCCGTGCACCCGGACGCCCTGGACGAGCAGCTGGCCGCGCTGGCCGAGGCCGCCCGCCGCGCCCACCGGCCGGTGGCGGTGATGGCGCCGATGGTGAGCACGGTGGCCGAGGCGCGGGCGTTCGTCGCGCGGGCCCGGGCGCACGGCCTGGAGCGGGTCGGCGTGATGATCGAGGTGCCGGCCGCCGCGCTGCGCGCCGATGAGCTGCTCGCGGCGGTCGACTTCGCCAGCATCGGCACCAACGACCTGGCCCAGTACACGATGGCCGCCGACCGGGCCGCCGGCGCGCTGGGCGAGCTGCTCGACCCGTGGCAGCCCGCGGTGCTCGACCTGGTCGCGCTGGTGGGCCGGGCGGGCCGGCGGCACGGCACCCCGGTCGGCGTGTGCGGCGAGGCGGCCGCCGACCCGCTGCTCGCGGCCGTGCTCGTCGGGCTCGGCGCGGACAGCCTCTCGACGGCGGTGGCCGCCCGGCCGGGGGTGCTGGCCGAGCTTGCCGGGTTGACGGTCGACGACTGCGTGGCGCTGGCCGAGGCCGCCAGGGCCGCGACCGGTCCGGGGGACGCCCGGGCGGCGGCGCGGCGCGTACGGGAGGCACGCCGGTGACCGGTCCGCCGCCGGGCCGGCGTGCCTCCGGGCTTCCGGCGTCCGGGCTTCCGGCGTCCGGGGCGGCCGGGCAGTTGCTGCGCGGTGTGCTGGTCAGCGGCGGGCGGCAGGTGCCCGACGGCGTGGTGGCCGTCCGTGGTGACCGGCTGCACTGGGTCGGCCCGGCCGCCGAGTGGCCCGGCCCGGCGGGGGAGCTCCCGCCGCCGGACCCCGACTCGTACCTGCTGCCCGGCCTGGTCGACGCGCACTGCCACGGCGGCGCCGGCTCCGGCTTCCCGGAGGCGGAGCTCGACGGGGTGCGCGCGGCCGTCGCGCACCACCGCCGGCACGGCACCACCTCGATGCTGGCGAGCCTGGTCTCCGCACCGGCGGCGGTGCTCCGCCGGCGGGTGAGGTTGCTCGCGCCCCTGGTGCGGGCCGGCGAGCTGGCCGGGGTGCACCTGGAGGGGCCGTTCCTGGCCGCCGCCCGGTGCGGCGCGCAGGACCCCGGCGCGATCGTCCCGGGCGACCCCGAGCTGCTGCGCCGGCTGCTGGCCGACGCCGGCGGGACGGTGCGCTCGGTGACCCTCGCCCCGGAGACCGAGCGGTGCGCCGAGCTGCTGCGGGTGCTCGACGGGTACGGCGTGCTGCCCAGCCTCGGGCACACCGACGCGACCGCGGCCGCGACCCGCGCGGCGGTGGCCCGGCTGGGCGGTGCCCCGGTGAGCGCCACCCACCTGTTCAATGCCATGCCGCCGATGCACCACCGGGCGCCCGGGCCGGTGGGGGCCTGCCTCGCCGCGGCGGCCCGGGGCGAGATGGTCCTGGAGCTGGTCGCGGACGGGGTGCACCTGGCGGACGAGACGGTGGCCGCGGTGTTCGACCTGGTCGGGCCGGACCGCGTCGCGCTGGTCACCGACGCCATGGCGGCCGCCGGGATGCCGGACGGGCGCTACCCGCTGGGTTCGATGGCGGTCGACGTCGTGGACGGCGTCGCCCGCCTGGCCGCCACCGGGAGCCGGCCCGCCGAGAGCGGGCGGCCGATCGCCGGCGGGACCGCCCGGCTGGTCGACGTGCTGCGCCGGGTCGTGCGGGGTGCCGGGGTGCCGCTGCCCGACGCCGTGCGCGCCGCGACCGCCACCCCGGCGCGGCTGCTCGGGATCGACGCGGAGGTCGGCGACCTGGTGCCCGGCCGTCGGGCCGACGTCCTGGTCACCGATCCGGAGCTGGCGGTGCGAGCCGTGCTGCGCGCGGGGGAGTGGGTCACCGGCACGCCACCGACCGGCACGGCGACCACCGGCACCGCGACCACCGGCACGGCGACCACCGGCACGGCGACCGCGGCGGCGGGAGGGCCGAGGTGACCCGCCCACCCGGCGGCGGGCCGCTCCTGGACGGGATGGTGCCCAAGCACGAGCAGTTGCGCGCCCTGCTGACCGAGCAGGTGACCACGCGGCTGCGTCCGGGTGACGCGCTGCCCGGCGAGCGGCGGCTGTGCCTGGAGCACGGGGTCAGCCGGATCACCGTGCGGGCCGCCATCGGCCAGCTGGTCAGCGACGGGCTGCTGGTGCGGGTGCGCGGCAAGGGGACGTTCGTGGCCGGGCGCACCGCACGGTCCTCGCTGCACATCGCGTCGTTCTCCGAGGACATGCGCCGGATGGGGCTGACCCCGACGACCGCCGTGCTGTCGGTCGAGCGGGGGGTGCCGGCGGCGGTGACCGCGGCGGCGTTCGGGCTGGCCGGCGGGGAGGCGGCCCACCACGTGCGGCGGCTGCGGCTGGCCGACGGCGCGCCGATGGCTGTCGACGACGCCTGGTACCACCCGGGGCTGGCCCCCGACCTGGACCGGCGGGACCTGAGCGGGTCGATCTACCGCATGCTGGCCGAGCAGTACGGGCGGGAGATCGACCACGCCGAGCAGACGGCCGGTGCGGTGGAGGCCGGCGCCGAGGTGGCCGCCCTGCTGGGCATCCCGCTCGGGCGGGCCGTGCTGACGTTCGACCGGCTGTCCTCCAGCGGCGGCCGGGTCGTGGAGCACGCCCGGTCCTGGTACCGGGCGGACCGCTACGAGCTTCGGATGAGCCTGGACCGACAGCACTCCGGCTAGGAGCCCGGCGGCCCGGCCCGAAATCCGGCCCGGCACCGGACGCGGTCCCGGCCCGAAACGGCCCGAAACGGCGCGAGACGCGGGCCGGCGACACGGCCCGGAAACGCGGCCGGGGGCTCCGCCCCGGC
>DASXJJ010000004.1:0-6245 GCA_036497465.1 Pseudonocardia sp. | reverse complement strand
ACACCGGCGTAGACGGTGACCAAGAACGTGTCTCCACGTTGTCTGATCTGTCCTCGTTGTCGCTGGTTGCGACGCTGCGCCGCCGGCACGCGAGCAGCCTACCCGCAGGCAATGTCGCAGGCAGCCAGTTCAGCAAGATCGCGAAAAGCTCGTATCATTGCAGCCCAGGAACGGTGGGCCCCCGGGGGATCGAACCCCGAACCCGCGGATTAAAAGTCCGCTGCTCTGCCGATTGAGCTAGAGGCCCGTGCGGTGGTCAAGGATACCTACGCGCCCGGAACCTGATGCCCCGATCCGGTGACATCACAGGGCGATACGAGCTGACCACAGTCGGTAGCCAAGAAGATATCAGCATGCGCAGAACTCACCGCCCCGTCGCCGTGGCAACCGTGGCCGCGGCCATGCTCGCCGTCACGGCGTGCAGCAACGCACAGCCGTCCACCCGACCGACATCGTCCGGCCCGCCACCAGGCAGCGCGGGCACGAACGCCGGCGAGGTCGTGGTGGCCGCCAAGTTCGGCGCCGACGACGCCGCGACCAACTACGACAAGGCCCTGGTGCCCAACGGGGCCAGGATGCTCGTCGGCGAGTACATCTACGACGGCTCCACGACCGTCGTCCTCAACGTTCGCGGCCTGGTGCCCAACCGCCCCTACGGCGCCCACGCACACGCCATGCCGTGCGGGCCGAAGGGCGACGACGCCGGTCCGCACTTCCAGCACAACGCGGACCCGGTCAAGCCGTCGGTGAACCCCGCGTTCGCGAACGCCCGGAACGAGATCTGGCTGGACTTCACCACCGACGGGCAGGGCAACGCGACCGTCGCCACCACCGTGCCGTGGGTGTTCAGCGCCAAGCGTCCCGGGTCCGTGGTGATCCACGCGACGGCGACCCAGACGGGGCCGGGCGTGGCGGGCATGGCGGGGGCTCGGCTGGCCTGTCTGAGCGTCGGTTTCTGATTTCGGTCCCGGGTCGAGGGGAACCTTCCCGGCTCGGGCCGCGTCCAGTCCGGTGTGACGCGCTATGTGCTCGCCGACCTCGGGCAGGTCGGCGACGAGCTGAACCAACGAGCGGCTGAAGTCGCCGGCTGGTTGGACGGCCAGTCGGCCCTGGCCTCGGCGTCGATCTCGGCGCACCCCGGCCTGGCCGGCGCGATCGCCGAGGTCGACCTGGTCTGTTACCGGGCGCTCTTGGCCGCTGCCGTCCGGCTGGCCGCCGCGGCCGAAGCGCTGGGCGCGTGCGCCAAGCACATCCGTGGGGTCGACGCAGACCTCGCCAGGTACTGCCGGGAGCGGCGGTGACCGGGCCGTACGAGGCGGCGGCGCGGCGCTGGTCGCAGGCCGCGCTGCTGCTCGGAGCGACGGCGCGGGCACCTTCCGGGCTGCTCACCTGGCTCGGTCCGGGCTGGTCCGGGGTGGCGGCCGCCGCGTACGTGGACTGGGCAGGCGGGTTCGAATCGGCCAGCCGTCGGGCGGCCGGCGCGCTGCGGGACGCGGCCGACGCGGTGCGCACGGCCGAGTCGGCGGGGCGTGAGCTGCGAGAAGAGTGCGCCGGGGTGCAGTCGGGCGCCCGGGAGATGGCCGGGGTGCGCGTCCCCGGCGAGCGTCCGGCAGTCGCGGCCCACGGGTCGTCCGACGGTCAGGCCGAGGCCGACCCGGGCGGGCACACCGGCGCCGACCCGGCCGCCGCCGACCAGCCCGGCTCCGGCTCCGGCTCCGGCTCCGCCGATCAACCCCCCGCCGGAGGCCGCTCGGGCGCCGAGGCCGGCGGCGGGGTCCCGGGGCGACATGCTGCGGCCGGCTCGCTGGGCGGGTGGATCGACGAAGCCGTCCGGGTGCTGCGCGAGCACGGCTACCGGCCCGACCAGACGGATCCCGCCTCGATCGCGACGATCATCCGCCACGAGTCGTCGGGCGATCCCGGCGCGGTCAACGACTGGGACGCGAACGCCGCCCGGGGCACGCCGTCGATGGGGCTGATGCAGACGATCCAGCCGACGTTCGACCGCTACCGCCTGCCCGGGCACGACCAGATCCTCGATCCGGTGGACAACATCATCGCCGGGGTCCGGTACGCGGTCGCCCGCTACGGCTCCGTCTCGGACGTTCCCGGGATCGCCAGCCTGGCCGAGGGTGGTGGCTACCGTGGCTACTGAGCGGGCCGCCGACCACCTCGTGACCGGGCCGGGCGGCGCGGCCGGTTCTAGGCTGGGTGCCGATGAACCCCGAACCGCGGCTCACGGTCGCCCAGCGCGCGGCGGTGCAGCCGTTCCACGTCATGGACGTGTGGGTGGCGGCCGCCGCCCGGCAGCGAAGCCACGGCGACCTGATCAACCTGTCGGCCGGCCAGCCGTCGACGCCGGCTCCCGCCCCGATCCGGACGGCCGCCGCCCGGGCGCTCGAGTCGAACATCCTCGCCTACACCGTCAGCATGGGGCTCCCGGAGCTGCGAGCGAAGATCGCCGAGTTCACCACCGAGCGCTACGGCGTGCCGGCCACCGAGGACGACGTCGTGCTCAGCACCGGCTCCTCCGGTGGCTTTCTGCTCAGCTTCCTGGCGGCCTTCGACGTGGGCGACCGGGTCGCGCTGGCCCGTCCCGGCTACCCCTGCTACCGCAACATCCTCAGCGCGCTGGGGTGCGAGGCGGTGGAGCTGGACTGTGGCCCGGACACCCGGTTCCAGCCCACGGTGGCGATGCTCGAGGCGGTGCACCGGGAGCGGCCGCTGCGCGGGCTCATGCTGGCCAGCCCGGCCAACCCGACAGGCACGGTCCTGCGTCCGGACGAGCTGGCCGGTATCGCCGCCTGGTGCGAGGACGCCGGGGTGCAGCTGATCAGCGACGAGATCTACCACGGCATCTCCTACCCGGGGACCCCGGACACGAGCTGCGCCTGGCAGACCTCGCGCGAGGCGATCGTGGTGAACTCGTTCTCGAAGTACTTCTGCATGACCGGGTGGCGGCTGGGCTGGTTGCTGGTGCCCCCGAGGCTGCGCCGGGTGGTCGACCGGTTGACCGGCAACTTCACCGTCTGCCCCCCGGTGCTCGCCCAGCACGCCGCGCTCAGTGCCTTCGACAAGGACGGCCTGGCCGAGCTGCGCGCGCACGTGGCCCGGTACGCGGTGAACCGATCGCTGCTGCTCACCGGTCTCCCCGAGCTGGGCATCGACCGGCTGGCCCCTGCCGACGGGGCGTTCTACGTCTACGCGGACGTCGGGCACCTCACCGACGACACGATGGTCTACTGCCGGACACTGCTCGCCGACACGGGCATCGCGGTCGCCCCGGGGATCGACTTCGACCCGGTGCAGGGCCACCGCTTCATCCGGCTGTCGTTCGCCGGGGCCACCGAGAACGTCGCCGAGGCGCTCGACCGGCTCAAGGTCTACCTCTCCCGGTAGCCGTACCGAGCCCGTGCCCGGTGGCCGCGCGGGGTGGTCGGACGGCCGGCCTGTGGGGAGCTCAGGCCGGCCGCCGACCACCCACCCGGCTAGGAGGCCGGGCGCCGGGGCGCCCCGACCTCCGCGTCCACGGAGCCGATCCGGTCGAGCACCGTGTCGATCTCCGCCTCGGTCACGTCGGCGTGGGTCACGAACCGCACCGCGCCGCCCATCGGCCCGGCGAGCACTCCGGCCTTCTCCAACCGGCTCAACGTGCTGGTCAGGTCGGCGGGGGTGAGCAGCACGATGTTGGTCTGCGGTGTGCTGACCCGCCAGCCACGCTCGGCCAGCCCCGCCGCGAGCCGCGCCGCTTTGTCGTGGTCCTCGGCCAGCCGCTCGATGTTGTCCAGCGCGACCAGGCCGGCGGCGGCCAGCACGCCACCCTGGCGCACCCCGCCACCGAGCATCTTGCGCAGCCGCCGCGCCTCGACCACGAACTCCTCGGACCCGGCCACCACCGAACCCACCGGAGCGCCGAGCCCCTTGCTCAGGCACACCTGGACGGTGTCCGCGCCCACGGCCAGCGCGGCGGGTGGCAGGCCGAGTGCGACCGCGGCATGCCACAGGCGAGCGCCGTCGAGGTGCAGCTTCAGCCCGGCACGCCGGGCCGCGGCGGCCAGCGCGAGGTGCTCGTCGACCGCGGTCACGACGCCGCCGGCGGACATGTGCGTGTTCTCCAGCGACAGCAGCGTCGTGCGCAGCGTGTAGTAGGGGCCGGGGCGGCCGGCCGCGCTCAGCACCGCGTCCGGGCTGACCTTCCCGGGGCCTGCGTCGTGCCGCAGCGGCCGGGGCATCCCGCCGGCCAGCCACGCCGCGGAGCCGAGCTCGGCGTCCAGCACGTGGGTGCCCTCCGGGGCGAGGAACGCGTCACCCCGCTTCAGGTGGCTGGCCAGCGCGATCAGGTTGCCCATCGAACCGCTGGGCACCCACAGCGCGGCCTCGGTGCCGAGCAGCCCGGCCACCCGCTCCTGCAGCTCGCGCATCGTCGGGTCGCCGTCCAGCACGTCGTCCCCGACCTCGGCGGCGGCCATCGCGGACCGCATCTCCTTGCTGGGCTGGGTGACCGTGTCGGACCGCAGGTCGATGGGGGCGTCCTTCGAGGCCCGCGAGCGCCGCCCGGCCCGCGACGCCGAACGCGTCGCGGCCCTGCCCGCCGAGCGCGTGGCGGAGCGGGTAGCGGGACGCGAGGAAGGTCGCACGAGTGGACATTCAAGCAGCTCTGTCCCGAAAGGTCTCGGCGGGGTAACGAAAACGTCACGGCCACTGTCTTCACTCGATCGTGGGGCAACCCGCCGGCCTGGTTCACACGTCTGTACACCAGGGGCGGGAGGAGCGACGTGGACCAGGCGGCCGAGGAGGCCTTCGCGGAGTGCTTCCGGACACGGCGGGATGCCGTGCGCCGGAAGGCCTTCCTGCTCTGCGGCGACTGGCATCACGCCGACGACCTTGCGCAGACCGCGTTCGTCGCCCTGCACCGCAAGTGGACCACCCTCCGCGAGCCCTCGGCCGTCGACGCCTACCTGCGACGCACCCTGGTCCGGGCGCTGATCGACGAGACGCGGCGGCCGTGGCGGCGGGAGAGCGCGATGTCGCAGCCACCCGAGCCGCCGGTCCCGGCGGGCGACGACGGGCCGGCCGACGGCGTGGCCACCCGGGAGAGCCTGCACGACGCCCTGCGCCTGTTGCCGCCCCGGCAGCGCGCGGTGCTGGTGCTGCGGTTCCTGGAGGGCCTGGACGTGGCCGGCACGGCTCGCGCCATGGGCTGCCGGCAGGGCACGGTGAAGAGCCAGACCGCGCACGGCCTGGCCACCCTGCGGACGGTGCTGGGAGGTGACTCGACATGGACGAACGTCGGCTGACCGAGCTGCTCGCCGACGCCGACGAGCGCGCCGCGGCCAGCATGCCGCCGTCCTCGTTCGGCCACGCCGACGTGCTGGCCAAGTCACGACGGGTCGGTGAGCGGCGTCGGCGGCGGCTCTCCGCGGTGGCCTCGTTCGTGGTGCTCGGGCTGGCCGCGGCCGGGGTGGCCGGCGCCGCCGTGCTCGGCTCGCCCACGGCCGCCCGGCCCGGCGCGCTCGCCGCACCGCCGGCGGTGGCGGAGGGCACCGACCCGGCGGCCGGTGCCGCGCCCGGAGCGGCTCCGAGGGCAGCCGCGCCGTACGCCGCCCAGGAGCAGGCACCCGGTCAGGCACCGGCCGGTCCGCAGGCCCGGTCGGCCCCCGCACCCACGGCCACGCCGTTCGGGGCCGACAAGCGCGCCGCGGCGAGCGGTTGCGCGCAGGCCGATCCGCGGCTGTTCGCCCAGCTCGCCGAGGTCCTGCCCGAGCTGCGGGGGGCGGCTCCCCGGCCGCTGTCCGATCAGGTCGGCTGCCCGGCCGGCGGGCGGGGCCTGGAGGTCGACGTGGACGACGACGGGGCGCGGGGAGTACTGCGCGTGCTCTTCTCCCCCGACGGCGGTGGGATGGTCGTGACCGGTGGTGGCGGCGGGTCGGTGGTCACCACGTCGACGAGCACCCCCGGCGGCGGTTCGCTGGCGGTGTCCGTGGTGTCCGTCCCGCACGGCGACACGCCCTACGCCGGCCGGGTCGGCGAGATCGCGCACGCGCTGGCCGAGCGCCAGTAGGCAGCAGTGCGGGGTTCAGCGGGGCGGGGGTCAGTGCCGGGAGGCAGTAGGCTGGCGCGACGTGATCCCGAACGTGCTGGCCAACCGCTACGCGAGCGCCGAGATGGCGCACCTGTTCTCCCCGGAGCACAAGATCGTGCTGGAACGCCGGCTGTGGCTGGCGGTGTTGCGCGCGCAACGCGAG
>DASXJJ010000003.1:0-25431 GCA_036497465.1 Pseudonocardia sp. | reverse complement strand
GCACATCCAGCCCGACACTCGTACGATTCCCGACCACTGGGGCCTCCCACATCTGTGGCTCTACCAACCAGGACCCACTCCTGACGGCAACCCACGTTCACATGTGAGCGAGGCCCCAGCCTTCATCCCCATACCGTCTAGGACACTGGACGGCGTGAGCCCTCGCCGACCGTTCCAGTCCCGTCCCGACGTCCACGACCCGATGGGGTCCGTGCCGGAGGCGAGGCCCAAGGGGGTCAGCGGCCGGGTGCTGAAGGCCGCCGTGGAGCACGCCCTGGAGGCCCAGCAGCCCGCGGTGACCTCGCACATCGCCAGGATCCGCCGCAGGAGACCGGACGCCACCCCGGCCGAGGTGATCGCCGGGCTGGGCAAGCAGTACCTGCTCACCGTGGGCGGCACCGGCGCGGCGGCGGGCGGGGCCGCGTTCGTGCCCGGGATCGGCACCGTCGCGTCGCTGGCCACCAGCTCGGCGGAGGCGATCGCCGCGCTGGACGCCTCGGTGCTCTACACCCTGGGCGTGGCCGAGGTGCACGGGCTGCCGATGGAGGACGTGGAGCGCCGGCGCGCGCTGGTGCTGGCCGTGGTGCTGGGCGAGGGCGGGACCCGGCTCATGCAGAAGGTCACCGGCGGCTCCACGCACTGGGCCAGGGAGCTGGCGGAGTCGCTGCCGCTGCGCAGGCTCGGTCCGATCAACCAGTCGCTGGTGCGCTGGTTCGTCAAGCGCTACGCGGCGCGGCAGGGCGCGCTGGCCTTCGGCCGGGCGCTCCCGCTGGGCGCCGGCGTGGTGATCGGCGCGGCCGGCAACGCCGCCGTCGCTCGGTCGGTGATGCGCTCGACCGAGCGGGCCTTCGGGCCGCCGCCGGAGCGCTGGCCCGACGTGGCCTGACCGCGCCCGACCCCGTGACCGCAGTGGCCTAGGTCACGGACCCGGCCGGGTGCGGGGAGTTGCGTTGCGCGGTGCGCGTCGGCACCGTAGGGATAGCTGGATTCGCACAGCTACTCCCCCGGTCCCCGGGAGTCCGAGCATGCGACCGGACACCAGCTCGACCGGTCCGTGGCAGGACAGCCCGAGGGAGTTCATCACCGTATGGTCACTCACCGCCCCACCGACCCGGCGCCAGGGCTCGAGCGCGATCCGGCCGAGGACATCGCAGGCCCCGTCGTGGCCGGCACCCCGTGGATCGACCGCCTCGTCGAGCTGCACGTCCTCGCCGAGCACGGCGACACCGACGCCGCGTCGGCCGCCCGGGAATGGATCGCGGTCGACGTGCACGCCCGCACCGTGTGGGACCACGTCGAGGGCGTCCGCGACCAGCTCCGCGCGAGCCCGCCCACCGGCCTGCCCGCCGCCGGACCCCAACCCGGCTGACGCGGCCGCCCTCCCGGCTGTCCGGGCCGCGGCCTCACCGCCCCGGCCGCACCAGCCCGTGCTCGTAGGCCAGGACGACCGCCTGCACCCGGTCCCGCAGGTCGAGCTTCATCAGCACCCGCCCGACGTGGGTCTTGACCGTCGCCTCGCTGACGAACAGCTCCCGGGCGATCTCCGCGTTCGAGTGGCCGCGCGCGATGAGCAGCAGCACCTCGCGCTCCCGGCCGGTCAGCGCGGACAGCGCCGCCGGTGCGCCGGCGATCTCCGGCCGCGAGGCGAACTCGGTGATCAGCCGCCGGGTGACCGACGGTGGTCGAACGTGGTGAGCACGAGGACCTTCGACGGCGTCGTCGCGTCGGCCCCGGCCAGCACGCGGGTGGCCTGCACGCCGTCCATCCGGGGCATCCGGATGTCCATCAGCACCACGTCCGGTCGCAACCGTCCGGCCAGCTCCACCGCCTCGAGGCCGTCGGCCACCTCGCCCACCACCTCGAGACCGGCCTCGGCGTCGAGGATCATCCGGAAGCCGGCGCGCATCAGCTCCTGGTCGTCGACCAGGAGCACCCGCAGCGGATCGCTCACGGCCGGGTCTCCGCCGGGAGCACGGTCGACCTCCACCTCCAGGCCCGCCACCCGGAACCCGTCGACCAGCTCGTCGAGGTAGGCCAGCCGCGGTTGCGGGGTCAGGTCCGCGCGCCGGGTGTCGTCGCGCAGCAGGCCCAGGAGCTGGCGCAGCTCGGTGAGACTCTGCCGGCCGGTCTCCTCCACCTGGGCGAACGACCGGTCGGCGCGCTCCGGGTCCTTGGCCAGCATCCGCCGGGCGGCGGCGGTGTGCAGCACCATCACGCTCACGCTGTGCGCGACCACGTCGTGCAGGTCCCTGGCGATGCTCGCCCGCTCGTCCGCGGTGGCCAACCGGACCCGGTGCTCGCGTTCCCGCTCCAGCTCGGCCGCCCGACGTGCGAGCTCGCGCGTCAACGCCCACTGGCTCCGCCGCTGGTCGCCCAGGACGAATGCCACCGCGTAGGCGAACACGAGCAGCGGCACGATCCCCTCGAGTCCCGCGCCGCGCAGGATCTCCGCGGCGAGCTTCGGCACGCAGACCAGCGCCAACGCCACCACGAACTGCCGGCGTGGACACCGTGCCGCCACCGTGAAGAGCGCGACGCACAGTCCGAGCTCGCTCTCCCCGATCCGCGCGCAGGTGGCCGCGACGGCGACGGTGCCGACCACCGCCAGCACCGAGCGGGGCGCCCGGCGGCGCAGGGTCAGCGGCAGCGTGCCGAGCACCAGGCCGAGGACCTCCAGCCAGTGCGGCAGGCCGGACTTCGGCATCGAGGTGAACCCGTTGAACCACAGGTCGACGCCCAGTATCACCAGCGCCAGGACGCCGTCGACCCCCCAGGCGGGCAGCGCGAGGACGCGCGCACGGAGGCGCGCGGGACCCTGCATGATCGAAAGCCTGACGGCCGCGGTCCGCGCGGTCGTCCTCCTCGGCGGGGACGGCTCGCTCCGCGCCCTCACCCTCGAGGATGAGGACCGGCACGGCCCGGGGCCGCCCGTCCGGGCCGGACGCTACGCCGGTGAGCTCGTCCGCACCGCCGCGACGACCGCGAGGACGATCAACAGCAGCAGGAGCAGCACGACCGTCACCGGGAGCAGCAGCAGGGCCAGCACGAGCACCGCGATCAGGGCGGCCTTGGCCCCGGGGCTCAGCGACGACACGGCGCCCTTGATCGCGCCCCACACCGGGTTGCCGCCCTGGCTCAGCGCCTTCACCCCGCCGAACACCGCGCCGAGCGCGAACCCGCCGTGCGAGGCCATGTCATCCAGGGACGACGACAGGTCCTCGACCTTGTCCAGCGCGAGCCCGAACCCGCGCTCGAGCAGCGCCGCGAGGAGTCGGCGGAGGCTGGCCTTGAGGTCGTCCAGGTCCGCTCGGTGCGGAGCCTCCGGACCGCCGGGGCGGTCCGCGGTACGCGGAGCGTCCGGACCACCGGCGCGGTCCGGGCCGGTCGCCGCCGGCCGGTACGGACCCCCGTTGACCCGGTACGGCGCTCCGTCGACGCGACTGTCAGTGATCATGCGAGGTCCCGCCGGCCGTGCGCCGCGCCCCCTTCGACCCGCCACCCGACGGGCGGCCCGCGCGCGGGGAGCGCCGCTCCCGGGATCCGCCGGAGTCCGGATCCACCGCGCGCGGGACGGGCCGGGCGGCGCTCGTCGCCCGTCGCGCCCGCGCTGCGTCGGACGCCCGCCCCCGGGCCGGGCGTGCCCCGGAGGTGACCTGCCGGCGCGCCTGCCCGGACCGCCGCTCGGGCGTGGGCCGCCGCTCCGCGGCCGCCGTGCGCCCCGGGGCCGCCGTCCGCTCCGGCTCGGAGGTCCGCTCCCGCTCGGTCGCGACCGCCTCGCCGTCCGCCGCGTCCGGATCCGCCCCGGCCGGGTCCGAGCCGGCGGTCCCCGCGTCCGACGAGCCGGCGGGTATCCGGCTCATCAGCCGTTCCAGGAGCCGGGCCACCTGCTCCTGGATGAACCGCACCCACTGCCGGATCTTCAGCAGCACCAGGTGGAACGCGGCGCCGGTCGCGGCGGTCACCCGGGCCGGGACGGAACCCAGCGCCCGCACCCCGGCGCCCAGCGCCGTGCCGAGACCACCGCCGGCCGGGGACGCCGCCGAGCCGCCGCCACCCTCGGCCACCCGGTCGAGCCGGGACGCCACCCCCTCCACGCCCGACATGGCGCGGTCGGCCACCTTCCCGAGCAGCACGGTGCCCACCTGGCGCGCGGCAATCCGCAGCGGATCGGCGACCGACCCCACCGTGCCCGCGACGCCCGCCGCCCTTCCCGTCACCGCGGAACCGTCAACCATGGTCCATTCCTCCTCGACGTGAAGTGCGGTACGTACGACTCGACAGCCTTACCACTTCCGGGGCCGAACTATGCGTAGCCGGCGATCATCGGCGAATGCGCACCATCTACACCCCGATGCGAGCCCCGGTCTGGGCCATTCGGACGCATGCTCGTGGGCCGCCCTGACGCCACCGTAGGGCCAGGTCGCACCGGGTGCGCCGGCACTCGGATCACCGCCGGACCTCGGCGGGCGACTCGAGCACACAATGCACCCGGAATTCGGGGGACGCGGTGATCTGGCGCCATTCCTGGCCGTCCGGAAATTTCGCCGCCCCGGTCCCGGAACCGGTTCGCGGAATTCCGGACGAACCGACGGTGATCGTCGAACCTGGCGAGGTGGAGATCATCCGGCCATAGTGGGTCCCGCTGCTACAACCGGAGGAGGAGCGATGCCGAAGACGGCGGCCGAGATGGTGGCCGAGGCCAAGGGCCGGATCGAGAACCTCGATGCGGAGACGGTCGAACGCGAGCTCGGCGGCGGCGACGCCGTCCTGGTGGACATCCGGGAGGCGGAGGAGCTGGCCGCGTCCGGACGGATCCCGGGCTCGGTCCACGTGCCCCGGGGGATGCTGGAGTTCCGGGCCGACTCGGCGAGCCCCTACCACCAGGAGCCCTTCGAGCCGTCGCGGCGGATCATCTTGCACTGCGCCAGCGGCGGGCGCTCGGCACTGGCCGCGGCGGCCCTGCAGGACATGGGCTTCTCCCGGGTCGCGCACCTCGAGGGTGGTTTCACCGGCTGGTCGACGGCCGGCAAGCCGGTCGAGCCCACCGGGGCCGAGCACCCCGGGACGTAGCGAGCGGCCCTCGCCGCGACCCGTCGCTCCCCGCCCAGTGAGTTGACTCACAAGTCGACTCGTGTTGCGATGGATCACAGGCGGCGAAGGAGACGGACTATGGCAGTTCAGCCCGAGACCCCCACGAGCACGGCCGACGGGGACGCCACGCGGGTCGACGCCGTCGTCGTCGGAGCAGGTTTCGGCGGGCTCCGGATGCTCCACGAGCTACGCCGGCTGGGCCTGTCGGCGACCGTTCTGGAGGCTGGCTCGGACGTGGGCGGGACCTGGTACTGGAACCGCTACCCCGGGGCCCGCACCGACAGCGAGAGCTGGGTGTACGCCTTCTCCTTCTCGAAGGAGCTGCAGGACTCCTGGGACTGGACCGAGCGCTTCCCCGCCCAGCCCGAGGCGCTCGCCTACCTCCAGCACGCGGCCGACCGCTTCGACATGCGCAGGGACATCCGGCTACGCACCCGGGTCCGGTCCGCGGTCTACGACGAGGCCTCCCGCACCTGGACCGTCACCACCGACCAGGGGCAGACCCTCACCTGCACCTACTTCATCACCGCCGCCGGCCTGCTGTCCCAGCCGTACCGGCCGCCCTTCCCCGGTCTGGACGACTTCGAAGGCGAGTGGCACGTCACCGGGCACTGGCCGAAGGACGGGGTCGACGTCGCCGGCAAGCGGGTCGCGGTGATCGGTACCGGGGCGACCGCCGTGCAGGTCATCCCGATCGTCGCGCACACCGCGGCCCACCTCACGGTCTTCCAGCGCACCCCGAACTACGTGCTCCCGGCGCGCAACTACACGCTCACCGACGACGAGCGCCGGTCGATCCGGGCGAACTACGAGTCGATCTGGCGGAAGACCCGCGAGCACTTCTTCGCGTTCGCCATGGACTACACCGGTCGCACCGTCGACGACGTGACCCCGGAGGAGCACCAGAAGATCCTCGAAGGGGGCTGGGAGGCCGGCGGGTTCCGGTTCATCTTCGAGACCTTCGACGACATCTTCGTCGATGAGAGGTCGAACGAGGCCGCGGCCGAGTTCGTGCGGAACAAGATCCGGGCCATCGTCAAGGACCCGGAGACCGCGGAACTGCTGTGCCCCAAGGACTATCCGCTCGCCGGGAAGCGCCCGCCGCTGGGGCACTTCTACTACGAGACGTTCAACCGGGACAACGTGAGCCTGGTGGACGTGAACGAGAGCCCCATCGAGGGCATCACGGCCACCGGTGTGCGCACGGCGACCGGCGAGCACGAGGCCGACATCATCATCTTCGCGACCGGCTTCGACGCGGTGACCGGCTCGCTGACCACCATGGACATCCGGGGCCGCAACGGCACCACGCTGACCGAGAAGTGGCAGGCGGGGCCGAGGACCCACCTGGGCATCGCGGTCGACGAGTTCCCGAACATGTTCATGATCTGCGGTCCGCAGACCCCGTTCGCGAACATCCCGGTGGTGATCGACGGGATCGTCGAGTGGATCGGCGGGGCGATCCGCCACCTCCGCGACAACGACGTCTGCGCCATGGAGGCGGCACCCGAGGCCGTGGACCACTGGCGGCGGCACATGGACGACCTGGTGAATGCGACGGTGTTGCCGAAGGGCCGGAACTCCTGGTTCCTGGGCGACAACATCCCCGGAAAGCCACACGTGGTCCTGTTCTACTTCGGCGGAGCCGGGGCTTACCGCAAGGAATGTCAGGAGGCGGCGGACCGCGGTTTCGAGGGCTTCGCGCTGTCGACGGCCTGACGAGAAAGAGTCGAGTCAGCACCTCGAGGGGTTTCGGGGTGCGGTGACAGATCCTCCGCGTTGACCTGGCACGTCCCTGCTACAGTCCGTGGTCGTTCGCTCACAGAAGGACACTCTCCCCCGGTCAGGGGCGGTGTGCCGTCGTGAGCGTGTCGCCGTGCGGCGCGCGCGGTCGGCGCTGGTTCAATGCCGACGTGCGCCTGGGAACCGGTCGGAGCCGTTGCCGCGACCCTCGGGTCCCCGGCGCCGAGCCGGAACCCGAGGACGCGGGCCGACGCAATGGCTGAAGCCTCGCTCGCCGCGATGTTGCGGCCGGTCGGCGGCTTCATGGCCATGTGCCTGGATACGTTCCGGCTGTTGTTCCGCCGACCGTTCTACTGGCGCGAGTTCGTGGAGCAGGTCGCATTCATCGCGGGCGTCTCACTGTTCCCCGCGATCATGCTGATCATCCCACTGGCCGGTCTCGTGGTGTTCGTGCTGCTGCAGCTGTTCGCCGAGATCGGCGGCACCGACCTGGCCGGCGCGGCCTCCGGCCTGGCGATCGTCCGGGAGGTGGGGCCGATCGCCTCGGTGCTGGTGGTGGCGGGCGCCGGCGCGACAGCGGTGTGCGCCGATCTCGGGGCCCGGACCATCCGGGAGGAGATCGACGCGATGCAGGTCCTCGGCATCAACCCGATCCACCGGCTGGTGGTGCCGAGGGTGCTGGCGTCCACGGTGGTCGCCATGCTGCTCAACGGCGTGGCCTCGGTCGTCGGGCTGGGCGTCTGCTACGCGTTCTCGGTGCTGGTGTTCCACTCCAGCGCGGGCCAGTTCGTCGCCACCCTCCCGCTGCTCAGCGGACTGGACGAGCTGGTGCTGAGCGAGACCAAGGCCGCCGTCTACGGCATGGCGGCCGGCCTGGTCGCCTGCTACCGCGGCCTCGCCGTGCGCGGCGGGCCGAAGGCGGTCGGCGAGGCGGTCAACCAGACGGTGATCCTCTCCTTCGTGCTGCTGTTCCTGTTCAACGTGCTGCTCACGATGGCGTTCATCGCCAACCAGCTGGTCGACTGAGGGAGACGCTGATGACCAGGGCGACGGGCGCGCACCGCGACGGGTACAGCGAGGAGCCGGAACCCGACGGGCGGCTGGAACGGCTCGGCGACCAGTTCGTGTTCTACGGCAAGGCCTACGGCTGGTCGTACCGGACGCTGCTGCGCTACAAGCGTGAGCTGCTGCGCCAGGTCGCCGCGGTGGCCTTCGGCACCAACGCGCTGGCGATGTTCGGCGGCACCGCGGCGGTGATCGCGTTCCTCAACATGATGACCGGCGCCGAGGTGATGATCGAGGGGTACGTCAACCTGGGCAAGATCGGCGTCCCGGTCCTCACCGGCTTCTTCTCCGCCTACCTCAACACCCGGATCACCACCCCGCTGGTCACCACCGTCGGGCTGGTGGCCACCGTGGGTGCCGGGATCACCGCGGAGCTCGGCGCGCGGCGCACCAGCGAGGAGATCGACGCGCTGGAGGTGATGGCGGTGCCGCCGATCCCCTTCCTGGTCACCACCCGCATCCTGGCCGGCCTGCTCGCCGCGACGCCGCTGTACGCGGTCGCGCTGATCGTCTCCTTCGGCACCAGCCGGCTGATGGCGGTCGTGCTCTACGCGCAGTCCGGCGGCGCCTACGACCACTACTTCCGCTCGTTCCTGCACCCCGGCGACGTGCTCACCTCCTACCTGCAGGTGCTCGCCATGTCGGTGGTGATCGTCTCGGTGCACAGCTACTACGGCTTCCACGCCAAGGGCGGGCCGGCGGGGGTGGGCACGGCGGTCGGCCGGTCGGTGCGCCTGTCGCTGGTGCTGGTGCTGTTCGTCCAGTTCGCGCTGACCCTGCTGATGTACGAGCCCAGCGCGCTGCGGATCTCGAGGTAGCGGCGGATGCGCAGGCCGGAACCCTCCCGCCGGGGGCTGCTCGGGGTGCTGGTGGTCGTCGTGGCGGTGGCGCTGGCCGGCGGCATCGTCGGCGGGTACGCGAAGGTGTTCACGCCGGTCGTCGACGTGTCCGTCCGCGCGGACCGGTCCGGGCTGCTGATGGACCCCGGTGCCGCGGTGGCGATGCGCGGTGTCACCGTGGGTGAGGTCCGCGCGATCCGGCCGGACGCCGACGGCGAGCACGCCGTGCTCGAGGTGGCGCTGGAGCCCCGGCAGGCCGCGCACATCCCGGCCGACGCCGTCGCCGACATCGTGGTGCCGACGCTGCTCGGCCCCAAGTACGTCGAGCTGCGGGCACCCGCTCGGGCCGGCCCCGGCCGGATCGGCGAGGGGGCGCGGATCCCGACGGCGAGCGTGTCCACCGAGGTCAACAGCGTGCTGGCGAACCTGAACGCGCTGCTGGGCACCGTCGACGCCGCGAAGCTGAACTCGGCCCTGGGCGCACTGTCGACGTCGCTGCAGGGCCGGGGCGAGCGGGACGGGCAGACGCTGGCTCAGCTCAACGGCTACCTGCGGGCGCTGAACCCCAGCCTGCCGACCCTGGACCGGGACCTGGCGACCGGCGCGGACGTCGCCGGGATCTACGCCGACCTGTCGCCCGACCTGGTGCGCGTCGCGGACAACCTCGCGGTCACCAGCACCACCCTCACCGTCACCCGGGCGGCCATCCCGCCGCTGCTCTCGGTGACCACCCGGACCGCGGCCGACGGCCGGACGCTGCTGGCCGACAACGGCGGCGCGCTGCGCGAGGCCCTCGGCACGCTGCGCCCGACGGCCGCGCTGCTGGCCCGGTACTCCCCGATGTTCCCCTGCCTGCTGGCGAGCTCCAACCAGCTGCGGATCGACCTGGAGAAGGTGATGGGCGGCCAGTACCCCGGGCTGCACTCGTTCACCTCGCTGCTGCCCGCCCAGCAGGGCTACCGCTACCCGCGCGACCTCCCGAAGGTGGCCGCGAGGACCGGCCCCAGCTGCTTCGGCGGGCCGCTGGCCCCGGCGGACGCCCCGTTCCCGCACGTCCGGTTCGACGACGGGTGGACCGGGTTCGTACCCAGCGACCAGGTCACCGTCGCGCCCGGCTCACCGCTGCCGAACCCGCTGCCCCGGCCGCTGCGCGGCGGAGCGCCGCGATGACGCCCCGGTCGACCCTGGTGAAGGTGGCCGCGTTCCTGGTGCTGTCGATCACCTGCGTGGTGCTGCTGGGGATGGAGATCGGCGGGAGCCGGCCGCCCGGACCCGAGTACACCGCGCTGTTCACCAACTCCACCGAACTGCTCGTCGGGGTGGACGTGCGGGCCGCCGGGGTGACGGTCGGCCGGGTGGAGAGCATCGAGGTCAGGCCGGACAACCTGGTCGCGGTCGGCTTCCGCGTGCGGTACGACGTCCCGCTCACCGACGACACCCGGGCGACCATCCGCTACCAGGACGTGGTGGGCGACCGCTACCTCGAACTGAGCCAGGAGCCCGGCACCGGCCGGCGGCTGGAGCCGGGCGGGATCATCCCGACCAGCCGCACCCGCCCCGCGCTGGACCTCGACGAGCTGTTCAACGGGTTCGCCCCGTTGTTCCAGGGCCTGCAACCGGACCAGATCAACCAGCTGGCCGGCTCCCTGGTGGCGGTCCTGCAGGGGCAGGGCGACTCGGTCACCCGGCTGCTCACCCAGGTCGGGTCGCTGACCGGGACGCTGGCCGACAAGGACGCGGTGATCGGCCACCTGGTGGACAACCTGAACGGCCTGCTGGCCACCCTGGACGACCACGGTGGGCAGCTCGACTCGCTGGTCTCCGGGCTGACCCGGCTGGTCGGCGGGCTGGACGCGGACCGCACCCGGATCGGCCGGTCGCTGGTGGGCATCAACGACCTCACCACGTCGACCAGCGACCTGCTCTCCGCCGGCCGGCCGGACATCCGGGGGACGGTGCACCAGGTCGACCGGCTCGCGCGGGTGCTCAACGCCGACCGCGACCTGCTCGACGAGCGCCTGCACAAGTTCCCCGGGTACTACGCGGTGCTCGGGCGGCTCGGCGCCTACTCCTCGGCCTTCCAGTTCTACCTGTGCGGCGTGCAGGTGCGGCTGCACACCGGAACCGGACCGGTCGTCCGCACGCCGATGATCCAGAGCGGTGCCCGCCGATGCCACTACTGACCAGGAGCTTCTCCGAGCGCAACCCGGTGGCGGTCGGGGCCGTCGCGGTCACCGTGCTGGTGGTGCTGCTCGGCCTGATGCTGAACGCGGGCCCGATCTACCTGGCGATGGTCAGCGGCACCTACACCGCCGAGTTCGTCGACGCGGGCGGCCTCAAGCCGACGGACGCCGTGAAGCTCAACGGCGTGAAGGTCGGGGTGGTCGAGTCGGTGGAGATCGACGGCGACCACGCGGCGGTGCGCTTCTCGGTGCAGGACGTCGGCCGGCTGGGTACCGGAACCCGGGCGCTGGTGAAGACGTCGTCGGTGCTGGGGTCCAAGTTCCTCGGCATCGAGCCGCACGGGCCGGGGCGGCTGCCCTCCGGCGCGGTGATCCCGAGGGAGCGCACCGACCCCGGCTACGACCTGACCTACGCGCTGAGCAGGCTGAGCCGGACCACCGAGCAGCTCGACACGCGGCGGCTGACGGCGGCGCTGGACACCGTGTCGGCGACGCTCGCGGACACCCCGGCACCGCTGCGCGGCACGCTGGACGGGCTGCGCAGGCTGTCCGGGACGCTGGCCTCCCGGGACGACGAGCTGCGCGAGCTGCTGGGCCACGCCCGGTCGGTCACCGGGGTCCTCGCCCGACGCAGCGACGACCTGGTCTCCCTGGTCACCGGCGGCGAGCGGCTGCTGGCCGAGCTGAACAGCAGGCGGGCGGTCATCCAGCAGCTCCTGGTGACCGTCACCGCGACGGTCCAGCAGCTCGACGGGCTGGTCACCGACAACGAGCGCCAGCTCGGACCGGCCCTGGACCAGCTGCGGGGCGTGCTGGACCTGCTCAACCGCAACGACCGGAACCTGGCCGCGTCGATCCAGGGCCTGAACACCTACGCCGGATCGCTGGGCGAGGCGGTCGGCGGCGGGCCGTGGTTCTTCGCCTCGGTGCAGAACCTGCCACCGACGA
The DNA here is from genome assembly GCA_036497465.1 of Pseudonocardia sp. Lineage (GTDB taxonomy): Bacteria > Actinomycetota > Actinomycetes > Mycobacteriales > Pseudonocardiaceae > Pseudonocardia. Next base: position 13,562 of record DASXJJ010000003.1, on the reverse strand, counting down.
ACTTCGTCCCCCCGCTGCCGCTGGGCGCCCACCCGCTCCCGTCCCCGCCGTTCCCGCCGTCCCCGCCGTCCCCGGGAGGCGGACGATGACCCGCTCGCGGCTGCTCGTGGCGGGCACGGCGGTGGCGGTCGTCCTGATCGCCGTGGCGACGGTGCTGCTGCTCTCCGGGTCGTCCGAGAAGCGCGCCACGGCGGTCTTCTCCCAGGTCGTGGGCCTGTACCCGGGCGACCAGGTGCGCGTGGTCGGGGTGCCCGTCGGCACGGTCGACGCGATCACCCCCACCGCGCACGGGGTCCGGGTGGAGCTGCGCTACGCCGCGGACGCTCCGGTCCCGGACGGCGCTCAGGCGTTCATCCTCGCCCCGACGCTGGTCACCAGCCGCTTCGTGCAGCTATCGGCCGCCCGGGCGGGTGGCCCGAGGTTGCCGGACGGGGCGGTGATCGGGCTGGACCGGACCGCGGTGCCGGTGGAGTACGACGAGCTGAAGGGCCAGCTGGACGAGCTGACCCACGCGCTCGGTCCGACCGGGGTGAACGCCGACGGCTCGCTGGGGCGGGCGGTCTCCAGCGGGGCGCGGAACCTCGCCGGCAACGGTCCGGCCCTCAACCGGACGGTCGCGCAGCTGGCCGCGGCGGTCGGCGCGCTGTCCGACGGCCGGGAGGACCTGTTCGGTACCGTGCGCAACCTGCAGACCGCGGTCACGGCGCTGCGCGGCGCCGACGACCAGGTGCGCGGGTTCACCACCCAGCTCGGCCAGCTCTCCGGCACGCTCGCCGGCAGCAGCGCCGACCTGGGGAGGGCGCTGGAGGTGGTCGACTCGTCGGTCGAGCGGATCGGCGGGTTCGTGCGGGAGCACCGCGACCGGCTCGGCGCCGACCTCGACGGCCTCAGCTCGGTGACCCGCAACCTGGCGCACAACCGGCAGGCCCTCGCCGACATCCTGCAGATCGCGCCGAGCGCGGTGTCGAACTTCCAGAACGTCTATGACCCGTTCAGCGGCGCGATCACCGGGGCGCTGGCGGGCACCCAGCTCCAGGACGTCAACTCGGTGGCCTGCTCGTTGCTGTTCGCCGAGGGCGGCGGGTTCGACGGGTGCCGCTCGGACCTCCGGCCGCTGCTCGACCGGGTCCGGCTGGACTACCCCCCGGTGGCGTTCAGCGGCGTGCGACGCAACGGCTCGCTGAACTCGATCACCGCCGACCAGGGCAAGGCGCCCGACCCGCACCCGGAGCTGCAGCCGCCGTACGACCCGTCGGCCACGCCACCCAAGCCGCACCAGGGAGCGGGCACCCAGCCCTACCTCTCCCGGGGCACGCCGCCCGGGAGCCCCGGCCCCCGGTCGCTGGCCGACCTGTTCCCGCCCGGCCCGGCGGGTGGCCGGTGACCGCCGGACGGGGTGCGCGCGCCCTGGTGGTGCTGCTCGCCGCGGTGGGCGCCGTCGCCGGGGTGGCCGGGTGCGGGGTCCGGCCCACCGACCTGCTTCCGCTGCCCGGCCGGCACGGCTCGCACGACGACGCGACCGTCGTCACGGTGCAGCTGGCCAACTCGCGCAGCCTGGTGCGCGACTCCGAGGTCAAGGTCAACGACGTCACCGTGGGCAACGTCGACGACGTGGCGTTCGACAACTGGCACGCGCGGGTCACCGTGAGCCTGGACCCCGGCACCGTCCTGCCGGCCAACGTGACGGCCCGGATCGCGCAGAAGAGCCTGCTCGGGGCCGAGTACCTGGAGCTCGCGCCGCCGGCGTCCGGACCGCCGACCGGACGGCTGCGCGGCGGCGACGTCGTTCCGCTCGCCCGCACCAGCCGCTACCCGGACGCCGAGGAGGTCCTCGCCGCGCTGTCCGCCGTGCTCAACGGCGGCGGCCTCGCCCAGATCGCGACGATCACCTCCGAGCTGGACCTGGCCCTCGGTGGCCGCGAGCGGGAGGTCCGGCAGCTGATCGGCACCCTGGGCACCTTCGTCGGCACGCTCGACGCGCAGCGGGACGGCATCGTGCGGGCCATCGCGGGCCTCGACCGGCTCAGCGGCGCACTCAACCAGCGGCGCGACACCCTCGCGCACGCCGTCGACACCATCCCGGCGGGGGTGCGGGTGCTCGACGACCAGCGGGCCCAGCTGGTCCGCGCGCTGTCCGCGCTGTCCGACCTGGGCGCGGTCGCCTCCAGGACGATCGACGGGTCGAAGCGCGACCTGATCGGCAACCTGCACGACCTGCAACCGGCGGTCGGCCGGCTCGCCGACGCGGGCGCCGACCTGACCCGGTCGGTCTCGTTCCTGGCGACGTTCCCGTTCCCGTCGAACACCGCGTTCCCGGCGATGCTCAAGGGCGACTACGCCAACCTCTACGTCACGGTCGACCTCAGCGCGGACAACCTGGCCCGGAACTTCGGCCTGGGTGGCCTCTTCCCCGGCATCGCGGTGCCCGGCGGTCGCCCGTCGCCCGGTCCCGGCGTGCCCGGCGGCGTGCCCCGTGTCGGCCCGCTGCCGCTGCCGGTCGCGCCCCCCTCGACACCGCCCCTCGCGCCGGCCCCCCGGCCCCTCGCGCCGGTTCCGCTGCCCGCGCCCGCCCCGCTCCCCGCTCCCCGCAACGACGGGCTGCTCGGCCCGGCCCTCGGAGGTCGCTGATGCTCCCCCGTCTGGTCAAGGGGCAGGTGGTGGCGTTCGTCGTGATCACGGTGCTCGCCGTCGGCTACTGCCTGACCAGCTACGTGCGGCTGCCCGACATGCTCGGCGTGGGCCGCCACGAGCTCACCGTGCAACTGCCGGACACCGGTGAGCTGTACCCGGACGCCCAGGTCACCCTCGGCGGCGTGGCGATCGGCGAGGTCAGCGGCATCGAGCTCACCGACACCGGTGTCGTCGCCACGGTCTCCGTCGACGAGGACACCCCGATCCCGGCGAACTCGCGGGTCACGGTCCGGAGCGTGTCCGCGATCGGCGAGCAGTACCTGAACTTCGACCCGCCCGGGACACCCGGCCCGCCGCTGGCCGCCGGCGACGTCGTGCCGGCCGGCCAGGTCCGGCTGCCGACCTCGGACACCGACCTGCTGCGGCACGCCAACGCCCTGCTGGCCAGCGTGCCGCCGAACGACCTGCGCACCACCGTCGACGGTCTCAGCGACGCCCTCACCGGGCGGGCCGCCGACCTGCGCCGGCTGGTCGACTCGTCCGGCGCGTTGCTGCGCGCGGCCGACGCGGACATCGGACCGACCCGGCGGCTGATCGACGACCTGAACCCGGTGCTGGACACCCAGCGACGGCTCGCGCCCCCGCTGCGCTCGGCCGTCGGCGGCCTGCGGACGGTCACCGACCAGCTGCGCGACTCCGACCCCGCCCTGCGCGGCACGCTCACCAAGACCGCACCGGCACTCGGCCAGGTCGACCGGCTGGTCGGCGACATCCGGCGGCCGCTGCCCGAGCTGCTGTCCGGCCTCACCCCGCTCGCCCGGGTGCTCCAGGTCTACCAGCCGAACCTGCGGCACACCCTGGTCGTGCTGCCGACGACGCTCGACGACCTGCAGAGCTCGGTCTACAACTCGCCGGTCCCCGGTACGGCGAAGCTCAGCTTCAAGACGGTGGTCAACGACCCGCCGCCGTGCACGACCGGCTTCCTCGGCCAGCGGCAGCGGGAGCCGAACGACCTCTCACCGGCGCGGCCGGCGGTAGACGCGTACTGCAAGGAACCCGCCGACTCCCCGATCGGAGCCCGGATGGGACGCCACGACCCGTGTCCCGACGATCCGGCCGTCCGCTCCCGGACCGCCGCCGGGTGCGGGCTGGACTTCCAGGACCCCGCCGAGGCGGCGCGGGCACAGGAGGACGCGGTGCGCACCCAGCTCGAGGTCGCGGCCAGCAACCCGGAGACCGCGCCGAGACCGGCCTCGGCGCCCCCGCAGGACCCGGGCGGCGTCGGCACCCGCTAGCCGCGCCGGCACCCGAGAGCGCGCCGGGCTCCCGCCGGCGCGCCCGGCTCCGCTAGCCGCGCCCGGTCTCCGTGCCTCCAGCGTGCCCGCCGGAGTTCAGCCGCCAGCCGCGCAGCTCGAACACCGCCACCGCGAACAACACGCCGACCAGCCCGGCGCCGATCTGGCCCAGCGCCAGGCACAGCACCGCCGAGAGCGCGGACACGACGCTCAGCGCGGTGTGCCAGCGCCCGGCCGGCCACCAGCGCCGAGCCCGGTGCGCCCGCATCCGCAGGTCGAGGCCAGGGTCGTCCGCGCGGAGCACGGCCTCGATCTCCCGGAGCTCCGCACCCTCCCGTCCACTCAACATGTCCACTCCCCGCCGCTGAAGTCCCACCCGGCATTCGTGGCGACAGGCATCCGGGTTCACCCCGGTGGCCGGCGACGGGCAGGGGGTGGCGCGCGCAGCGGTCTACCGCCCGCCCTCGGCGCCGGCCCGGTCGAGCGCCGCCCGGATCGAGCCGTCCCCGATCAGGACGGCGTCGGCCAACGCCGCGCGGTCGGTGCACAGGCCGCCCACCCCCGCCGAGCGCGCCGGGGCCACCGCGAGGAGATGCCGCCCGACCCGGCGGCGATCACCCACGTCGCGCACCAGCGCGAGGTCGCCGCCGTAGCGGCGGGACCCCTGGGCGACGCTGCCCAACCCCGGAACCAGCCGGTCCAGGGCGCGCGCCCACCAGGACAGGCCCGCCCCGGCGTCACCGTTCAGCTCGTCCCGGCCCCGGCACAGCAGCACCAGCACGTGCGTGGCGCCGCCGGCCACCGCGCGGGCCGTCGACAACGGCTCGGCGACCGAACCGTCGATCCACCGCCGGCCGGCGTAGCGCACCGGCGGCCCGGCCAGCAGCGGGATCGAGGCGCTCGCCCACACCGCGCACTGCCACTCGCCGACGGTGGCCGGGGCCAGGACGCGCGCGGCCATGGTCTCGACGTCGGTGGCGACCACGTGCAGCGGCGCGGCCGCCCCGATCAGCGACGGCCAGCGCAGCGGCTTGCGGACGCTCAGCACCTCGTGCACCAGGTACTCCAGCGAGACCACCGGCCGGCGGCCCAGCCTGCGCGGATCGATGAACACCCGCGAGGACAGGTCCTCCGGGTAGGCGGCGGCGCCGGCCTCGGCGTCGGCGGCCTGGAACGCCGCGGCACCGAACACGCCGGAGGACGCGCCGTACACCTCGTCGAAGGCCGGTTGCAGCCCGGCCCGCTCGAGCCCGCGCAGCATGCCCGCGGTGTACGAGCCGCGCATCCCGCCGCCGCCCACGACCAGCGCGACCCGGTGGCCGTCGCGGCGTCGGCCCGGGACGCTCCCCTGTGCGCGGCGCCGCAGCAGCACCCGCGCCACCTCGGCGTCACCGTCCGCGAACGCCGGCAGTCCCCCGTCACGCGGGCGGTTGGTCGCGGAGCCCCGCACGGATCGGTCTCGTACTCATGCGTCCGCCACGTCCGCCCCTCCCGCTCGCGCAGGTGGCCCCGGTACTCGGGGCGCCGGGGAACCGTACGTTGCGTGCCGTCGGCACTGGCGGCGACCGCCAGCCCCACGGCCCCGGCACACGATCACCGCGTCCGGTACACCGGGGTGAGCAGGCGGTGCGGCCCCTCGTTCAGCGCGAGGCTGACCCGGTCCTCGCGGCGGTTCGAGTCCGCACCCGGCCCCGGGCGGGTCTCCAGCTCCCCGGGCGCGGGCACCGTGTCGCAGCGGGGGCACCGCCCGGTCCGGTCGACGTCGCGGTCGCAGGGCACGTGCCGGTAGAGCCGCCGGCGGCCACCGGGAGCGGGATGGAACCGCTCGCCCCACTCGATGAGCGCGTGGATCGCCGGCCACAGCGCGACCGCCTTGTCGGTCGGCAGGTACTCCTCGCGCGCCGCGCCGTACGGGCGACGCTCCAGCAACCCGGCCTCGACCAGGGCGGACAGCCGGGACGCGAGCATGGCGCGCGGGATGTCCAGCCGGTCGCGCAGCTCGGAGAACCGTCGCACGCCCAGCAGGCAGTCGCGCAGCACCAGCAGGGTCCAGCGCTCCCCGACCTCCTCCAGCGCCCGGGCCAGCGCGCAGTCCTGGTGCTCGTAGAGCCTGCCCAGCGCCATGTGGGCCTCCCCTCACCATTCGGTCTGGTCACTGAACCATAGTGTTGCTACGGTTCAGGAACCAGACCATAACCCGAGGGAGCCACCGTGTCGGACGATCCCGCTGCCCGGACGGTCGAGCTCACCGAGGCCCCGCCCACCCGGGGGCACGGCCGGACGTTGCTGGTGGCGACGGCCGGCAGCTTCCTGGCGTTGGCCCTGTTCACCACCCCGTTCTGCTCGCTCGGCCCGGTGGCCGCCGTGCTGGGCGCCGGGCCGGGCGCCCAGACCTGGATGCTCAGCTCGATGAGCGTGGGCCTGACCGCCGGGCTGCTGATCACCGGCGCGCTGGCCGACGACTACGGCAGGCGGCGGGTGTTCGTCCTCGGCGCGGTGGCCGTGGCGGCCACCTGCCTGCTCGGGGTGGCCACCACCTCGGCCACGCTGTTCATCGTCGCCCGCGTCGGCCAGGGCCTCGGCGCCGCCGCGCTGGTCTCCTGCTCGCTCGGGCTGATCGGGCACACCGTCCCCGCCGGACCCGGCCGGGTCCGGGCCACCGGGCTGTGGGGGGCCAGCGTCGGCGCCGGCATCGCGTTCGGCCCGGTGTTCGCCGCTCTCCTGGACTCCTCGCTCGGGTGGCGCTGGCCCTACCTGCTGCTCGCGGTGCTGGCCGGCGCGGTCGCGGTGGGCGCCCGGCTGCTGCTCACCGAGTCGCGCTCGGCGCGCCCCCGCCGGGTGGACCTGCCCGGCGCGCTGCTGCTGGGCATCGGCACGAGCGCGCTGCTGGCCGGGCTGGTGACCGGCCGGACCGGGTGGACGCGGCCGGCCACGGTGGTCCTGCTGGCCGCCGGCGCGGTCCTGCTGGCCGCGTTCATCGTCGTGGAGTGGCGGACCGACCGCCGAGGCGGGGATCCGTTGCTGAGCCTCGGGCTGTTGCGCCGGCCCGACTTCGCCGCGGTCACGGCAGCCGGCGCCGCCACCGGTCTCGGCGTCATCGCGGCGATGTCCTACACCCCGACCGTGCTCGAACGCGGCCTGCACTCCTCGCCGCTGCTGGCCTCGCTCGGGATCGTGATCTGGTCCGGGATCAGCGTGCCGGTGGCGCTGCTGGCCCGACGGCTGCGGATCGGCGGGGACGCGCAGCTCGCCGCCGGCCTGATCGGGGTCGCCGCCGGGCTGGCGCTGCTCACCGGGCTGCAGCCGGGGGACGGCATCGCGCGGCTGGCGCCCGGGCTGGCGATCGCCGGGATCGGCAGCGGGGTGCTCAACGCCGCGCTCGGCCGCCAGGCCGTGGCGAGCGTCCCCGCCGACCGGGCCGGCATGGGCAGCGGGGCGAACAACACCGCGCGCTACCTCGGCTCCGCGGTCGGGGTCACCGTCGTGTCCGTGCTGGCCACCCACCCTCAACCGGACGCCCTGCTCGCCGGGTGGAACACCGCCGTGCTGATCACCGCCGCGTTCTCGCTGCTCGGCGCCGTCGCGGTGCTGGTACTGCGCGCCCGCCGGTGAGGCTCACCGTCCGCGCATCCGTCGCGGCGGAGGACGGCCGGACCGTCAGGTGCCGCAGTAGGTGACGTGCGGACCGCACCCGGCCGGCGCCGGCCCCACGTAGGCCTCCAGGCCGGGACGCTCCTCGAACGGCCGGGCCAGCACCTCGAGCAGCCGGCCGAACGGCTCCAGGTCGCCCCCGGTCGCGGCGGTCAGCGCCTCCTCCACGCGGTGGTTGCGCGGGACGTACACCGGGTTGACCCGGTCCATCGCCGCCGCCACCGCCTGCCCGTCCGGCGACAGCCCGGCCCGCCAGCGGTCCGCCCAGGCGTCGAACGCCCCGGCGTCGGCCACGAGCGACCGAGCCTGCTCCGGACGGCCCCGCACGAGCTCCGCCAGCGCGCGGAAGAACCGGGTCCAGTCGACCCCGCCGGACTCCAGCATCGTCAGCAGGTCACCGATCAGCGGCCGGTCGGCGGCGGCCATGCCGAGCTTCGCCGCCATCCCGCCGGTGAAGTAGGCCTCGTAGCGCCCGACGAACGAGGTCAGCACCTCGGTGGCGGCCTGCACCGCGGCGTCGGCGCTGCCGTCGATCAGCGGCAGCAGGGTCTCGCCCAGGCGCGCGAGGTTCCACTGGGTGATCGAGGGCTGGTTGCCGTAGGCGTAGCGGCCGGCGTGGTCGATGGAGCTGAACACCGTCGCCGGGCTGAACGAGTCCATGAACGCGCACGGGCCGTAGTCGATGGTCTGCCCGGAGACCGCCACGTTGTCCGTGTTCAGCACCCCGTGCACGAACCCGACGAGCATCCAGCGCGCGACCAGCGAGGCCTGCGCGTCGGCCACCCGACGGTAGAGCTCCAGGTACGGGTTCGCCGCGCCGGCCGCCTCCGGATGGTGCCGCGCGATCGCGTAGTCGGCGAGCGCCCGTACCTGCCCCGGCTCGTTGGCGGCGGCGTACTGGAAGGTGCCGACGCGCAGGTGGCTCGCGGCGACCCGGGTGAGCACCGCGCCGGGCAGCGCCGTCTCCCGCGCCACCGACTCGCCGGTGGCCACCACAGCGAGCGCGCGGGTGGTCGGGATGCCGAGCGCGTGCATCGCCTCGCCCATCAGGTACTCGCGCAACATCGGCCCGACCGCCGCCCTGCCGTCGCCGCCGCGCGCGAACGGGGTGCGCCCCGAACCCTTCAGGTGCAGGTCACGGCGGTTCCCCCGGCCGTCGACCAGCTCGCCCAGCAGCAACGCCCTGCCGTCCCCGAGGCGGGGTACGTACCCGCCGAACTGGTGCCCCGAGTACGCCTGGGCGACCGGCGTCACCTCGTCCGGCACCGCGTTGCCGGCGAGCAGCGCCACGCCCTCCGGGCCGGTCAGCGCGTCCGGGTCGGCGCCCAGCTCGCCGGCCAGCTCGCGGTTGAGCACCAGCAGGCGGGGCGCAGGGACCGGCGTCACCCGCCACGGCACCGACAGGCTGGGCACGACACGGGCGTAGGAGTCGTCGAACTCGAACAACACCCGGTCCGCGATGCGCATACCCGAAGGCTACGTGCCCGTGCGGCCCCTCACCTGTGGCCGCCCCTCACCTGTGGCCGCCGCTCACCTGTGGCCGCCGCTCGAACCGTGGCCTCCACCGCCGGAGTGGCCACCGCCCGAGCCACCGGAGCCGTGCCCGTGCGAGCCGCCGCCCGAGCTCGCGCTGCCGCGGCCGGACGAACCCGAAGGGCCCGAGCCGCTGTGACCCGAGTCCCGGCCGCCGGACCCTCGGCCGGTCGAGTCACCGGAGCCGCCGCTCGCCGAGTGCGACGTCCGCGGCGAGGACGTCCCGCTCCGGCTCGCGCCCGAGGTCCCCGACCGCGACGAGGTCTCCCCGCCCCTCGCCGACTTCCCCGCCGCGGACTTCCCGGCCGCCGACTTCCCGGCCGCCGTCCCACCGGCCGACTTCCCGGCCGCCGTCCCACCGGCTGACTTCCCGGCCGCCGACTTCCCACCGGCCGGCTTACCGGATGCCGCCGTCCCACCGGCCGGCTTACCGGATGCCGCCTTACCGGGCGTGGGGTTCGCGCCCGGCGGGTGCGCAGCGGGGTTCGTGCCTGGCGGGTGCGCGGCGGGGTTCCCGGCAGCCGGCGCGCCCTGGGCGGCTTTGCCGGCGGTGGGCGCGCCCTCGGCGGGTTTCCCGGCGGCCGGCTTGCCCTCGGTCGGCGCCCCGGCCGCGGGCGTCCCCGCGGCCGGCCTCCCGGCCACCGGCTTCGCGCCGGTGGGGTCCGTGGCGGCCGGAGCGGCGGCACCGGGACCCGCCGCGGCCGGTCGCCCCGCCCGGGCGGCGGCCGGCGCGTGGTCCCCGGCCGGGGCCGGGGTGACTCCGCGAGCACCGGGCTCGGGGGCCGGCAGTCCCGCCCAAGCCGCCGGGCTGTGCCCGGGCAGCGAGCCCGCCGGCTCCAGCGTGCCGCCCGCCGGCTCCGGCGCCCCGGCGGGCCGGGTGCCCTGGCCACCGACGCCCCGTGCGGCGGTCGGCTGCCGGTCGTCGGCCCGGACGTCGGGCGACGGTGCCGCCCGCCCGTCGGTCGGGGTGGTAGCGATACCGCCGAGCAGTGACGTGGCGGGGCCGTTCCAGGCGCCCGCCGCGGTATCGGAGCCCGCCGCCGGGTCCGCGCGCTCGGCGCTGGCCAGTGCGTTGCCGGCGGTGACGGTCGGGTCGGCGGCACCGTGTCCGCCCAGCGCCACGGCTCCGGCCACCGATCCGACGACCACCATCGCGGCCGTGGCGCTGAGCAGCCGGGTCTGCGGCGAGGGACCGGCGTCCGGACACTGCCGGTGGTGGCGAGGCCCGCCGGGCCACCCGTCGAGCAGCGCGGAACACCCCTCGCGGACCAGCAGCGTGCTGGCCGGGATGCCGGTCAGCATCGTCGGGGCTCGCTCGGCCCTCGGTTGCGCGGGACGTCCGAGCATGTCCGCGAGGGTCACCGTCCGGGGAACGGCACTACTACCTTGTGAAGTCACGTGGTCCGCCTTGGTGACCCCTGATCGGGGAGATTGGGTCGTCCTTGGGCCATTTATCGATAGCAGAGCAGTCCCGCCGGTACGTCATCAGTTCTTTGACCTTCACCCGAAGAGCGCAGTCGTTGTGCCGTCGAATGCGTAGTCGCGTTGGTCCGACCAGCCCTGAGCAGGACCGATGCCCTGGGGCAAATGGGACAAAAGGGGCGGAAGAATCATCTGCGAATCGTCGAAACCCGGCGAGCGGGGCGCAGCCCGCCGCGAATCCCCGCGGGCCGCCGTTGCGGTCGCCCCGCTCGGGTGATTGCACCGGGGCCAGTCCGGCCCACACTGACCTTCGCAACGTGTGGAGGCACCGTGGACCCGACGAGGTCGGATGCCGGGCTCGGGATCGCGGGCGTACTGCTCGGCGCGGGCGCGGAGGCGGCGGACCTGGCCTGGCGGGCCGGCCGGCCGCTGTGCGAGGCCGGTGGCGGGGTGGTTCGCGACCTGTGGGGGTTGACGACGCGGCTCGTGCCGGGCTCGGCGATGTCGGCGCTGGCCGAACGCAACGAGTCCGTCCGGGCCGGTCTCGCGCGGCTGGTGGACGTCGCGTTGCGGCTGGTCGTGGAGCGGGTGGTGGCGAGCCTGCTCGCGTCGGTCGACCTGACCGCGCTGGTCCGCGACAATGTCGACCTCGACGCGCTCGCCAAGGGTCTCGACGTCGAGGCGGTCGTGGCGCGCGTGGACCTGGACGGCGCGGTGGCCAGGGTCGACCTGGATGCCATCGCCGGCCGGCTCGACCTCGACCGCCTGGTCACCGGGGTGGACATCGACGCGATCGCCCGCCGGCTGGATCTCGACGCGATCGCCACCCGGCTCGACCCCGACCCGGTGGTCGCCCGGGTGGATCTCGGGTCCGCGATCGCGCGGATCGACCTCGTCGGCATCGCCCGCGAGGTCATCGACGCCATCGACCTGCCGGGCATCGTCCGGGACTCCACCGGGACCATGGCCTCGGACGTCGTCCGCACCGTCCGCCTGGAGGGGATGCAGGCCGACGACCTGATCTCCGGGCTCGTCGACCGTGTGCTGCGCCGCTCCCGGGAGCCGGCGTCCCCACCGCCGTGACCACCGAGGGGGTTCCCCCGCCCGACCGCGCCGCCGGGATCGTCACCCGGCTGCTCGCGGCGAGCATCGACGTCGTCGTGGTCCTGGTGCTGATGGTCGGCCTGTACCTCGGGGTGGCCGCGCTGCGGTTCCTCTGGTCACCGGCCGGGTTCCGCTGGCCGTCGCCGTCGCTGCTCGGGTCGATCCTGCTCGCGTCGGTGCTGGCGTTCTGCTACTTCACCGTCGCCTGGGCGACCACCGGTCGTACCTACGGGGCGGCGGTGCTCGGGTTGCGCGTGCTGTCCTCGGGCCGCCGGCGGCTCGGCTGGCTCCGGGCCGGGCTGCGCGCCGCGTTCTGCGTGGTGTTCCCCGCCGGGCTGCTGTGGGTGACGGTCAGCCGGCGACGTCGCTCGGTGCAGGACATCTTCCTGCGCAGTGTCGTGGTGTACGACTGGTACCACCACCGAGGTCCGGGCTCCCTGGGCGGCGACCCGTCCGGGGCGGTCGGCGACCACCCGGCGCCGCACAACCCGGCCGCTGCCGGCACCGCCGTCGTGGGGTCCGCGCCGACCGTGCGAGGTCTGCGCCGGCGGGGAGAGCCGGGTATCGGGGGTTAGGCTCCGGCGCGATGAGGCGCAAGCTGAGATCGCCGCTGCCGCAGCGGGACGGCCTCGACGCGGTCCGGCTGCGGACGCCGGCCGAGGGGCCGTGGGCGACCATCCGGGACCACCTGGTGGACCGGCTGCCCCGCGTGCCGCCCGCGCGCATCGATGCCATGCTGCGCGAGCAGCGGATCGTGGACCGCGCCGGCCCGGTCGCCCCGGACGCACCGTTCGTGCCCGGGCACTTCCTCTGGTTCCACCGCGACCTCCCCGACGAGGTCCCGGTCCCGTTCGAGATCGGCATCGTGCACCGCGACGACGACCTGCTCGTCGTGGACAAGCCGCACTTCCTGTCGACCATCCCGCGCGGCACGCACGTCGCGCAGACCGCGCTGGTGCGGCTGCGCCGCGACCTGGACCTGCCCACCCTCAGCCCGGCGCACCGGCTGGACCGGCTCACCGCCGGACTGCTCATGTTCGTCATCCGCCCGGACCGGCGCCGGGCGTACCAGACGCTGTTCGCCGACCGGCTGGTGCGCAAGACCTACGAGGCGATCGCCCCCCACGACCCGGCGCTGCAGCTGCCCCGCACGGTGCGCAACCGGATCGTCAAGGAGCGCGGCGTGATCACCGCCCGCGAGGTGCCCGGCCCGCCGAACGCCGAGACCCTCGTCGAGCTCACCGGGCGGCGCGGCGGCCTCGGCCGTTACCGGCTGACCCCGACGACCGGCCGCACCCACCAGCTGCGGCTGCACATGAGCGGGCTGGGCGTGCCGATCCTGGGCGACGACTTCTACCCGGTGCTCACCGAGACCCCGCCCGACGACTTCAGCCGGCCGCTGCAACTGCTGGCGGCGTCCCTCGAGTTCACCGACCCGGTCACCGGCGAGCAGCGCCGCTTCCGGAGCCGGGCGACGCTGCGGGCGTGGACCGGCTGACGCCCCGTCACCCCACCTGCCGCCAGCAGAACTCCAGCAGCAGCGCCCACTGGAAGGCCCGCTGCTCGTTGTCGGCGGCTCCGCCGTGGCCGCCCTCGATGTTCTCGTAGTACTCGACCCGGTGCCCGTACTCCCGCATCCGGGCGACCATCTTGCGGGCGTGCCCGGGGTGCACCCGGTCGTCCCGGGTCGACGTGGTGACCAGCACCGGCGGCAGCGACGCGTCGGCGGGCAGGTTCTGGTACGGCGAGTACGCCGAGATCCAGGCCCAGTCGGTCGGTGACTCGGGGTCGCCGTACTCGGCCATCCAGGACGCGCCGGCCAGCAGCAGGTGGTAGCGGCGCATGTCCAGCAGCGGCACCTGGATGACGATCGCCCCGAACAGCGACGGGTAACGGGTCAGCATGACGCCCATCAGCAGCCCGCCG
>DASXJJ010000002.1:0-22835 GCA_036497465.1 Pseudonocardia sp. | reverse complement strand
CTGACCACCAACGACGCCGACCTCGGCCGGCCGACGGGAGCGGCGCTGGTGCTCGACGGCGGGCGTGTCGCCTGGGTCGGCCCGCCCGAGCGCGCGCCGGCCGCCGACACCGCCGTCGACGTGGCCGGGCGCGCGGTGCTGCCGGGCTGGGTCGACAGCCACACCCACCTGGTGTTCGCCGGCGACCGGACGGACGAGTTCGCCGCGCGGATGGCCGGCGAGCCGTACCGGGCCGGTGGCATCGCGCGCACCGTCGAGGCCACCCGCGCGGCCGGAGACGACGAGCTGGCCGGCACGCTGCGCCGGCTCGCCGACGAGGCGGTCGCACAGGGCACCACGTACCTGGAGACGAAGACCGGCTACGGGCTGACCGTGGCCGACGAGGCGCGCTGCGCGGTACTGGCCGGCACCGTCGCCGACGAGGTCACCTTCCTCGGCGCGCACCTGGTGCCGCCGGGCGCGGATCCGGACGAGTACGTCGAGCTGGTGTGCGGCCCGATGCTGGATGCGGTCGCCCCGCACGTGCGCTGGGCCGACGTGTTCTGCGAGGCAGGGGCGTTCGACGCCGACCGGTCCCGCGCCGTGCTCACCTCGGCCGCGGCGAGGGGGCTGGGGCTGCGGGTGCACGGCAACCAGCTCGGCCCCGGCCCCGGGGTGGCGCTGGCCGTCGAGCTGGGCGCCGCGAGCGTGGACCACTGCACCCACCTGAGCGGCGCCGACGTGGCCGCGCTGGCCGGGTCGGACACGGTCGCGACCCTGCTGCCCGCCTGCGACCTGTCCACCCGGCAGCCGCTGCCGGACGCCCGCGCGCTGCTGGACGCCGGCGCGACGGTGGCGCTGGCGTCGAACTGCAACCCGGGCTCGTCCTACACCTCGTCGATGGCGTTCTGCGTGGCCACCGCCGTGCTGCAGATGCGGATGAGCGTGGTCGAGGCGGTCCGCGCGGCGACCTGGGGTGGGGCGCGGGCGCTGCGCAGGGAGTCCGGGGACGGCGCGGTCGGGGTGCTGCGCCCCGGGGCCCGTGCCGACGTGCACGTGCTGGACGCGCCGTCGACCACCCACCTCGCCTACCGACCGGGGGTGCCGCTGACGTGGGCGGTGTGGCGGGCCGGGCGGCGGGTGCGGTGACGGGGCCGGGTGACGGTGTCCGGGTCAGGACGCTCGACGAGGCGATCCGGCTGGACGGGGCCGACCCGCTGGCCGCCTTCCGCGACCGGTTCCTGCCGCTGGACGACCCGGGCGTGGTGGCCTACCTGGACGGCAACTCGCTGGGCCGGCCGTCCTCGGCGACGCTGCACGCGGTGACCGACCTGGTGACCCGGGGATGGGGCAGCCGGCTGATCCGGTCCTGGTCGGAGGGCTGGCTGGAGCTGCCGGAGCGGATCGGGGACGCGCTGGGCAGTGCCGCGCTGGGCGCCGAGGCGGGGCAGACCGTGCTGGCCGACTCGACGACCGTGTGCCTGTACAAGGTGCTGCGCGCGGCCGCCGCGCTCCGTCCGGGACGCACCGAGCTGGTCACCGACCGGGACAATTTCCCGACCGACCGCTACCTGGTGGAGGGGGTGGCCGCCGAGCGGGGCCTGACCGTGCGCTGGATCGAGCCGGACCCGGCGGCCGGGGTCACGGTCGGGCAGCTCGACGAGGTGCTGTCCGCCCGCACGGCGGTGGTGGCGCTGTCCCACGTGGCGTACCGGTCGGCGTACCTGGCCGACCTGCCCGCCCTCACCGCGCGGACGCACGCCGCCGGGGCGCTGGTGGTCTGGGACCTCTGCCACAGCGTCGGCGCCGTCCCGCTGCACCTCGACGAGCACGACGTCGACTTCGCGGTGGGCTGCACCTACAAGTACCTCAACGCCGGTCCCGGAGCGCCCGCCTTCCTGTACGTCCGAGCCGCCCACCACGAGGGGTTCACCCAGCCCGTCCCGGGGTGGATCGGGCACCGGGACCCGTTCGCGATGGCCCAGGGCTACCGGGGCGCCACCGGCGTCCGGCGGGCGCTGTCCGGCACGCCGCCGGTGCTCGGCCTGGTCGGCGTCCGGGAGGGGGTGGCGCTGGTCGCCGAGGCCGGGATCGACCGGATCCGCGCGAAGTCGGTCGCGCTGACCGAGCTGGTGGTGGAGCTGGCCGACGGGTGGCTGGCGCCGGCGGGTGCGCGGGTGGCGTCTCCGAGGGAGCCGGACCGCCGAGGAGGGCACGTCACCGTCTCGGCGCCCGCCGGCTCGGACGCGGCGGCGCTCACCGGCCGGCTGATCGCGGCCGGGGTGATCGTCGACCACCGGCCGCCGGACGGCATCCGGATCGGGCTGTCCCCGCTGACCACCGGGTTCGCCGAGGTGTGGCGGGCCATGCGGATCGTCGGGGACGTGCTGGCCGGCGGCGGGTGAGCCGCTCGCGACGGGCGGGCGGTGTGCTCCGGCACGCCGCCCGCCCCTCGCGGTTCGGGAGAAGCCCTACGTCATCGGCCGGTCGGTCGGCGCGATGGGCGAGGGCAGCACCTCGCGGCCGGTGAGGAACCGGTCCGTCGCCGCGGCGGCCGCGCGACCCTCGGCGATCGCCCAGACGATCAGCGACTGGCCCCGGCCCATGTCACCGGCGCTGAACACGCCCGGCACGTTGGTCATGAACGACGCGTCGCGGGCCACGTTGCCCCGCTCGTCGTACTCCACGCCCAGCCCGTCGAGCAGCTTGCCCTTCTCCGGCCCGACGAAGCCCATGGCCAGGAACACCAGGTCGGCGGGCAGCGTCTTCTCGGTGCCCGGCAGCGACGCGAACTTGCCGTCGCTGAACTCGACCTCGGCCACCTCCAACCCGCGCACGTGGCCCTCGTCGTCGCCGACGAACTGCTGGGTGCTCACCGCGAACAGCCGGTCGCCACCCTCCTCGTGCGCCGAGGACACCCGGTAGATGGTCGGGTAGGTCGGCCACGGCTGCGTGGCCGCGCGCTCGGCCGGCGGCACCGGCATGATCTCCAGCTGGGTCACCGACGCCGCGCCCTGGCGGTGCGCGGTGCCCAGGCAGTCCGCCCCGGTGTCGCCGCCACCGATGATCACCACGTGCTGGCCCTCGGCGTCGATCGGAGAGCGCTCCAGGTCGCCCTCCTGCACCCGGTTGGACGGCGGCAGGTACTCCATGGCCTGGTAGACGCCGGTCATCTCGCGGCCCGGCACCGGCAGGTCACGCCACGCGGTCGCCCCGCCGGCCAGGACCACGGCGTCGAACTCCGCGCGCAGCTCCTCGACGGTGACGTCGACCCCGACCTCCACACCGGCCCGGAACTCGGTGCCCTCGGCCCGCATCTGGTCCAGCCGCCGGTCCAGCCGGTGCTTGGCCATCTTGAACTCGGGGATGCCGTAGCGCAGCAGGCCGCCGATCCGGTCGGCCCGCTCGAACACCACCACGTCGTGGCCGACCCGGGTGAGCTGCTGGGCGGCGGCCAGCCCGGCCGGCCCGGAGCCCACCACGGCCACCTTCTGGCCGGTCCGCACGTCAGCCGGCTGCGGGGTGACCCAGCCCTCGTCCCAAGCCCGGTCGATGATCTCGATCTCGACCTGCTTGATCGTCACCGCGTCGCTGTTGATGGCCAGCACGCACGCCGCCTCGCACGGAGCCGGGCACAACGTGCCGGTGAACTCCGGGAAGTTGTTCGTGGCGTGCAGCCGGTCGGCCGCGTCGGCCCAGTCGTTCCGCCAGACCAGGGTGTTCCACTCCGGGATCAGGTTGCCCAGCGGGCAGCCCTCGTGGCAGAACGGGATGCCGCAGTTCATACATCGGCCGGCCTGCGCCTCCAGCGTGTCCCGGCTGAAGTCCTCGTAGACCTCGTTCCAGTCCCGCAACCGCAGGTCGACCGGGCGGCGGGTGGGACCCTCCCGCTTGGTGTGCATAAAGCCCTTGGGGTCAGCCATGAGCGGCCTCCATGATCGCCTCGTCGACATTGCGGCCGTCGCGTTCCGCCGCGGCCTGGGCGGCCAGCACTCGCTTGTAGTCCTTGGGCATGACCTTGCCGAACCGGGCGAGGGCCGCGTCCCAGTCGGCCAGCAGCGCGTGCGCCACCACCGAACCGGTCTCGGCGTGGTGCCGGGTGACGGCGTCGGCCAGGAACGCCCGGTCCTCGTCGTCCAGCGGGTCCAGGTCGACCATCTCCGGGTTGATCCGGCCGCGGTTCAGGTCCAGCAGGTAGGCGATGCCCCCGGACATGCCGGCCGCGAAGTTGCGCCCGATCGGCCCGAGGACGACCACCCGGCCGCCGGTCATGTACTCGCAGGCGTGGTCGCCGACCCCCTCGACGACGGCCAGCGCGCCGGAGTTGCGCACGCAGAACCGCTCGCCGACCTGGCCGCGCAGGAACATCTCACCGGAGGTGGCCCCGTACAGGATCACATTGCCGGCGATGATGTTGTTCTCCGCGGCGAACTGGGCGTTCAGGTCCGGCCGGACCGTGATCCGGCCGCCGGAGAGCCCCTTGCCCACGTAGTCGTTCGCGTCGCCGACCAGCCGCAGCGTGATGCCCCGGGGGACGAACGCACCGAACGACTGGCCCGCCGTGCCGGTCAGGGTCACGTCGATCGTGTTGTCCGGCAGCCCCTCGCCGCCCCAGCGGCGGGTCAGCTCGTAGCCGAGCATGGTGCCCACCGTGCGGTTGACGTTGCGCACCGGCAGGTCGAGCCGCACCGGGTCGCCCTGGTCCAGCGCGCCTTCGGCCAGCTGGATCAGGGTGTTGTCCAGCGCCTTGTCCAGGCCGTGGTCCTGCCGGGTGATGCAGGACCGCGCGTCGTTCTCGCCGAGCTCCGAGGGCAGGTGCAGGATCGGCGACAGGTCGAGGCCGTTGGCCTTCCAGTGCTCGATCGCGTGCCGGGTGTCGAGCACCTCGGTCTGCCCGATGGCCTCCTCCACGGTGCGGAAGCCCAGCGCGGCCAGGTGCTCGCGCACCTCCTCGGCGATGTACTCGAAGAAGTTGACCACGAACTCGGCCTTGCCGCTAAACTTCGCGCGCAGCTTCGGGTTCTGCGTGGCCACCCCGACGGGACAGGTGTCCAGGTGGCACACCCGCATCATGATGCAGCCGGACACGACCAGTGGAGCGGTCGCGAAGCCGAACTCCTCGGCGCCGAGCAGCGCGGCGATCATCACGTCGCGGCCGGTCTTGAGCTGGCCGTCGGCCTGCACCACGATCCGATCGCGCAGCTTGTTGGCGATCAGCGTCTGCTGGGTCTCGGCCAGGCCGAGCTCCCACGGGGTGCCCGCGTGCTTGATCGAGGACAGCGGGGAGGCCCCGGTGCCGCCGTCGTGCCCGGAGATCAGCACCACGTCGGAGTAGGCCTTGGCCACCCCGGCCGCCACCGTGCCCACGCCGACCTCGGACACCAGCTTCACGTGGACCCGCGCCGACGGGTTGGCGTTCTTCAGGTCGTGGATGAGCTGCTTGATGTCCTCGATGGAGTAGATGTCGTGGTGCGGCGGCGGGGAGATCAGCCCGACGCCCGGCGTGGAGTGCCGGGTCTTGGCGATCCACGGGTACACCTTGGTGCCGGGCAGCTGGCCGCCCTCGCCGGGCTTGGCGCCCTGCGAGATCTTGATCTGCAGGTCGTCGGCGTTGACCAGGTACTCGCTGGTCACGCCGAACCGGCCGGACGCCACCTGCTTGATCGCGCTGCGCCGCAGGTCGCCGTTCTCGTCCCGGGTGAACCGGTCGGAGTCCTCGCCGCCCTCACCGGTGTTCGACTTGGCGCCGAGCCGGTTCATCGCGATCGCCAGCGTCTCGTGCATCTCCTGGGAGATCGAGCCGTAGGAGATGGCGCCGGTGGCGAACCGCTTGACGATCGAGCTGACCGGCTCGACCTCCTCGATCGGCACCGGCTCGCGCACGCCGTCGCGGAAGCTGAACAGCCCACGCAGCGTCATCAGCTTCTGCGCCTGGTCGTCGACCAGCTTCGTGTACTCCTTGAACACGTCGTAGCGGCCGGCGCGGGTGGAGTGCTGCAGCTTGAACACCGTCGCGGGGGAGAAGACGTGCGCCTCACCCTCGCGCCGCCACTGGTAGTCGCCGCCGGTGGCCAGGTCGCGGTGCGCCGGGTGGATCCCGCCGGGCGGGAACGCCACCCGGTGCCACTTGGCGACCTCCTCGGCCAGGGTGTCGAAGCCGACGCCGCCGAGCCGGGACGTGGTGTCGGTGAAGCAGGAGTCGATGACCTCCGCGCCCAGCCCGATGGCCTCGAAGATCTGCGCGCCGGTGTACGAGGCGACCGTGGAGACGCCCATCTTGGACATAGTCTTGCGCACACCCTTGCCCAGCGCCTTGATCAGGTTCCGGGTGGCGGTCTTGGCGTCCACGTCGCCCAGCAGGCCACGTTCGGCCAGGTCCTCCACCGTGGCCATGGCCAGGTAGGGGTTCACCGCCGCGGCGCCGTAGCCGATCAGCAGCGCGATGTGGTGCACCTCGCGCGCGTCGGCGGCCTCCACGATCAGGCCCACCTGGGTACGGGTCTTCTCCCGCACCAGCCGGTGGTGCACCGCCCCGGTGAGCAGCAGCGACGGGATCGACGCGTGCTCGGCGTCCAGCCCCCGGTTGGACAGCACGATCAGCCGGGCGCCGTCCTCCACCGCCTCGGCGACCTCGACGCAGATCTCGTCCAGCCGCCGCCGCAGCGCCTCGCCGCCGCCGTGCACCTTGTAGACGCCGCGCACCGTGACCGACTGGTAGTCCGGCTGGGTGCCGTCGTCGTCGATGTGCACGATCTTGGCCAGCTCGTCGTTGTCCAGCACCGGGAACGGCAGCACGATCCGGTGACAGGCGTCCTCGTCGCCGACCAGCAGGTTCGGCTCGGCCCCGATCTGGGCCTGCAGCGAGGTGACCAGCTCCTCCCGGATCGCGTCCAGCGGCGGGTTCGTGACCTGCGCGAACAGCTGGGTGAAGTAGTCGAACAGCGGCCGGGAGTGGCGGGAGAACGGGGCCAGCGGGGCGTCGTTGCCCATCGACCCGATGGGCTCCGCGCCGGCGCGGGCCATCGGCGCGAGCAGGACCTCGATCTCCTCGTGGGTGTATCCGTTGGCCTGCTGCCGGTTGACCAGGGAGGCATGGCTGAACACCTCGCGCTCCCGCCCGGGCAGGTCCTCCAGCTGGGTCAGCCCGTCGTCCACCCACTGCTCGTACGGGTGCGCGGCGGCCAGCTGGCCCTTGATCTCCTCGTCGCTGACGATCCGGCCGGCCGTCAGGTCGGCCAGGAACATCCGGCCCGGTTCCAGGCGCCCCTTGCGCACCACGGTGTCCGGGTCGATGTCCAGCACGCCGACCTCGCTGGCCAGCACGACCAGCCCGTCCTCGGTGACCCAGTAGCGGGCCGGGCGCAGGCCGTTGCGGTCCAGCACCGCGCCGATCACGTCACCGTCGGTGAACGAGACCAGCGCCGGGCCGTCCCACGGCTCCATCAGGGTGGAGTGGAACTCGTAGAACGCCCGGCGGGCCGGGTCCATCTCGGTGTGGTTCTCCCAGGCCTCCGGGATCATCATCAGCACCGCGTGCGGCAGCGACCGGCCACCGAGGTGCAGCAGCTCCAGCACCTCGTCGAACGACGCCGAGTCGCTGGCGCCCTCGGTGATAATCGGGAAGATCCGGTCGAGGTCGCCGGGGATGAGGTCGGTGGCCAGCTGGCTCTCCCGCGCGCGCATCCAGTTCCGGTTGCCCCGCACGGTGTTGATCTCGCCGTTGTGCGCCACGAACCGGAACGGGTGTGCCAGCGGCCAGGACGGGAACGTGTTCGTGGAGAACCGGGAGTGCACCAGCCCCAGCGAGCTGGTGACCCGCTCGTCCGACAGGTCGGGGTAGAAGGTGGCCAGCTGCTCCTCGGTGAGCATGCCCTTGTAGGCGATCGTCCGGGCGGACAGGCTCGGGAAGTAGACGTCCAGGTCGCGCTCGGCCCGCTTGCGTACGCAGTAGGCCAGCCGCTCGAGGTCGGTGCCGGTCTCGCCGTCCGGGCCGGCCAGGAACAGCTGCCGGAAGCGCGGCATGACCGACTTCGCGGTGCGGCCCACCGCGTCCAGGTTCAGCGGCACGTCGCGCCAACCCAGCACCCGCATCCGCTCCTCGGCGGCGATGGCCTCGATCGCGGCGATGGCCTCGGCCTCGGCGGCCTCGTCGGCGGGCAGGAAGGCGGTGCCGACCACGTAGTGCAGAGCCTCGGGGAGCTCGAAGTCGACCACCTGGCGGAAGAACCCGTCCGGCACCTGGATCAGGATCCCGGCGCCGTCGCCGGCGTCGGGCTCGGCACCGCGTGCGCCGCGATGCTCGAGGTTTCGCAGGGCGGTCAGCGCCTTGCGGACGATGTCGTGGTTGCGCCGGCCCGCGAGGTCGGCTACGAATGCCACCCCGCACGCATCGTGTTCGTAACTCGGGTCGTACAGACCCTCCGCCGGGCGTCCACGGTGAGGGCGAGGCCCTGAGGGTAGGCGTTGAGCAGTCACGAGCACCTCTCGTCGTCGATGATCCACACCGGGGCGCTCGGGTACTACGAGGCAGCCGGGTGAGCTGTCGTGGCTTTGTTGTCGGCGTACGCCCGCGCAGCCTTGTGGGCAGCGAAAGGCCGGCGCTCCCAGACCATGCGGCCCGCACAGATTAACCGCTGATGACGCGAATCGTCGGGTACAGCCTTCCGAAGTACCTCGAGGTGGCCGGTCCGACGCCTCGCACCACCCGGCTCGGGCCGCCGGTCAGGGCAGCCGTCGTCGCCGCTGAGCGCTGTCTGCAATAGTACGACGACGGCCAGGAATGCGCCGTTCACCAGGTCGGACGCCGACGAGCCGTACTCCGAGACGTGCACCCCGATCAGGTTCAGGATCATCGCGAGGAGCAGCACGCCGGACGCGGTGCCCAGAATCGAGCCCGACCCGCCGGACAGCAGCGTGCCGCCGATGATGACGGCGGCGATCGCGGTCAGCTCGTACCCGGCCCCGATGTTGTTCACCCCGGACTGCAGCCGGGCCGCGTTGAGCATCCCGGCGCCGGCAGCCAGGACCCCGGACAGCGTGTAGACCAGCGTCTTCGCCCTGGTCACCGGCACGCCCATGAGCATCGCCGCGGGCTCGCTGCCGCCGATCGCGAACAGCGCCTGGCCGAACCGGGTGCGCAGCAGGAGCACCGCTCCGGCGCCGAACAGGGCCACGGCCGTGATGAAGGCCACCCAGGTGCCCCGACCGAGCGCCAGGAACGCCGATCCGGGCGGCACCAGGTAGGTGGTGGAGCCCTCTTTCGAGATGGCCTGCAGGAAACCCCGGGCGAACAGCAGCCCGGCCAGGGTGACGATGAACGGGGCCAGCCGCGCACGGGTGATGAGCAGGCCGTGCGTGGTGCCCAGGGCGGCGCCGCAGGCCAGCGGTAGGCCCACGGCGACCGGGATGCCGCCGTGGTTGACCCCCCAGCCGGCGAGCACCCCGCCGAGGGCGAACACCGACCCGACGGACAGGTCGATGCCGCCGGAGATGATGACGAACGTCATACCGAGCGCGAGCAGCGCGGTGTAGGAGTTGCCGAGCAGACCACCCGGTCTTCGTGTACCTGATCCCGGCGGTGTTCTTCTTCGGCATCGGCATCGGCATCGGCATCGGCGCCGTGCCCGGGGTGGTGGCCACCACGATCTTCTTCATCCCGCCCGCCGTGCGGCTCACCGAGCTGGGCATCCGGGGCGTCGACCCCGAGGTGGTGGAGGCCGCGCAGGCCTTCGGCGCCAACCCCCGGCAGATCCTGCGCGAGGTGCAGCTGCCGATGGCGCTACCGTCGATCACGGCCGGGATCAACCAGGTGATCATGCTGGCGCTGTCCATGGTCGTGGTGGCGGGGCTGGCCGGCGCGGGCGGGCTCGGCTCCACGGTGGTCAGCGCGGTCACCCAGCTGGACATCGCCACCGGGTTCGAGGGCGGGCTGGCCGTGGTGATCGTGGCGATCTTCGCGGGGTTTGACGGCGCACGCCGCCAGGAACGGCGGACAAGCCACGGCGGGGGAGCGGTGGTCAGCGGGCGGTGCGGTCGCGCAGCAGGGCGGGCAGGGTGCGGGCCAGAATGGCCAGGTCGCCGGTCAGCCGCCGGGTGCGGACGTAGGTCAGGTCGAGCTGGAGCATGTCCACGGTGTCCAGCGACGACCGGCCGCTGACCTGCCACAGCCCGCTCAGGCCCGGGCGCACCGAGAACCTCGGCCAGAAGTGCGCCGGGAACAGGCGCGCCTCCCACTCCAGGCAGGGCCGGGGGCCGACCAGCGCCATGTCGCCGCGCAGCACGTTGAGCAGCTGGGGGAGCTCGTCGAGGCTGGTACGTCGCAGGAACCGGCCGATCGGGGTGACCCGGGGGTCGGCGAGCTTGTGGCTGCCGTCCACGGCGGTGTCCTCGCCGCGCAGCTCGGCCGCGACCAGCGCGCGCAGCGGGGCGTCGTCGGCGTCGGGGAGCATGGTGCGGAACTTGTAGAGGATGAAGCTCGCGCCACCGAGCCCGACCCGCCGCTGGCGGAAGACCGCCGGTCCCTCGCTGGTCGACCGCACCAGCAGCCAGATCAGCAACATCGGCGCGGCCAGCAGGAGCAGGACCGCGAGGGCCGCCCCGAAGTCGAGGGCCCGGGTGAGCGCCTGGTCCCGGCGAACCGCGAGCAGCTCCCCGACCGGAGCCTCGGCTGCCGCCCCGGAATCCCCGTCGAGAACGGACATGGTTGCACCGCCCGCCTGCCGAGCCCCCTCGGCCGTCACGCTCCATGCGAACCGCAGGGCCGATCGGGTCGTCGCCGATGGCCACCGACGGGTGACGTTACCACCATGCAATTCGTAAAGCTAATTACTTTAGCGAATGACAGTCTTCACACGAGTGAGCGATGTCTGAGAAGATTCGCGAGGCGCGGGTGACCACTATGTCGTCCTGGGTGCGGCGGGGCAGCGGAACGTGACTCGATCGAACGATGAGACGCGCCGAAGTTCACGCAAAGCCACGATGTGCTCGTCGCTCTGGGTAATCTTCCGGGAGTCATGGGATTCACGCGGCGTATGGGACGAGTCGGGCTGGCGCTACCCGTGTGGGTGGCCTGTGTGGCGCTGTCCTGCTGCGCCCCGGCCACCGCCGGCGCCACCACCGCCGGCGCCACCACCGCCGGCGCCGTGACCACCGACACCGTCCTGCTCCGTGAGGTGAGCGCCGCCCGCGACGCCGGCGCCGGATGCGACCCCGGAGCCGGATCGGGCGGCGGCTCGACCGGGCGGACCGGCACGACGGGGAACGCGAAGTCCGGCGGGGGGTCCAAGGACGAGTACCGGAATGCCCCGGGCTGCGTGGACGAACTGCCGGTGGCCGGCGGCTACACGGTGGCCGTCAAGCGGAACTTCCCGCTGACCGGGAGCCCGACCGTGACGCACGCGTTGATCGTCGTGCACGGCACCGGCCGCAACATGGAGCACACCTACGCCGGCATGGTGCAGGCCGCCACGCACGCCGGGGCGATCGGCCAGACGCTGGTGGCCGCCCCGTTCTTCAAGGCCGACGGCGACGAGCCGGGCTCGCGGGAGGCCCGGTGGAGCAGCGACGGCTGGAAGGAGGGCGCGGACGCCGAGCAGCCGAAGGGTCTCAGCTCGTTCCAGGTCGTGGACGTCATGATGGCGATGCTGGCCGACCGGGCGCGCTTTCCCCGGCTGACCCGGGTGACGCTGGTCGGGCACTCCGCCGGCGGGCAGTTCACCCAGCGGTACGCCGCCACCGGGCAGGCGCCGTTCGGCATGCCCGGGGTCGCGGTCGACTACGTGGTGGCCAACCCCTCCTCGTACATGTACCTGAGCCCGGACCGTCCCGACCTGAGCGACCCGTCCGGCGCGCGGTTCCTGCGTCCCACCGTGTCCTGCGACTACAACGCGTACAAGTACGGCCTCGAGGGCCGGCCCGGCTACCTGAACCGGCTCACCGAGCAGCAGATCGTCGCCACCTACACCGGCCGCCGGGTGACCTACCTGCTCGGCGGCTCGGACACAGACAAGGACGAGGACCTCGACACCGACTGCGCCGCGATGGTGCAGGGCCGGAACCGGTTCCAGCGCGGTACCCGCTTCTTCGACTGGGTCAGATCCCGGTTCCCTCAGGCTCCGCACACGCGGGTCGTGGTGCCCGGGATCGGGCACGACCACGACCGCCTGTTCGACTCCGCGCAGGCCAGGCCGGTCCTGTTCGGCCCGGGGAGCAGCTGAGCGGCCGCTCGGGCCGGTGGAGATCTCGGGCGCGGCGGGCGTCGGTAGGGTGCGCGGATCGAGCGTCCGGTGGGCGCGAGTGAGAGGAGCCGGCGGTGCGGCGTAAGCGGCGGGACAGGTCCGTGGGGCGGGACGTGGCGGGGCTGCTGCTGCGCACGGTGGTCGGCGGCACGATGGTCGCGCACGGGGTGAAGCACGGTCGGAGCCTGGAGGGGACCGCGGGCTGGTTCTCCTCGATCGGCTTCCGGCACCCCCGGCTGCAGGCGCAGGCCAGCGCCGTGGTGGAGACCGGTGCCGGCGCGGCGCTGTTGGCCGGGCTGGGCACCCCGCTGGCGGCGGCCGCGGTCGTCGGCACGATGGGCGTGGCCGCCCGCACCGTCCACCAGCCGAACGGGTTCTTCATCACCGGCGAGGGCTACGAGTACGTGCTGAACCTGGCGGCCGCCTCGGTGGCGCTGGCCGGCATCGGGCCGGGCCGGTGGAGTGTCGACCGGGCGCTCGGGCTGGACCGAAGGCTGCACGGCCTGCCGGCGCTCGCGCTGGCCGCAGGCCTCGGGCTGGCCGGGACCGCGGCCCAGCTGGCCGCGTTCTGGCGCCCGGAGCCCCCGGCGCCGGTCACCGGCTGACCGGCGCGGGCCGGACGCCGGCCACGGCGCGCCTCCTCGATCGGGTGAACGGTACCGGGAGATCGAGTGCGTGGAGTGATGTGCTCTGATGGGCTCAGCTGGACCTCAGCCGCGAGGGATGCCTCCCCGAACTGTCCCCACGGCGGATCAAGACCACCACAGTCCTCAAGACATCTCTCCACCTATCAGGACGGAGGCGCGCTCCATGTCTACAGGTTTCGCCACCGAGCGGGGCCAGTCGTCCGGGTCGACGGGCAGCATCGTCGAGCTGGACAACGGGCAGAAGTGGTCGATCGAGGCGGACACGGTGCGCGCCGTGCTCGCCGAGGTGTTCGGTGCCGACGTGCTCGGCGAGCAGTTGCCCCCGCCGGAGGACCACGCCGGCCTGCGTGCCCGGTTCCGTGCCGAGGCGCCCCAGCTGACCGCGCTCACCGACGAGGTGCGCCGCGCGTTCTCCGGCGGCGCCTGCGGCATCCTGGTCACCCGCCTCGGCCTGTCCGGGCTGAGCGTCGACGACCAGCGCAAGGCGATCTACGCGCTGTCCGTGCTGCTGGGCGACGTGGTCTGGACCCACCCGGTGGACAACCGCGTGGTCTGGGACGTGAA
The DNA here is from genome assembly GCA_036497465.1 of Pseudonocardia sp. Classification (GTDB taxonomy): domain Bacteria; phylum Actinomycetota; class Actinomycetes; order Mycobacteriales; family Pseudonocardiaceae; genus Pseudonocardia. The sequence continues at coordinate 9,409 of DASXJJ010000002.1, read as the reverse complement.
GGCACAGGCCCCGGCCGCCGACCCGGCCGAGTCCGCCGAGCCGGCCCCGCGCGCCACCCGGTACTCCAGCTTCTCGGAGAACGACCAGGAGGCCGAGTACCACACCGACGCGTCGTTCGCGGTGCTGCCGGACCGGTACTTCCTGCTCTACTCGGTGCAGCAGGCCGACTGCGGGGGCGGCGAGACCTTCCTGACCGACGCGCGGACGCTCACCAGCGAGCTGGAGGCGACCCCGGAGGGCCGGGAGGCCACGCGGCTGCTGACCGAGGCCGTGCTGCCGATGCGCGTGCCGAAGGCGTTCCGGCAGCGCGCCGCGGTCGGCGGGGACGGCTACAGCTACACCCCGATGATCGAGGACGGGGTGTGGCGCTTCCGCAAGGACAAGATCGAGAAGGGGCTGGCCGCCCACCCCGAGTATGCGACCGACGAGGTGCGCCGCGCGGTCGACCTGGTCTACCAGCAGCTGGACGCCCGTCCCGACGAGTTCCGCGCGGTGATCCCCACCGACGGCATCCTGATCGTCGACAACCACAAGGCGCTGCACGGTCGGACCTCGTTCACCGACTCGCGCCGTCACCTGCTCCGCGCCCGGTTCCACAAGGCCCCGGCTGAGTGATGCCAGGATCCCGGCTGCGTGAAGTCGGGTCCCATCCGTCACCCATTCCTGTGTGACTCGTTAGAACTGGCAGTGTCCTCAGTGCGCACACGCGTCGCTGGCGTCGCTTTGCCAATGACTCACGGTCGGATTTGCGAGGGAGCGTGCTGGTGCGGGATGTATCGGCGGCAAAGTGGGGTTTCGTCACCCGTCGGCTGACGGGCCGCGACTCCACGATGCTGGGAAGCAACGTTCGTCCACCTCGACTCGGCGACCTGGTCGTGACCACGGTGTCGCGCATCGGGGAACACGAGTTCCTCGAGGACATCTACGGCCGGCGGGCTCGGATGTACCCCGGTGACGTGGTGGTGGGTGCCTTCGGCAACCGCTACGCCACCGACTTCTACGAGGGGTACATCCCGGCTCCCGGCGACGGGGTCCACCTGCTCACCTCCGGCGGCCTGATCGGCACCGTCGCGTCGAGCCACACCTCACGGGGTGCCCCCACCGAGCTGGAGGTGCTGGGGCCGCTGACCGACTCCCGGGGCAACCCGTTGAGCACCGACGACTTCGTGCTCGCGCCGGTCGAGCCGGCCCGTCCGCCGATGGGCACCATCGTGGTGGTCGGCTCGGCGATGAACGCCGGCAAGACCACCGCGACCTCGGCGATCGTGCGCGGCCTGTCCCGGGCGAAGCTGAAGGTCGGTGCCGGCAAGGTCACCGGCTCGGGCAGCGGCAAGGACCTGTGGTCCTACGTCGACGCCGGTGCGGCCTCCGCCCGGGACTTCCTCGACTTCGGTATGCCGTCCACCTTCGGTTACCCGGCCGAGCGCCTGGTCGCCACCATGGTCTCGATCCGCGACCAGCTGACCGTGGACGGTTGCGACGCGGCGGTCCTGGAGATCGCCGACGGCGTGCTGCAGGAGGAGACCCGCGCGCTGGTCACCCAGCTGCCCGGCTTCGCCGACAAGGTGGTGCTCGCGGTGGGCGACGCGCTGGGTGCGGTGGCCGCCATCGAGGTGCTCGCCAACCACGGCGTCACGGTGCGTGCGGTGAGCGGCCTGGTCACCGCCAGCCCGCTGGCGACCCGGGAGGCGGCCGCCGCCACCGGGCTGCCCGTGGTCACCCCGGCCGAACTGGCCGCCGGTGCGGCGGTCGACCTGCTGGCCGACGTGCCGGACCGCCCGGCCGAGCTGGCTCCCGACCTGGTGGACCTGGGTAGCGCACAGGCATGAGCGGTCGCTCCGCCGATCAAGGGGAGCGACCAGCGACCGACAAGTCGGACGACGGCGACCTGGCGGGCCGCCCCGATATCGGCCTGCTGCGTCAACTGTGGCGGTTCCGGGAGTACGGGCGGCGCGAGCTGCGCACCCTGCTGCTCGGTCTGAGCATGCGGATCGGCGAGCTGCTGTCCGACCTGGCCACCCCGTGGCCGCTGGCCCTGGTCATCGACCATGTGATCAAGGGCCAGTCGCCCACCGGGGTCGTCGGGTCGGTGGCCCGGCTGTTCGGGCCGTCGCCGGTCGGCATGCTGGCGGTAGCGGCACTGGCGGTGCTGCTGATCACCATGTCGTCCGGGGCGTTCGACTACCTCGGCGACCGTTTCATGAACAGCTCGGGGGAGCGGATCACCTCGGCGATCCGCAGGGACGTGTTCGCCCACCTGCAGCGGCTGCCGATGGGCTTCCACGACCGGCAGGCCGTCGGTGAGCTGACCAGCCGGGTCGCCACCGACACCTCGCGTATCGAGGACAGCCTGGTCGACCTGTTCGCCGTGCTCATCCCCGGCGTGCTGTCGCTGATCGGCCTCGGCTCGGTGCTGCTCGCGGTGAACTGGCGGCTGGGGCTGATCGCGCTGTGCGCGGCTCCGCTGCTGTTCGCGACGGCCGCCCGCTACACCCGGCTGACCCGCAAGGCGGCCCGGCGGCGCAGGGCGGCGGAGGGCAGGCTCTCCGGGTTCATCGCCGAGTCGCTGCGCGGTATCCGGACGATCCACGCGTTCGGCCGGCAGGACCTGCACGACCGCCGGTTCGGCGCGACGAACAACAAGGTGCTCCAGTCCGGCCTGCAGTCGGTGGAGCTGCGCGCCCGGTTCGTCCCGCTGCTGGAGGTCGTTGCGGCGCTGGGCACCGCCGCGCTCCTGTTCGTCGGCGGCACCGGAGTGATCAACGGCTGGTGGACGGTCGGCGTGCTGGTCGTGGTGACCAGCTACCTCAAGGACATGCTCAAGCCGATGCGGAACCTGGCCAGCCTGGCGCTGACCTTCACCCGGGGCGCCGCGTCCGCCGAGCGGATCCAGACGATCTTCGACCAGGAGCGTCCCGCCGAGACGACCGATCGGGAGCTGCCCGACAGGGTGCGCGGCGAGATACGGCTGCGCGGGGTGTGCCTGGACTACGGTCGGGGCCTGGTGCTCGACGGCCTCGACCTGGAGATCAACCCGAGGGACCGGATCGCGCTGCTGGGCCACAACGGTGCCGGCAAGTCCACGCTGCTGTCCCTGATCTCCGGGCTCTACCCGCCGACCAAGGGCGCTATGCTGCTGGACGGGCTGCCGCTGGCCGAGCTGCCCGACTGGTGGCGGCACCGGCAGGTGGCGATGGTGCTGCAGGACACCTACCTGTTCTCCGGCACGATCCTGGACAACATCCGCTACGGCCGCCCGGACGCCAGCGACGAGGAGATCCAGCGGGTCGCGAAGGCGTCGCTGGTCACCCAGTTCACCGACGAGCTCGACTCGGGTCTGTACACCGAGCTCTCGGACGGCGGGGTCGGCCTGTCCGGCGGCCAGCGCCAGCGGGTGGGCATCGCGCGGGCGCTGCTCGCCGACGCCCCGGTTGTGCTGCTCGACGAGCCGACCACCGGGTTGGACGTGCGCGCCGAGGAGCTCGTCGTGCAGGCGCTGACTCCGCTGATGGAGGGGCGCACCGTGGTCATGACCACCCACCGCCCCGCGCTGGTCCGGGTGGCCAACCGGATCGTGCACCTCAACCGGGGTCGGATCAGCCGGCAGGAGCCGGGGCCGGCCGCCGCCCCGTGGGCGTCCGCCGGGGCGCCGCTCGTCGGCGCGCCGGTGAACGGATCGGGCCCCGGCCGCGCGCGGGTCAACCGCCCCCTGCGCCACGGCCCGCCGGCTGCCGCGCCGGGCCGCCCTCGGTCCTCGGCGCCGGCCGGTGCCGCGACCGTCGCGGCGGGCCGGAACGGGTCCGGTCCGGTCGGCGTCCGCCCGGGCGGGCCGGCGCGGAACGGGGCCGGACCCCACGGGCACAACGGGCTCCACGGTGCCGGACTCCACGGGGCCGGACCCGACGGGCGGAACGGACACAACAGGGCCGGACACAACGGTCCCGGACACAACGGTCCCGGTCAGAACGGGGCGGGTCAGAACGGGGCCGGACAGAACGGGGCCGGACAGCACTGGGCCGGACAGCACGGTGCCGGCCACGGCGGGGGACCCCGCTACCGGTCGATCCGCCGGTCGCTGACGCTCCCGGTCGCTCCGCCGGCGGCGCCCGGCGGCGGGGGCGACCCGGGTGGACAGCGACCGGCGGGCCGCCCCTCCCACCGCGGCCCGGCGCCGTCCGGCCCAGGCGCCGCCGGCCGCCCGTCGACCGGCGGCCCGGACGCCGGTTCGCCCTGGAACGTCGCCGAGGCGGACGTGACGACCCCGCACGGGACCGCCGTGGCCGGGACGCCCTCGGACCCGGCCGACACGGTCGTGCACCACGACCTGCTGACGCACCGGGCCGAGACGGGGCCCACGGCACCGGCCGGCCCCGCCCAGAACGGCGCGGCGGTCACCGACCTGGCCGCCGAGGCGGCCGCGGCCGCCGCCGCGTCGGGTGCCGACGCGGCGCCTCGCCCGGTGGTCTGCGACGGCGGCCGGTCGTCCGGTGCCGACGCGGCGCGCAGGCGGATCGGCCACTTCGGCACCGGACGCACACCCGAGGTGTGGTGGACCGACGGTGCCACGTCCTCCGGTCCCGCTGACGCCTCGACCGGGGCACCGGGCTGACCGGCCCGGCCGGCCGAGCGGGCGGACACAGGGCCGGTGTTCGTGCAGTGGCCGGGTCGACCGCGCCCGGTCGGAGCAGCTGAGCTCGCGTACCGGGAACCGGCCGGCGGGCGATCCCGTACCACCGGCGGGCCAGGTGACCGGCAGGCCAGGTGACCGGCGGGCTAGGAGCCGGCGGCTATCCGGCGGACCCGGGCGGCCTGGGACTCGTCCCTGAGCTCGGTGTTGGTGGCTCCCGGGCGGATCCCGTGCAGGGACATCCCGGCGAGCACCGGGTCGGCGAGGTCGGGATCGACCGCGAGCATGGCCTCGAGCAGCCGAGCCCAGTAGCGGCGGCTCTTCAACGCCGGCTTGCTGGGCGTCTCCTCGCCGGGGAACTCCGCCTCGTGCGCGGCCGCCGAGTGCTCCAGGCCGCGGAACAGCATCCGGTCGAACCGGCCGGGCTCGTGACCGGCCGCCGCGACCCGCTCCCGCGCGCTCCAGCACGCGGAGGCCCAGATGGTGCCGTCGGCGTGCGGGTCGCTGGGGCCGCCCTCGAAACCGGCCATCGTCCACTGCGGGCTGAGCAGGCGCCGCCGGCGGTCCCACTCGGGGATACCGGCGCGGTGCCAGCCGTAGATGTCAGCGCGACCCAGCATGATCGCGGTGAACACGTCGCAGGATCCCTCGTCGAGCGGGATCTTCTTGTTGGTCTGCTGCTCCACCGGCCGCAGCCGGTTGAGCCGGAAGTCGGCGGTGTGCCGGCAGACGTGGTGGCCGATCTCGTGGTTGATGATCGCCAGGTTGTGCGCGGGCGCGCCGAAGTACGGCTCGCCGCCGGGCACCGCGATGAAGCCACTGCCACCGCCGAGGTGGACCTCGCCGCTGGCGCTCACGGCTCCGGCCTCCGGCGGGTCGTAGGAGCGCGCGGAGACCCGGTAGTGGCCGCCGCCCCAGCGCCGGGGGCTGTCGTGCGTGCCGATCCGCAGCAGCAGTGGCGGCAGCGGGTGGCCGAGCAGGTCGGCGGCGCCGCGCAGCGCTCGCTGGGCGTGGAAGGCGACGTTGGTCAGCCCGAACAGCCGCGCGTCCCGGTCGCGCTCGGCGCCGCCGACGGGCCCGCCGCCGTTCGCCGGGTCGACCAGGATGTCGCCGTCGTCGCCGGGGTCCAGCAGCTCAAGGCCGCGCTCGTCGCGCACGGTGGCCTCCGGCAGCACCAGCTCCGCGGGGCCCCGGGACACCACCTCGAGCGGCACCTGGGCCAGCCGGCCGGGACCGGTGCCGCCCTCCTCCGGGACGTATGCCGACACAGAGATCATGTGCGAACTCCCCGGGCGACGCTCCGGAACGGGCCACTGGGGCGCGGCGTGCCCCCGCGCGAACCTCGTCGTTGACACGCGCGCACGAAACCTCCAGCCACCGCTCGGCTGCCGGGAACTCCGCACAGCCGGTTCACAGAGAACGACTCGTACACTAATAGGCCCTGGGTTCCGACCCTGTCGGGGGCTGCCCGTCGTTCGTCGCCGGCAACTGTAATCCAGCGTCCGTTCGGGTGGTCCCGCACCTGGACCACCACTCAGCGCCTACTCAGTCGTTGGACGCGACGTGTTGTCGGATGGCCGTCCGCGATCGGCGTGTCGTGTGATGCGCCACCCAGAGGGGTGGTAGTCGAGTGAGCGGATACTCGTGGGAACGCGGTGAACGGGGCCGGGCGCTGACGCTCGCCGTCGCGATGCTGGGCGCCGCGCTGTACCCCTTGCGACAGCACTTCCGGCCGGCGGGGCAGAAGCGGGACGGCTTCCCGCTCTCCTACTACCCGATGTTCAGCGCGCGCAGGCGCCAGTTCGCCATCGTGGTCTACGCGGTCGCGGTGCACGCCGACGGCTCGCGGCACTTCCTGGACTACCACCTGCTCGGCGGCGGCGGCCTGAACCAGGTTCGGCGCCAGCTGCGGCGGGTCGTCGACGCGGGACGGGCGGGCGGCTTCGTCGAGGTGGTGGCCGCCAGGGTCGCGGCCGACGAGGAGCTGGCCGACATCGCCCGGGTGGAGATCGTGCGGGGCGAGTTCGACCTCGACGTGTGCCTGATGGGCCACCGGACCGAGGGCGAGGAGACGGTGCTGGCCAGTGCCGACGTGGTCCGGGAGGCCGACGTCGCCCCGGAGCTCGAGGGGTCCGCGCGGTGAGGAAGCTGTTCAGCGGAGTGACCGCCACACCCGCGGCGCGGCTCGGCCTGGTGCGCGCCGTCATCGGCGGCTACACGATGTTCTACCTGCTCAGGCGGCGAGACCTGTTCCGGAAGCTGGCCAGGACCGACCCGGAGCTGTTCGCCCCCGTGGGTCCCTGCCGGGTGCTGGCGAAGCCGATCCCGGCGCCGGTGGCCGACGCGCTCACCGATGCCACCCTGGCCAGTACCGCGCTGTTCACCCTCGGCGGCGGGCACCGGCTGACCGGGAAGCTGCACTCGGCGCTGCTGACCTGGACGCTGTCCTACCGCAACTCGTGGTCGATGGTCTTCCACAGCGACAACACACTGGTCTTCCACACGCTGGTGCTGGGCGCGGCGCGCGCCGCTGACGCCGCGTCGCTGGACGCGCTGGCCACCAGGTCCCGCCCGGCGCCGCATCCGCGCTACGGCTGGCCGCTGGACCTGATGAACGCGGCGTCCGCGGTGACCTACCTGCTCGCCGGGGTCGCCAAGGTGGTCGGCCCGAGCGGCTGGGGCTGGGCGCGGGGCGACTCGATGCGTCGGCAGGTGGCGGTGGATGCGGTGCGCAAGGAGGCGTTCGGCTCGCACGCGGCGCCGGCGGCCTACCTGCTCTACCGCTTCCGGCACCTGTTCACCGCGTTCGCGGTGGGTTCGCTGGTGCTGGAGCTGGGCGCCCCGCTGGGCCTGGTGAACCGCAGGGTCGGCCGGCTGTGGGCGGTGGCCACCTTCGGGCTGCACTGGGGCATCCGGGTGATCATGGGCATCAGGTTCCGCTACCAGATGTCCGGGGTCTCGTTCATCTCCTGGTTCGAGCCGGAGCGGCTGCTCACCCTGTTCCGGCGCCGCTGAGCGGCATCCTGGCCGGCGCCCCGCCGGTGACTCAGTCGGCCGGGCGGCGCTGCTCGGGGATGCCCGAGCGGGAGCAGGCCGCGGTGAGCGGCGGTACGTAGTGCACCGCGTGGCACGGGCCGCCCCGGTCGTAGGCGATGCACAGCACGGTGCGGTGGCCGCCGCAACTGCACTCCACCCACCCGTTGATCATGTATCCCTCGACCAGCGGGTGCGGTCGATCGGGCTGGGCGCAGTACTGGGGGATACGGTCCATCCACCGACCCAGCTGGTGGTAGTCAACTTCGGTCTCGTTCACGTCCTGCCCCGGCTCGACTTCGCTCGGTGTCGATTAGTACGCCTCCGAGGTTACGGTCGGCTGCCGAACGACCCGATCGGCTGACCACTGTCGGGTGAGAACGAGCGGGAGTACCACGTCGTCGACCACCTCGGTGACGAACGCGGGATCGATCGGGCCACTCCGGGCGAAGTGCTGCTGGCGCACCAGGCCGATGCCGACCAGCGCGACGAGCGGGGTGAGCGCCTCGGGGCGGACCTCACCGCGCACCACGCCGCGGCGGAGCACCTCGAGCATCGGCGGGACGGTGGAGTCCACGACCTCGGCTCGCAGCGTGCGCAGCAGCTCGGGGTGCCGGCGGACCTCGGCGACCAGCCCGCGCAGCGCCTCGCCCCGGGGTCCGGCGAGCTGCTCGGCGACGTCGCGCAGCACGGCGAGGAGCTCCGCGCGCAGGTCGCCGGTGTCCGGGGGTGCGGTGCGCTCCGGCCGCAGGTGCCGCATCGCGTCGACCACCAGGTCGGAGCGGTTGGACCAGCGGCGGTACAGCGACCCCTTGCCGGCCCGGGCCCGCGCCGCGACGCCGTCCATGGTCAGCTCGGCGTACCCCACGGCGGCGAGCTCGTCGAGGGTGGCCCGGTAGATCGCCTCGTTGAGCGCCGCGCCGCGCCGCCTCGGCCGCGCCGGGCAGGCGCCCGCGCCCGGCCCGCACCTGTCCACCGTCCCGCTCATGAGTACTCCTCGGCCTCTTGATGTGAACTATCAGTCCCGGACTTGAGAACTTGGCGTTCTCTATTTATCCTACAACCATGTCCACAGCCACCGCCGCAACCACGAGGGCCGCGGCCGCACCGTCCTCGCGCTGGCTCGTGCCGATGCTGGTTCTGATGATCGGCAGTTTCATGTCGGTGCTGGACTCCAGCATCGTCAACTCGGCCATCCCGACCATGCAGAAGGACTTCGGGTCCTCGGCCGACGACATCGAGTGGGTCAGCACGGCCTACACGCTGGCGTTGGGTGTGGTGGTGCCGGTGAGCAACTGGTTCGGCGACCGGATCGGTGCGACGTTCGCCCACCGGATCTCGCTGCTGGGGTTCGCGGCGGCCTCGGCGTTGTGCGGGATGGCGTGGAACCTGGACAGCATGATCGTGTTCCGGGTGGTGCAGGCGATCCCGGGCGGGATCCTGCCGGTGATGACCCTGACGATCCTGTACCAGATCGTGCCGAGGGAGAAGATCGGTTCGGCGATGGGGATCTACGGGCTGGGGGTGATCGTGGCCCCGGCGATCGGCCCGACTCTGGGTGGCTACATCGTGGAGTACCTGGACTGGCGGTTGATCTTCTACATCAACGTGCCGATCGGGATCCTGGGTGCGGTGGCGGCGTTCTTCCTGCTGCCCCGGATGCCGCGCCGGGCGACGCAGCGGTTCGACTGGTGGGGGTTCGTGAGCATCGGTTACGGGTTGTTCGCGTTGCTGCTGGCCACCTCGAA
>DASXJJ010000001.1:0-16996 GCA_036497465.1 Pseudonocardia sp. | reverse complement strand
GATCTCGGCCTCACCGGCCCTGCCGTGCGCGGCCAGCGCGCGGACCACCCCGGCCCGGCCCTCGGAGACGAGCCGGCGTAGCGAGGCCGGGAGTTCGGACGTCGCGTCGGAGGCCTCGGCGGAGGAGCCCGAGGCGCGCGCGGCGGCGGGCTCGGCCAGGTAGGTGTCGGCGGCGTCCACCGTGGGCTTCTCCACCGCCCACGAGGGGAACAACCCGAGCACCACCGGCTGGGCCCGCTCGCTGGTCCGTCGCTGCCACACCCCGGACACCTCGGCGAAGTAGCGCTCCACGTACGGGGCGAGCAGCGGCTTCTGACCGGGGTGGTAGAAGCCGGAGATGATCGCGTCGCTGACCGCGTTGGGCAGCGAGTCGTCGTTCACCGCCCGCTGCCAGGCCCGTTCCTTGGCCTCGGCGGTGGGGATCAGCGCGCGGGCCCGCTCGGCCTGCCGCTCGCCGGCGGAGGTGGCGTCGCGCTGGTGCTCGGCGGCGATCTCGGCCTCACCGGCCCTGCCGTGCGCGGCCAGCGCGTGCAGCAGCCGCCAGCGCAGGTCGGTGTCCACCACCAGGCCGTCCGGCACGTCGCTGCCGGCGTACCAGGCCTCGATCGCGTCGAGCTGCTCGTCGCCCAGGACGCTGCCGGTCAGCGAGTTCGTCGCGACCAGCTGGGCGTCCGACCCGGGCTCGGCGGAGCGCACCATGTCCAGCAGCGCCGAGGACAGCAGCGGCCAGCCCGTGCTGGCCGCCCAGCCCTGGTCGGCGTAGGAGGCCAGCGCCGTCTGCGCCTGCAGCAGCAGCCGCTGCACCACACCGGTCTCGCTGTCCCTGCCGGCCCCGCCGGCGATCAGCGCGACGAAGTCGCGGGCCTTGATCTCGGCGTCGCGGGTCATCTCCCAGGCCGCCGACCAGCACAGGGTGCGCGGCAGCGGCTCGGCGATGTCGGCGATGCGGTCGATCAGGGTGGCCAGCGAGGCCGGGTCCAGCCGGACCGCGCCGTAGGTCAGGTCGTCGTCGTTGACCAGCACCAGCTTGCCCCGGGGCACCCCGACCAGGTCGGGCACCTCGGTCCGCTCGCCGCTGACGTCCACCTCGGCCCGGTGGGTGCGGACCAGCTTGCCGGAGCCGTCGTCGTCGTAGACGCCGACCGCGAGCCGGTGGGTGCGCAGCTCGCCGGCTCCGGGGCGAGCCCCGCCCTGGCGCACCGCGAACGCGCTGAACGTGCCGTCCTCGCCGACCGTGAAGTCGGGCCGCAGCAGGTTCAGCCCGGTGGTGCGCAGCCACTGCGCGCCCCAGTCGGACAGGTCGCGCCCGGACGACTTCTCCAGCGCGCCGAGCAGGTCGTCGAAGGTGGCGTTGCCCCAAGCGTGCGTCTCGAAGTAGTCGTGCAGCCCGGCCAGGAACGGCTCCAGCCCCACGTAGGCCACCAGCTGCTTGAGCACCGAGGCGCCCTTGGCGTAGGTGATGCCGTCGAAGTTGACCTCCACGGCGTGCAGGTCGACCATGTCGGCGGCCACCGGGTGGGTCGAGGGCAGCTGGTCCTGCCGGTACGCCCAGGACTTCTCCACGTTGGCGAACGTGGTCCACGACCCGGTGTACTCGGTGGCGCTGGCCTGGCAGATCACCGAGGCCCAGGTGGCGAACGACTCGTTCAGCCACAGGTCGTCCCACCAGCGCATGGTGACCAGGTCGCCGAACCACATGTGCGCCATCTCGTGCAGCACGGTCTCCGCGCGCCGCTCGTAGACGTACTTGGTGACCCTCGACCGGAAGACGTAGTCCTCCAGGAAGGTCACCGCGCCGGCGTTCTCCATCGCGCCCGCGTTGAACTCCGGCACGAACAGCTGGTCGTACTTGCCGAAGGGGTACCGCACGCCGAAGCTGCGGTGGTAGAAGTCGAAGCCCTGCTTGGTCTCGGTGAACAGCCGCTCGGCGTCCATGTACTCGGCCAGCGAGGAGCGGCAGTAGATGCCCAGCGGGATGCCGTCGTGCTCGTCGTGCCAGCTGGTGTAGGGCCCGGCGATCAGCGCGACCAGGTAGGTGCTGATGATCTCGCTGGTGGCGAACCGGTGCACCACGGCGCCTGCCGCCCCGGCGTCGGTGCCCTCCTCCGGTGCGTTGGAGATGACCTCCCAGTCCGGCGCGGCGGTGACCGTGAGCCGGTAGCGGCCCTTGAGGTCGGGCTGGTCGAAGCAGGCGAACATGCGCTTCGCGTCGGCGGTCTCGAACTGCGAGTACAGGTAGACCGCCTGGTCCACCGGGTCGACGAACCGGTGCAGGCCCTCGCCGGTGTTCATGTAGCTGCAGTCGGCGGTGACGGTCAGCTCGTTGTGCGCGGCCAGGCCCGGCAGCGCGATGCCGTCCTCCCCCCGGTAGCCGGAGAGGTCCAGCTCGGCGCCGTTCAGCACGGCGGAGTGCACCGTCGCCGCGACCAGGTCGATCCAGCTGGGCGTGCCGGGCTCGGCGCAGTCGAAGCGCACGGTGGTGGTGCTGGCGAACGTGTCGGTGCCTGGGTGGCCCGCGCCGTCGGTCAGATCGAGATCGATCGTGTAGTCGGACACGGTCACCAGTGCTGCGCGCTGCTGCGCCGCCTCGCGGGTCAGGTTGGGGGCGCGGGTCAGGTTGGGGGCGGCCACGGGACTCCCTGTCGGTGTTGCCGGTTGGTCGGTGATGCCGGGCGGGCCCCGCCCGGCTGCTGGGCGTGACTCTAGGCGGGATCGAACCACCGGTGGGTCCAGGACATCGACCGAGTTACGGCCACGCGGAACACCACACACCGATCGGTTGTTGTGTACAGGCAACGACCTGTCCGCGACCGACGGCCCACACGAGAGGGAGTTCCATGTCCGAGAGCACCACCACCGGCAAGGCCACCGTCGACTTCTGGTTCGACCCGCTGTGCCCGTGGGCGTGGCTGACCTCCCGGTGGATCCTCGAGGTGGACAAGGTCCGGGACATCGACCTGACCTGGCGGGTGATGAGCCTGTCGGTGCTGAACAGCGGCCGTGAGCTGCCGGAGCGCTACCAGGAGATGATGGAGAAGGCCTGGGGTCCGGTGCGGGTGTGTATCGCGGCGGCCAAGGAGCGCGGCCCGGAGATCCTGGAGCCGCTGTACACGGCGATGGGCACCCGGATCCACAACCAGCAGAACAAGGACTTCGACGTCGTGATCAAGGAGTCGCTGGCCGAGCTCGACCTGCCCCCGTCGCTGGCCGACGCCGCCTACAGCACCGACCTCGACGACGAGCTGAAGGCCAGCCACCACGCGGGGATGGACCCGGTCGGGCTGGACGTGGGCACCCCGACGATCCACGTCGACGGCGTCGCCTTCTTCGGGCCGGTCATCTCCAAGGTGCCCACCGGCGAGGAGGCCGGCCGGATCTTCGACGCGGCCCGCACGCTGGCCGACTACCCGCACTTCTTCGAGCTCAAGCGCACCCGCACCGAGGACCCGATCTTCGACTGAGGGCCGGCCGTGCCGGACCTCACACCGGTCCGGCACGGTTTCCGGGCCGTAGTGGGTAACGCGGGCGGTTCGCGAGCGGAATACCCTGGGTGTGATGACTTCGACCGGTGACGCGCGGCCCGTGGTCCTCGCGCAGCGGTATCGGCTCGAGGAACGGGTCGGCGCGGGCTCGATGGGCGCGGTGTGGCGCGCGTCCGACGACCTTCTCGGCCGCACGGTCGCGGTCAAGCAACTGCTGCTCCAACCGGGGGCGCCAGGCTTCGTGGACACCCGGGGCGCCGGGTACGACGAGGCCCGGCAGCGGATCCTGCGCGAGGGCCGGCTCGCCGCGCGGCTGCAACACCCGCACGCCATCGCGGTGTTCGACGTGGTGCTGCACGACGACGCGCCGTGGCTGGTGATGGAGTACCTGCCGTCGCGCACCCTGGGCAAGGTGGTCGACACCGAGGGCACGCTCGACCCGGTGGTGGCCGCCGACATCGGCCGGCAGATCGCCGACGGGCTGGCCGCCGCGCACGCCGCCGGCATCGTGCACCGCGACATCAAGCCGGGGAACGTCCTGATCGGCTCGGACGGCGTGGTCAAGATCACCGACTTCGGCGTCTCCCGGGCCACCGACGACGTGCAGCTCACCCGCACCGGGCTGATCGCCGGCACCCCCGCCTACCTCGCCCCGGAGGTCGCCAGGGGCGAGACGCCGACGGCGGCCTCCGACGTGTTCGCGCTGGGCGCGACCCTGTACGCGGCGGTGGAGGGCGAGCCGCCGTTCGGGCTGGACGAGAACGCCTACGCACTGCTGTACAAGGTCGGCGCCGGCTCGATCCGGCCGCCGGAACGCGCCGGCCCGCTGACCGACGCGCTGCTGCACATGCTGCGCTCCGACCCGGCGGAGCGGCCGTCCGCCCGGGGTGCGCGCGACGAGCTGGGCCTTCTCGCCGGCGCCCGCGAGGACACCGAGCTGTACGCGGGCCGGTCGGCCGAGCAGCGGCGCACCGGCGCCACCGGCACCCGCGTCGACCTGGCCTCGGTGCCCCAGCCGGCTCCCGGGGGGACGCCGGCGCCGGCCGTGCCCTCGGCCGGGCGGGGGCGGCTACCGGTCGACGCCGGCCGGGGCGGCGCACCGATCGACGCCGGAACCGACCCGGGTGTCTCCGCGCCACAGCCTCCGCGCGGGTCCGGCGCCGGCCCCGGGTCGGCGCCGGACCCGGCCGGGCCGTCCGGGGTGCCGGTGCCGCGGGTCAGGCCGCCCGGACCGGGAACCCGGCGCCCGGGCGGTCCGGCGCGGCCCCCGGCCGCCGAGGGCTCCGGCGGGCGGCACCGCCGGTGGAGCCGGCGGACGTGGGCGGTCGCCGCCCTCGTCGTGCTGCTGCTGGCCGCGGGGTTCACCGCGTACCGGTCCGGCGCGCTGGGCACGCTGGCGCCGGGCAGCACCTCGTCGGCGGCCGGACCGAACCGTCCGGTGATCACCGATCCGTCGGCGTCCGACCTGGAGGACTTCGTCCGCGACTACTACGGTCTGCTGCCCGACCAGCCGGCGGAGGCCTGGTCGATGCTCGGGACGCAGGCCCGCGCGGCGTCCGACGGGTTCGCCAGCTACCGGCGGTTCTACGGCTCGATCTCGGCGGTCAGCTTCGCCACCGACCCGACCGCGGTCGACGGCAAGACGGTGCGCGCCTCGCTGCGGTTCGTGCCCAAGAGCGGCTCGGTCAGCGTGGAGCGCTACCAGTTCACCGTGGTGCCGGGCGCGGACGGCAAGCTGGTGATGACGGCGTTCACCCGCGATGCGCGGTGAGACACGCGGTGAGCGGCCCGGTCACGCGGTGCGCTCGTCGACCTCCCGCAGGTGGCCGGCCAGCCAGCTGACCACCTCGCGGACGAACGTGGCCCGGTTGTCGGTGCCGTGGATCTCGTGGCCCTCGTCCGGGAACAGCAGCAGCCGGGGCGAGGCACCCCGCTCGCGCAGCGCCCCGACCACCTGCTCGGCCTCGACCAGCGGGACGTTCGTGTCGTGCTCGCCGTGCACCACCATCAGGGGCGCGGACAGCCGCTCGATGTGCCGCAGCGGCGACAGCTCGCGCAGCAGCGCGCGGTCCCGCTCCGGGTCGCCGTACTTGGTGGTGGCGGCGGTGGCGATCCACGGCTCGGTGTAGGCGAAGAAGGTCTCCAGGTCGGCCATCCCGCACACGTCAACGCCCACCCGGAACAGCTCCGGGTAGCGGACGAGCGCGGCCAGGGTCAGGTACCCACCGTAGGAGCGGCCGGCCACGCCGATCCGGCCGTCGTCGACCAGCCCGCTGGCCGTCAGGAACCGGGCGGCGGCCGCCACGTCGGCGATCGCGGCGAACCGCCGGTCGCCGTTGTCCGCGTTCACGAACTCGCGGCCGTAGCCGGAGGACCCGCGCACGTTCGGCGCGAACACCGACACCCCTGCCGCCACCAGGGCCTGCAACAGCGGGGCGAACGTCGGGCGCTCCTGCGCCTCGGGCCCGCCGTGCAGCCACAGCACGGCGGGCCGGCCGGCCGGCGCGGGAGTGGCCCGCTGCTGCGCCTCGGCCGGGGCGTCGGAGACCGGGGCCAGCGGCGCGGACTGGCCGCGCGGCGCGTACCACCAGCCGGACAGCGGCAACCCGTCCTCGCCGGGGAAGCTCAGCGCCACCGGGGTGACCGGCTCGGCGCCGTCGAACCGGGGCGCCACGCGGGGGACCAGCGGCTGAACCGGGGCACCGCCCGTTCGCCGGGCCGGGCCGCCGAGCGCCCGCCGGGCGGGGTCGCCCGGCAGCAGGTCGGCCACCGCCCGCCGGGCCACGTACGGCGGCCGGCTCGGGCTCTCGACGCCCAGCACCAGCCAGCGGCCGTCCGGGGAGAACGCACAGGCGGCGACCACCTCGACCGGCGCACGCTCGCCCGCCTCGGAGTCGGGCACAGCCGGCCGGTCCCCCGGGTCGAGCACCTCGACGGTGCTGCAGCCGCCGACGTTCCACACCACGGCCACCCGCATCCCGGCGGGGGTGGCGCACAGGCTGAACAGGTCGACGTCGGCGTCCGGGCGGGCGGCGACCTCCGTGGGCCGGCCCGCCAGCAGGTCGCCGCCCGCGTCGGCCACGGCGCCCAGCGGCACGGTGAGCAGGGCGGCGCGCTGCCGGCCGGAGTCGGTGTGCAGGTACAGCCGGTCGCCGTCGGCGGCGAACCGGGCGTCCGCGACGGTGGCGTCCGCGCCGTCCGCGCCGTCCGCGCTATTCGCGGCGGTGCTGCGGTCGGTGCCTCCGGCGGTGCTGCCGTCCGCGGCTCCGGCGGTGCCTCCGATAGCACCCCCGTCCGAGTACCCGGCTCCGGTCAGCAGCGGCACCAGCCGCCCGGTGGGCACGTCCACCAGCAACAGCTGCCGCGCGCCTCGCCGGCCCAGCCGGACCACCGCGCGCCTGCCGTCGGCGTGCAGCGCGCACACCGCAGCCGCCGCTCCGGCGGCGAGCTCGGTGCGCGCGCCGGTGTCCGGGTCGACCGCGTAGGCGCGCGCCTCCCCGGCCCCGTCCCGGCGGCTCGTCTCGGCCACCCCGAGCGCCCGGCCGTCCTGCCGCCACGCGCCGAGCGTGCCCGCCGTGCCGGGCGCCCCGCCGGCCAGCGTGCGCAACCCGGTGCCGTCCGCGCGCAGCACCCGCACCTGGGTGTGCTCGCCGCCGAACGGGGCCACCAGGCAGGCCAGCCAGCGCCCGTCGGGCGACCAGCTGACCGCGCGCACGTGCTCCGATCCGGTGTCCAGCCGCACGGCCGGCGCCTCGGCGAGCTCGTCGGCCGCCTCGGTCACCCCGCCGCGGGCCCCGTCGGCGAGCTCGGCGACGGCCGCCTCGCCGGCCGCCTCGGCCAGGTCGGCCGCCGCGCAAGCCTCGGCCAGGTCGGCGACGTCGGCCAGCCACAGCGCCGGCAGCCCGTCCTGGTCGGACACGAAGGCCAGCGTGCGCCCGTCCGGGGAGAGCGCGGGGTTCGTGCGGCGGGTGGCGCGGGCGGGGGAGCGGTCGGCCGGCCGGCGGCGTCCCCGCGCGCGGTGGTCGGCGAAGTCGCGCACCGTTCCCGGTTCCCGCGCGGGTCCCCCGTCGAGGACCGAGCCGACGCCCGTGCCGGCGCCGGCGCCGGCGTCGTTGTCGGTCATCCGATCCCCCTCTCCTGCAGCCACATCTCCAGCAGCGCTACCTGCCACAACGCGTTGGAGCCCAAGGTGGTGCGGTGGTCGTTGGGCGCGGCCAGCATGTGGTCGAGGTAGTCGGCCCTGATCAGACCGCGTGACTTGGCGGAGGGCGCGGTCACCGCGTCCCGGACCCGGTCCAGAAACCCCCCGGACAGGTGACGGATCGCCGGCACCGGGAAGTACCCCTTCGGCCGGTCGATGATCGCATCCGGCACCACGCCCCGGCAGGCCTGCTTGAGCACGCCCTTGCCCCCGTCGGCCAGCTTGAGCTCCGGCGGGCAGGCCGCCGCCAGCTCCACCAGCTCGTGGTCCAGGAACGGCACCCGGGCCTCCAGGCCCCACGCCATCGTCATGTTGTCCACCCGCTTCACCGGGTCGTCCACCAGCATGATCGAGCTGTCCAGGCGCAGCGCGGCGTCCAGCGTGCCGTCCGCCCCGGGCATGCCGAAGTGCTCGGCCACGAACTCGCCGCTGGCGTCGGCACCCAGCAGCAGGTCCGGCTCGACGATCGAGGCCAGCTCGGGGTGCGGCCGGTCCACGAACACCCGGGTGTACGCCTCGACCGCCCGGTCGCGGGGCACGTCGGCCAGCGGCGGGTACCAGTCGTAACCGGCGAACACCTCGTCCGCGCCCTGCCCGGACTGCACCACGGTGACCGACTTCGACACCTCCCCGGACAGCAGGTAGAACGCCACGCAGTCGTGGCTGACCATCGGCTCGTTCATGGCCGCGATCGCGGCGTCCACCGAGGGCAGAAGCCGCTCGGACGGCACCATGATCTGCTGGTGGTCGGTGCCGAAGTGCTCCGCGACCAGGTCGGAGTACTGGAACTCGTCCCCGGACTCGCCCCCGGCAGCCTCGAACCCGACGCTGAACGTCCGCAGCCCGCGCTGACCCTCCTCGGCCAGCAGCGCCACGATCACGCTGGAGTCGATGCCGCCGGAGAGCAGCACGCCGACCGGGACGTCCGCCACCATCCGCCGCCGGACCGCGCGTCGCAACGTGACGAGCACCTCGTCCGCCCAGTCCCGCGCCGACCTCCCGGCGTGCTCGGGGCGCCGGGCGTGCGCGGCCGACCAGTAGCGGTGCTCGGTGCCCGTGCCGTCGGCGGTGATCACCCGCACGGTGGCGGGCGGCAGCTTGCGCACCCCGGCCAGGATGGTCCTCGGCGCCGGCACCACGGAGTGGAAGCTCAGGTAGTGGTGCAGCGCCACCGGGTCGACCGAGGTGTCCACGTCGCCCGCCGCGAGCAGCGCGGGCAGCGTCGAGGCGAACCGCAGCCGCCCTGCCGTCTCGCACAGGTACAGCGGCTTGATACCCAGCCGGTCGCGGGCCAGCACCACGGTGCCGCTGTCCCGCTCGGCCACCGCGAACGCGAACATGCCGAGGAAGTGCTCGACGCAGGCAGTGCCCCAGCGGTGGTAGGCCTTGGCGATCACCTCGGTGTCGGAGTGCGAGAAGAACCGGTAGCCGTGACCGGCGAGCTCGTCGCGCAGCTCGCGGTAGTTGTAGATGCAGCCGTTGAACACCACGGTCAGCCCGAGCTCGGGGTCGACCATCGGCTGCGCGCCCTTCTCCGACAGATCGATGATCTTCAGTCGGCGGTGGCCCAGCGCGATCGGCCCGGATGCCCACAGCCCGTTGCCGTCCGGGCCCCGGGGCACCATCACCTCGCACATCCGCGCCACCGGCGCCGGGTCGGCCGCCGTCCCGTCGAACCGGAGCTCGCCCGCGATGCCGCACATACCCCCAGCCTGAGTGCCCGGTGTTTCACCCGTGTGACGCGGGAGTCTCAGTGTCCGGAGTCGCGGGGTCCTGCCGGGCGGGGCAGCCGGGTGATCGGCAGACTCGGGCGCATGACCCGCACCGACACCATCACCCTGGGCGACGTCCAGATCACCCGGGTGTTCGAGCAACGCCATCTGGGGCTGCCCCGGCAGTTCGTCTTCCCCGACGTCGACGAGCAGCTGTGGCGCCGGAACGAGGACTGGCTGGCGCCGGAGTTCTGGGACACCGGGGCCGACGAGATGGTGGCCGCCCTGCAGACCTGGGTGCTGCGCAGCGAGGGCGCCACCATCCTGGTCGACACCGGCGCCGGGAACGACAAGGAGCGGCCGGGCATGCCGGTGTTCGACCACCTGGACACCGCCTACCTGGACAACCTGGCCGCCGCCGGGGTGCGCCCGGAGGACGTTGACCTGGTCGTGACCACGCACGTGCACGGCGACCACGTCGGCTGGAACACCCGGCGGGTGGACGGGACGTGGGTGCCCACGTTCCCGAACGCGCGGCACCTGATGCCCCGGGTCGACGTGGACTACTGGAACCCGGCGAACGGGCACGACACCCGGTCCGGGCCGAGGATGGCCGGGGTGTTCGCCGACAGCGTGGCGCCGGTGCTGGACGCCGGGATGGTCGACCAGTGGGCGGACGGCCACGTCGTCGACGCGAACCTGCGCCTGGAGCCCGCGCCCGGGCACACCCCCGGGTCGGCGGTGCTGTGGCTGCGCTCCGGCTCCGACCGGGCGGCGTTCGTCGGCGACCTGCTGCACACGCCGCTGCAGGTCCTCGAGCCGCACGTGTGCCCGTGCCTGGACGAGGACGAGAAGCGCGCCGAGGCCAGCAGGCGGCGGGTGCTCGACACGGTGGCCGACGACGGCGCGCTGCTGCTGCCGGCGCACTTCCCGGCGGCCGGCGCGCTCGAGCTGCGCAGGAACGGCGACGGCTACGCGATCACCGAGTGGGCGGCGTTCGGATGAGCGGCGTGCGACTGGAGATCCCGGGGGGGGCTGCTGCGCGGGCTCGACGGTGCCGACGGGGGGTCCGGCTCGGCGTTCCTCGGCGTGCCCTACGCCGCGCCAGCCACCGGGGCCGCCCGCTTCGCCGCGCCCGGTCCGGCCGACCCGTGGGTGGGCGAGCGGGACGCCACCGGGTTCGGGCCGACGGCGCCGATGCCGGACCGCCGCCGGTTCGGCGGGCTGGACATGGAGCCGGTGGTGCACCGCTGGGTGCCCGGCGACGACTACCGGACGGTCAACGTGTGGACCCCGTCGACGTCCGGGAAGGCGCCGGTGCTGGTGTTCGTGCACGGTGGGGCGTTCCTGGCCGGCAGCGGAGCCGCGTCGGCCTACCACGGCGCCCCGTTCGCCCGGGCCGGCGTCGTGCTGGTGACCTGCAACTACCGTCTCGGGGTGCCCGGCTGGCTGTCGCTGCCCGGTGCGCCGGAGAACCGCGGCCTGCTGGACGTGCTCGCCGCGCTGCGCTGGGTGCGGGACAACATCGCGGCGTTCGGCGGCGACCCCGACCAGGTCACCGTGTGCGGCCAGTCCGCCGGCGGGATGATCGTCGGCGCGCTGCTCACGGAACCCGCCGCCGACGGGCTGTTCCGGCGCGCGATCAGCCAGAGCGGCGGGCTGCACGGGCTCGAGCCGGACCGGGCGGCGGCGGTCGGGCGGCAGCTGGCCGGGGTGCTCGACGTGCCGGCCACGGTGGAGGCGTTCGCCGAGGTGCCGGACGAGCGGCTGGTGGCGTGCCTGCCGGCGCTGGTGCCCGGCGCGTTGGGCGGCCTGGCGCCGCTGGCCGTGGTGCTGGAGGGCGCCGAGGTGCACGGCGGGGTGGAGCTGCTGGTCGGCAACACCTCCCAGGAGGCCCGGCTGTACCAGGACCCGGAACGGGAGGAGGCCATCGACGAGCTGTTCCGCTCCGCGAGCGAGCGGCTGGTCTCGGCGCACGCCGCGGCGGGCGGCCGGGCGCACCGCTACCTGTTCGACTGGCGCGACGGTCCGTACGGCGCCTGCCACGCCGTCGAGCTGCCGTTCGTGTTCGGCACCACCGGGCTGCCCGCGCTGCGCTCGCCCGGCGGGCTGCTCGGGCCGGACGTTCCGGAGACGTTGGGCGAGGAGGTGCACGGCGCCTGGGTGCGGTTCGCCACCAGCGGCGATCCCGGCTGGACCGGCGAGCACCGTTTCACCGGCTGATCCGCGGCCGGCCTAGGTGCGGTAGGCGACGATGCTCTTCGTTAGGCCCGCGAACCGCTCCTTCGCGACGGCTGCGTCGGGGAAGAGGTAATGAAGCTCGGTCAGGCTGAGCAGCTCGACGTCCAGTGCGGCCTCGACGCCTCCGCGCCAGTCGGCTGCTCGCGTATGCATCAGCGGCCATCGACGCGAGAGCGCGGCTCTCGTCGACAGCGGAAGAAACTGAAAGCCTGGAAAGATCCAATGCGGTTCGATCGGAAAATAACGGTAGGGCGTTTGCACCCAGTAGCGAGGTGAGGATTCTCGGATGAAGTCGGCAAGCAGCCGCCGACGGCTCGCGCCGCCAACATGTTCGATCAGCGAGTTGCAGAAGATCAAGTCGTAGCCGTTCGAGCGGATCTCGGCGGGCGGGTCGCAGGCGTCCCCGGCCGCGAGCGAGAACCACTCCGGGAGCTCTTCGTTCTCGTGGCGCACGGTGAGCTCGGCGCCGTGAAGGTTCAGCAAGGTCACGGACTTCGGCCTGACCGGGCACGCCAGCCAGCTGTAGGCAGTACCACCGAGGTCCAGAACCCGGAGCGACTCGAGGTCGGGAAACGTCCGCCCCAGCAGATTCCACCGGCTCTGCCGGGCACGGGCACCGATCGATGACGGGCCATCGGCGATCAGCGATCGGACTCGCATCTCGGTCTCCCTCGGCGCTGTGTGGTCAATCCTGAACGGAATCTAGCGGCCATCCGCGACAGCTCCGAGGTCCGAGGTTGTTGATACTCACTTCTGACTAAGGGTGTGTCGTCCCGACAGTCAGCGCAGGATCCAGGTGTCCTTCGCACCGCCGCCGCGCGAGGAGTTGACGATCAGGCTGCCGGCCGGGGCCACCCGGGTGAGCGCGGCCGGCGCCAGCTCGGGGCGCTCGCCGTGGAACACGAACCCGCGCAGGTCGACCGCCCTCGGCTCGATGTGCTCGCCGGCGAACGTGGGGTGGGTGGACAGCCGGACCATCTCCTGGGCCACCCACCCGTCCGGATCGGCGCGCACCTGCGCCCGCACCCGAGCGAGGGTGGCGGCGTCGGCGTACGGACCGATCACGATGCCCCGTCCGCCGTAGCCGTCGACCGGCTTGAGCACCAGCTCGTCCAGCCGGCGCAGCACCTCGGCGAGGCTGTCCGGGTCGGCGCAGTGCAGGGTCGGCACGTTGTCCAGCAGCGGCCGTTCGCCCAGGTAGTAGGAGATCATCGCCGGCAGGTGGGCGTACACCGCCTTGTCGTCGCCGATGCCGTTGCCGAGCGCGTTGACCAGGCTGACCGTGCCGTCGGAGATGGCGTCGAACAGCGGCGCGGCCAGCGGCCGGCCGTCCGCTCCGGTGGCGGCGAGCAGCGTCGACTCGTCCAGCCGCCGGTACAGCACGTCGACCCGCTGGGCCGGCCCGTGGTCCGGGCGGTGGGTGACCACACCGTCGTCGGCCACCTCGAGCTCGCCCGGCAGCACCAGCGGGGCGCCCATGCTCTCGGCCAGCAGCCGGTGCTCGTAGAACGCCGCGTCGACCGGGCCGGCGGTGAGCACCGCGACCACCCCGTCCGGCCCCGCCTTCGGCGGCAGCGCGGCCAGCAGCGTCTTGTGCAGCAGCTCCGGCACGCCCTCCACCGGTACCACACCGGCGGGTGGCTCCAGCTCGGGCAGCACGCTGCGCACCAGACGCCGGCTGGTGATCGCGTAGCCGATGCCCGAGGGCACCCGCAGGTTGTCCTCCAGCACCAGCCACCGGTCGCCGTCGTCGCGCACCAGGTCGATCCCGCTGACCGCCGCCCGGGGGATGCCGGGCCTGGCCAGCAGACCGTGCTCGGACCAGCCGTGCGCCGGCCCGGCCAGCGACGCCGGGACGATGCCGTCCTCGATCGCCGCGCGCTCGCCGTACACGTCGGCCAGGAACGCCTCCAGCGCCCGCACCCGCTGGGTGAGGCCGGCCTGCAGCGTGGTCCAGTCGTCGGCGGAGACGATCCGGGGGATCAGGTCCAGCGGGAACAGCTGGTCGTCGCCGGTGTCGGACACCCGGAACGTGACGCCGCGCGCCCGCTGCTCGGTGTCGCGCTCCAGCTCGCGCAGCGCCAGGCCGTCCAGCCCGATCCGGTCCAGCGCCCGGAACAGCCAGCCGTACCGGGGCAGCACCCGGCCGCCCAGCGCGACCACCTCGTCGAACCCGGTGGGCCGGTAACCGGCGAGCACGGTGGGCAGTCGGGGCGGGGAGGTGGGCGGGGGCGTCCTCGGCTGCGGCCAGCCCTGCGTCTCGGCGATCAGCACGTCCACCACGTCGCGGTACTCGCCCCGCCGGCCGAACGCGCGGCGCTGGCGGGCGGCCGCGCTGCCCCTGGCCACCGCCGCGTCGGCCAGCCCACGCACCTGCGCCCAGTCGCCCGCGTCCTCGAGCTGTCCCCGGACCAGGTCGAGCAGCTGGTCGATGATGGCCGAGGCGGGCAGCAGCGCGGGGCCGCCGTCGGCGTGCAGGTCGACCAGGTCGCTCTCCAGGCCGGACCGGGCGGCCCGCCAGGTCGCCGCGCGCAGCAGCTCGTGCCGGATCCCGGGCAGCGGCAGCCCGGCCTCCCGCTCGGCCACGGCGTGCGCGGCCAGCGCGCGGAACATCCCGGCCAGCAGCACCACCGTGTCCACCGACGGGCACGCGTCGCAGACCCGCAGCTCCAGGGTCGGCACGTGCGCCGAGGGCCGGACGTCGAAGTACACCATCCCCGGGTCGCTGATCGTCCCGGATGCGACCAGGGCGTCGATCAGCGCGTCGTACTCGGCGGCGTCGGCCAGCGGCGCGGGCGGGCCCGCGGTCGGCCAGCGCTGCCAGACCAGGGTGCGCGAGCTGGCGTAGCCGGAGTCGGCGCCCTGCCAGTAGGGAGAGCTCCCGGACAGCGCCAGGAACGCCGGCAGCCACGGCCCGACCCGCTGCATGACGTCGACCGCCACGTCCCGGTCGGGCATGTCGACGTGCACCTGGACCCCGCAGATGTGCTGCTCGCGGGCCAGCATCTGGTACTCGCGGGACATGTGGGCGTACCGCGCGCCGTGCGACACGTCGGTGTCGGCCGGGTTGGTCAGCGGCACCGAACCGGCCGCGACCACGCCCAGGCCGAGCGGGTCGGCGGCGTCGGCCAGCTCGCCGCGCAACCGCACCAGGTCGCCGCGCAGCTCGTCCAGCGTGCCGGCCGGCGGGGTGTTCGTCTCCACCAGGGAGCGCTGTAGCTCGGGGGCGAACCCCTCCGCTCCCAGCCGCCCCAGCAACGCGTCCACCTCGGGCGCGGCCTGCCTGGTGGCCAGGTCCACGACGTGGAACTCCTCCTCGACGCCGATCCGCATGCCACCCATGGGGGCAACCTAGAAGGGTGAAGTGTTTCCGTGGTTACGTCAGTGTTACTCACTGTCCGTAGTCGCAGCTCGGCACAGTGCCACCCGAATGGAGTCCGGCGGGTACGGGCCGAGGTGCTCGGCGGCCGCCGGGGACAGCTCGCCACCGCTGACCCGGGCGCACAGCGCGGCCACCTCGGCCAGCTCCGCGCGCTGGATCGCCACGAACGACGCGGGCACCGGGTCGCCGTGCCCGGGGACCACGGTGCCCGGCCGCAGCGCCAGCAGCCGGTCCAGCGCGGCCGGCCAGCGGGACGGGTCGGCGTCGGTGAAGTCCGGCGGGGCGCCCTGCTCCACCAGGTCACCGGCGAACACCACGGCCGCGTCCGGCACGTGCACCGCCAGGTCGTGGTCGGTGTGCCCGGGGCCGGGATGGAGCAGCCGCACCGCGCGCCCGCCGAGGTCCAGCCCGGCGACCCGGTCCACCAGGTGCCCGGGCGGTACGACGGTCGCGGCGGCCAGCGCGTCGGCGGTGTCCGGCCGGCCGTGCCCTCGGTAGTGCGCCACCCACTCCGCCCGCTGCGCCTCGGCGGTGCCGGCCAGCGCCGCGGCGCACCCGCGCTGGGCGTACACCGGGGCGGGCACGAAGGCCGAGGTGCCGAAGCAGTGGTCGAAGTGCGCGTGGGTGAGCGCCACGGTCAGCGGCAGCCCGGTGAGCGAGCGGACCGAGGCCGCCAGCTCCGCGCCCTGCACCCCGTCGCCCCGGGTGTCGATCACCAGCGCCCGCGCGGAGCCGAGCACCAGCCCCACGGTGAGGTCCAGTTCGGCGTACCGGCGGGCGAACACCCCGTCGCCCAGCTCCACCCAGCTGCCCACGTCGTCCCGGCTGATCACGCCCGCGATGGTGGCACCGCGGCCGGACCCGCGCCGGACTGGCAGGATGTAGCGCTGTGCGCGTCTACCTCGGCTCCGACCACGCCGGCTTCGACCTGAAGGCCCGGCTCATCGAGCACCTCAGCGGCGCCGGTCACGAGATCGTCGACATCGGCGCGAGCCAGTACGACCCGGACGACGACTACCCGCCGTTCTGCCTGGAGACCGCGCGCCGGGTGGTGGCCGACCCGGGCAGCCTCGGCTTCGTGCTGGGCGGCTCCGGCAACGGCGAGCAGATCGCCGCGAACAAGGTGCCCGGCTGCCGCGCCGCGCTGACGTGGAGCGTCGAAACCGCCACGCTGGCCCGGGAGCACAACAACGCGCAGGTCGCGGGCATCGGCGCGCGGATGCACTCCGTCGAGCAGGCCTGCGAGATCGCGGAGGCGTTCCTGGCCACCCCGTTCTCCGAGGGGGAGCGCCACGTGCGGCGGATCGCGTTGCTGGCCGACTACGAGTCGACCGGGAAGATCACCGGCCTGCCGAGCTGATGCCCGAGGGGCACACCCTGCACCGGCTGGCCCGGCTGCACCAGCGGCGGTTCGGCAGGAAGCCGGTGGAGGTGTCCAGCCCGCAGGGCCGGTTCGCCACCTCCGCCGAGGTGGTCGACGGCCGGGTGCTGGAGCGCGCCGAGGCGCACGGCAAGCACCTGTTCCACCGTTACGGGCCCGACCTGGTGGTGCACGTGCACCTGGGCCTGTACGGCACGTTCACCCAGAACTCGCTGCCCGCCGAGCCCCCGCGCGGCCAGGTGCGGATGCGGATGGTCGGCGGCACGGAGTACGCCGACCTGCGCGGCCCCACGGCGTGCGAGCTGATCGACGACGACGAGGCCGACCGGATCCGCGCCCGGCTCGGCCCCGACCCGCTGCGCACGGACGCCGACCCGGACCGGGCGTGGACCCGCGTCTCCCGGTCCCGCACACCGCTGGCCGTGCTGCTGATGAACCAGGACGTGATCTCCGGGGTCGGCAATGTGTACCGGGCCGAGGTGCTGTTCCGGCAGGGGCTCGACCCGATGCTGTCGGGCCGCGAGCTGCGCCGCGAGCAGTGGGACGACCTGTGGCTCGACCTGGTGGCGCTGATGCGCTCCGGGGTGCGCCTCGGTC